>DATLHR010000545.1:0-14326 GCA_035539815.1 Kofleriaceae bacterium
GCGAGACGCTGCTCGCGCGCGGCTTCGACCGCAAGGATGCGGTCCACACGGATTGGGATCAGCAGGACGTCGGCGATCACGTGAGCGCGCAGGTCACCACCGACAAGGGCATGGCGGCGCTCGCGGCCGCCGGCGGCAAGCCGTCGTTCGTGTGGGTCCACTACTTCGACGTCCACGAGCATCACCAGATCGACGTGCCGAAGGCGCTGCGCGCCCAGGTGAGCACGACCGGCGGCGACAAGCGCCACACCTATCGCGCGCTGCTCCGCGCGATCGACGACCAGGTCGGCCGCCTGCTCGACGAGCTCGCGGCGCGCGGCCTCGCCGACAAGACGATCATCGTCTTCGCCAGCGACCATGGCGAGTCGCTCGGCGAGGACCCGCGGCTCGGTGCGACGCACGGCAAGGTGACCTACGCGGCGCTCACGCGGGTGCCGCTGGCGATCAAGATCCCGGGCGTGCCCGGCGGCCGGCGCACCGACACCATCTCGCTCGTCGACCTGCCGCCCACGCTGCTCGGGCTGCTCGGCGCGCCGGCCGCGATGAGCCCGCTCGACGGCGTCGACATGTTGCCGGCGCTGCTCGACGCGCCGGCCGCCCTGCGCACCGCGGTGCGCCCCGTCGTGATCCACGAGGAGCTGCAGTGGAGCGTCGTCGAGTGGCCGCATCAATTGATCGTGCAGCCCGCCGACGGGACGACCGAGCTCTACGACCTCGAAGCCGACGGCGCGCAGACCACCGATCTGTCCGAGCAGCGGACCGACGTCGTGGCGCGACTGCGCGCGCACTACGCGGAGCATCCGCAGGTCAAGATCGATCGCACCACCGCGGGCCGGCGCTGGCGCGAAGGTCAGGCGAAGCCCCCGAAGTAGGCGGCACCCTCAGGATGCGGGCTCCGCCGGTCGCCGGCGGAGCAGGGGCGTGACGACACTCGCGACGAGACCGAGCGCGATCGCCGCGGACCCGAGCGCGAGCAGGAGCAAGAGGGGCGACATCCACGCGGTGAACCGCGGCACGACGGGCGCGAGCTTGGCGCCGAACAGCGTCGGCCACGCACCCGAGACGGTGATCGTGGCCGCGGTCGCGCCGATGGGGACGGCGAGCTGCGCGACCAGCAGGCGAACGAGCGTGGTGCGTCGCATGCCCACCCAGGTCGCCGCGACGGCGAGCACGAGCCCCGGCACGAAGGTGGTCCACATGTCGCGCCCCTCGGGCTTGTAGATCATCGGCGTCGACAGCGACGGCTCGCCGCGCATCGCGATCAGGCACGCGCCCGCGACCACGAACCACCACGGCGCGAGCCACCACCTGCGCACGGCCCACGATGACGCCCCGACGCCCGCGACGAGGATGAAGATCGCGATCGCACCGGCGCCGAGCGCGAGCGGTGGCACGCCCTGGTCGGGCGCGAGCGGCGCCGCGATCGCTGCCGACAGCGGGCGTCCGCGCGCTGCAGGATCCAGCGTGGCCCCGACCGAGTCCGCGAGCGCGCGCGAGACGTCGACGACGTGAACGAGCGGCGCGGTCGCGACCGGGACGCCCGGCCCCGCGATGCAGCCCTGCACGTGCCGGATCGGCTCCTCCTCGCCGCCGTGGCCGCCCGCCGGGCGGTGCCCGTGATCGGAGAGCACGAACCAGCGCGCATCGGGATCCGCGGCGACGAGGCGGCCGAGGATCGCGTCGGCCTCGCCGGCAGCCTTCACGTACTCGGCGTTCATGCCGTGCTTGTGCCCGGCCGTGTCGACGCGCAGCACGTGCACGAACACCAGCGCCGACGGGCTGGTGACCGCCTCGAGCGCGCGCTGCTCCCACGTCGTCGCCCACGCGGGATCCGCGATGTCCTTCGCCGGCTTCTGCGGATCCGCGGCGGGCTCGGCCTTGGCGAACCCGAGCGAGCGCACGATGTAGCCGTAGCTCTCGGCGACCGCCCAGCTGCCGGGCACCTGCGCCGGGATGCCCTTGCGATCGAGCGGCGGCACGAGCGGCTGCCCGCTGCGATACACCACGCCGGTCTGCTGCTGCGTCAGGCCCGTCCACAGCGCGACCTCGACAGGCAGCGACACCGTCGGGAACCCGGCCTCGACGGTCATCGTCACGCCGCGCGCGCACACGCTCTTCCACGCGGGCAGCGTCGCGGCCGTGGACTTGGAGAGGCCGTCGATCAACACCACGCGCGTGCGCTGCACCGGCGTGAGCCCCGGGCCCGCGCCGGCCGGCAGCGGCGACGGCTCGCTCGGCCGCGCGTCGTACGTCACGATCGCCTTGATCAGCGAGCGCCGCTCGCGCGGCAACCACCACGCGAACACGGCGATCGCCGCGGCCGCGACGAGAGCGAAGATGCGGTGGCGCATGTCAGGGAGCGGCATCGAGAGGAGGTGGCAGCGAGCCGAGCGGCAGCTGCCACGGTAGGTCGGCGAGCCGCTCGATCGGGACGAGCCGCAACACCGAGGGGAGGACGACGCCGCCGCGCACCAGCGTCATGTGCGAGTACTGCGCGCGCAGATACACGATCCGCGCGGCGCGCGCCTCGGCCGGCATCAGCTCGTACGTCGGCGGGAAGCGATCGAGGACGTAGGCCTCGGGGAGCTGCTCGGCGACCGCCTCGGTGCCGAGCACCGTGTCCTGGCCGATCATGATCAGGCGGTGGCGCTCTGCGGCTTTCGCCCACGCGACGACCTTGTCCTCCTCGCCGTACTGCGCGTCGATCATCACGACCTGGTCGAGCAGCGGCTCGTCGAACCACGCCTCGAGCGTGCGGTACGCACCGCTATGCGCGAGCGCAACCGTCAGCGCCGCGCCGCGCGGCTGCCCGGTCGCATCCTCGACGATCCGCAGCAGCTCGCCGAGATCGGGGTAGTTCACGGGCACCTTGGTCTGCGACGGCGCCTCGGGGACGATGTACATGGCATTGCCGGCCGACATCGCGAACTGCGCGGGGAGCTGCTGGGTGGTCCACGCGGTGTCCGCGGTGTCCCAGTAGCCGTGCACGTAGATCACCGTGGCGCCGGTCTCGGGGCGATAGCTCGCGGGGATCCACACATGGATCGGGCCGCGCGGCCCGTCGATGCGCTGGTACCGCCCGGCCGCGACCGCCTTCTCGATGGGGCTCGGCGGCCCGATCGGATCATCGGCGAGCGCGGCGCTCAGCCGGGCGAGTACGGCGACGAGCCCGGCGAGCGCCGAAACTCCGAGGCTAGCGGCGACGGCGAGACGTGCGCGGTGCACGAGGGCGAGCGTAGCACTTCGGCAAGGCCCAGCTTCAGCCCTGGCCGCCGCGCAGCACGCGCAGCGAGCTACGCACGCGCGCCCGCTCGGCGGGAGCCAGCGCCGCACGCAGTAGCGCAGAGCCCGGACACGCCTGCAGGCCCTCCTCGCAGGTCGCGACCGCGGCCTCGTGCAGGCCGAGCGCCTCGAGCACGCTGACCTTCTCGTAGTACAGGTCCTCGAGCAGCCAGTGCTCGTCGTCGGCGAGCACGCGAAAGGCGGTCTCGATCGCGCGCAGCGCTTCGCGGTGCTGGCCGAGGTCGCCGAGCACGGCGCCGTGCCAGTACAGACACTCCGCGCGCGCCGGCTCGCGGGACAGCGCCATCTCGGCCGCCGCGAGCGCCGCGATGTCGTCGCCGGCAGCCGAGGACACCTGGCACTTGAGCAGCCAGCCGTCGACGGAGTCCGGCCGCAGCGTCAGCGCGTGATTGACCGCGACGTTCGCATCGCCGAGCTGATCGTCGTCACCGGCGCCGAGCGCCTCGCGCGTGCGCTCGAGCAGACGTTCGTACTCGGTCTGGTGGCGCGGCCGCACGCCTCCACGCTAACACGGTCAGCCGAGGAATGCCGCCAGGACCGGAGACCGGCGCTTGCCGAGCAGGTCGTCGATCATGGTCTGGATCTGCGACCGGATCTGGTCGGCGAGCTTGTTGACGAGCAGGCGATCGTCGGCGGCCGCGGCGCCATGCGCCTTCGCGAGATCGAGCGGCTCGCCGAACTGCACGTACCACTTGCTCGGCAGCGGCAACAGGCCCGCGGGGCCGAGCCACGGGAACGTGGGCGTGACCGGGATCCACGGGATGCCGATGTTCTTCGCGAACCACGTCACCTTGCCCAGCATCGGCGCGGCCTCTTCCGCGCCGACGACGGCGACCGGGATGATCGGGGCCCCCGTGCGCAGCGCGAGCTTCACGAACCCGCCGCGGCCGAACCGCTGCAGGCGATAGCGATCGCGCCACAGCTTGCCCATGCCCTTCTCGCCCTCGGGGAACACGGCGACGAGCTCGTCCTTGTGCAGCAGGCGCTCCGCATTCTCGGGATCCGCGCGGACGCCGCCGATGCGGTTCATGATCGGGCCGAGGAACGGCAGGTGAAACACCGTGTCCTCGACGAGCGGGCGGACGTCGCGGCGCGCCGGGTGATCGCGGCGGACCGCGTGCATCACCATCGCGCTGTCGTACGGCAGCGAGCCGGCGTGATTTGCGACGAGCAGCGCGCGGCCGCGCGCGGGGATGTGCTCGAGCCCGAACGCCTGGACGCGGAACCACTTCGAGTACAGGAACTCGAACAGCCACTCCCAGCGGGCGGTCGCGCGCGGGTCACGGCCGAAATCGTCGACGACGTCGGAGCGCCCCCACATCGCGAGCGCGCGCCAGCGGCGCCACACGGCCTCGAGCGGCAGGCGGCGGCGCAGATCGATCGGGAACACTGGCGTGCGGTGCTGCTCGAGGCGGCGCTCGAGCTCGCGCAGCTCGGCCTCGTCGAGGCGCGCGTTGCGCTGGGCCGTCGGATACTCGCGCTCGAGCGAGGCGGTGGCTTCTTCGCCGGGGTAGACGTCGTTGCCGAGGAATCCGAGGTCGCGCGACCCGGGATAGTCGAAGTCCAGCGACGCATCGGGGACGCGCGGATCGGCGTCGCCGTACCAGTCGTCGTTTCCGTTCTCGTCGTCGTCGTTCATGGCTACGCCTGCGCGCGCGCGATGTCGGTGGCGCCGTCCTCGGGCGCGACGCCGAGGAAGTCGAGGATCGTGCGCTTGATCGACAGCCGCGGCGCGAACCCGAGCTCGCGCCGCGCCTTGCCGCCGTCGGCGACACACAGATAGAGGAGGAAATCGAGGAACGAGGGCGGCGAGCCCACGAGCTGCGTCGCCCACAGCAGCTTCGACACCTGGCGCGCCACCAGCTGCGGCATGGGCACCGGCACGCGGCCGAGCAGCGCGAGCACCGTGGTGTACGGCAGCACGCCCTTGCCGACGATGTTGAACGCGCCGGCCGCGTGGCCCTCGACCGCGCGCGCCAGCGCGAACGCCGCGTCCTGCTCGTGCACGAACTGCATCAGCGGATCGTGGCCCATCATCACGGGCGCGACGGGTCGCGAGAAGAATCGCGTGTACATGTTGGACGCCGTCGGGCCGAGGATGGGCGCGAACCGCAAGATGCACACCTCGACGTCGGGGTGCTCCTTCGCGAACCGCTGCACCTGCTTCTCGGCGCGGACCTTGTCGTTGACGAACCGCGAGTCGCGGTGGCCGCGGAGCTCGGCGTCCTCGGTGAGGAAGTTCGGGTTCTTCGGGTGCGCGCCGTAGACCAGCGTCGTCGAGATCATCACGAACCGCCGCGGCGCCACCCCGGCGCACGCGTTGAGCACGTGCATCGTACCGACGTCCTCGAGCTCGTGCGCCCACTCCGAGGCGTGCGTGGGATGCGAGAGGAACGCGCCGTGGACGAACGTGTCGACGTCGTGGCGCTGGAGCAGCGTCGCGAGGTCGCCGTCGACCGTGGGCTGGGTCAGGTCGGTCTTGATGAACTCGACCTTGCCGCCGGGTGCGAGCGCGGGCGGGCGGATGTCGAGTGCGAGCACCTTGCGGTAGCGCGGATCCTCCTCGAGACGGCGCAGCAGCTCGCCTCCGAGGAACGTGCACGCCCCGGTCACCGCGACGACACGGCCGGTAGGGGAGGCGGACGCCATGCCGGCCTTATAGCGCAAGTCCACACGCTTCGTGATACCCAGGGAAGGTGGAGTCCGTGATCGCGGTGCTGCCCGCGCACGTGATCGATCAGATCGCGGCCGGTGAGGTCATCGAACGGCCGGCGTCGGTGGTCAAGGAGCTGGTCGATAACGCGATCGACGCAGGGGCGCGCACGATCTCGATCGAGACCGCGGCCGGCGGCCGCGCGCTGATCCGGGTCTCCGACGATGGCTCGGGCATGAGCGCCGAGGATGCCGTGCGTTGCCTCGAGCGGCACGCGACCTCGAAGCTGCGCACCGTCGACGATCTGTGGGGCCTCGCGAGCATGGGCTTCCGCGGTGAGGCCCTGCCGTCGATCGCCAGCGTCTCGCGGATGACGCTCACGACGCGCCGCGACGGAGATCTCGCAGCGACCCGCGTCGTGGTCGAGGCCTCCAAGGTCATCTCCGTCGACGAGTGCGGCGCTCCCGTCGGCACCACCCTCGAGGTCGCCGACCTGCTGCGCAATCTCCCCGCCCGGCTCAAGTTCCTCAAGGCCGAGTCGACCGAGGCCACGCACATCACCGAGCTCGTCGGCCGCGTCGCGATGTCCCATCCCGCGTTGCACCTGCGGCTCAAGCACAACGGGCGCACCGCGCTCGAGGTGCCGCCCGATCGCGACGGCTTCGCCCGGGCACAGGCCCTGCTCGGCGGCCGCATCGCCGCGCGCATCGTCCCCGCCACCGGCGAGGAGAGCGGCGTGCGGGTGACCGCGTACCTCGGCGCGCCCGAGCTCGCCCAGGCCACCGCGCGCGGCGTGCAGCTGTTCGTCGGCAAGCGCCCGATCCGCGACCGCGGTCTGCTCCACGCGATCACCATGGGTTATGGCGAGCTCGTGCCGCGCGGGCGCTATCCGATCGCCGTCGTGCTGCTCGAGCTGCCGGCGGGCGCCGTCGACTTCAACGTCCATCCGCAGAAGCACGAGGTCCGGTTCGTCGACGCGAACGCGGTGCACGCCGCCGTGCGCCACGTCGTCCAGGCCGGCGTCGCCGCGGCACCGTGGCGCGCGGAGCTCGGCGGCGCCTCACCCATGTCGCTACACGTGCTGACCGGGGTCGCGCCGCCGGCGCTGCCGCTCGACGGCACGCCCGCCACGCCGCTCGCGCAGCGCTACGCCGCGCAGCTCCGCCAGCGCTCGCAAGGCACCCTCGGCTTCGACGACGACTCGCCGCGCGGCTGGGCCGCCAAGATCAAGCACGACGTCCGCGCCTCGCGCGCGGCCGAGCGCGCCGAGCAGCGCGCCGAGCGCGAGGCCATCGACGACCTCGCGCGCGCCGCCGGCCGCGAGCTGTCGGAGCTCACCGCCGTCGATAGCGACGTGCTCGACAATGGCGGGCACGCTCGATTCGAAACCGGTTCGAGCATCGCTCGAACCGATGCGGGAAATCGGGGCCCATCCCCAACCTCGTCGCCGACCGCCGGGTACTTCTCCACGCTGACGTACCTCGGGCAGCTCGACCTCACGTACCTGGTGTGCGATGGCGGCGGCGAGCTCGTGCTGATCGACCAGCACGCCGCCCACGAGCGCGTCGAGCTCGAGCGGCTGCGTTACCGCGCGGGCGAGCGCGAGGCGAGCGTGCAGCGGCTGCTGTTCCCGACCACCCTCGAGGCGTCGCCGGCGGAGCTCGAGCTCGTCGCGCGCGCCGGCTTCGCCGAGAGCCTCGCGCGCGTCGGCTTCGAGGTCGAGCCGTTCGGCAAGACCACGGTCGCGGTCAAAGCCGTGCCCGCGGGCATGCGCCACGGCGATCCGACGCAGCTGCTGCGGAAGCTCCTCGGCGAGTGGGCCGACGACGGCGCGCCGAGCGACGAGGAGCGTGTCGAGCGCGTGCTCGCCGAGATCGCGTGTCACTCCGTCGTGCGCGCCGGCGATCGCCTCAGCTCGAGCGAGGCCGAGGCGCTGCTGCGCGGCCTCGACGCGATCGAGCACCTCGGCGCCATCGGTCCGCACGGCCGCCCGATCCTGCTGCGCCTGCCGCTCTCCGAAATCGCGCGCCGCTTCGGCCGCTAGCATCGGTCGAACCTTTGACAGCGTGCGTGTGGTCCGCGCAGTGCATTGCGCTCGCGGTCTATGCGTAGCCTCCTTGCACTCCTTGTCCTCACGCCGTCGAGCGCCGCCGCCGAGGCGCCTCGCTACGGGTTCTCTCCGAAGGTGGAGATCCACGCCGGGAACGGAGACCTCTTCATGGGCGAGCTCGAGATCGACGCTGCGTGGGGAGAGTCGGCGCTTCACGCCGCGATCGCGGTCGGCAGCGTGATGGCGTTACCTGGCGTCGACGGCGGGCGGGCGTACCTCCTTCGTGCCGGCGGTACCCGCTTCGGCTGCGCCACAGAGATCGTCTGCGGTGGTGCGGGTGCGAGCGTCGGGATCCAGCGGCTGCGCGTCGACGGATACGACGAGTTCGGCGGCCCGTCTGGCGACGACCTCGTCTACTACACGGAGGTGGAGTACAGCGCGTTCGTCGACGGTCGGTTGATCCTGCAGCTCCGCCTCGACGACGCGCTCGCGCTCGAGCTGGCATTCGCGTCGCGGCTCCACGACATCGTGCACGACGACCTCGCGCTCGAGCTCCTCGGAGCGGCGGGCTTCCGCTATCGGTTCTAGCGGTTGGACCAGTGTTGCAATTCTGCCCAGTCTGTCAGCTCGGCGTTGGACTCTCGACGTGCCGGCGGTCACGGGCCCGGTCTCGCGAGCGTAGCGTCGGCCGCTGAGCCCAGTACCGCGCCTCGGTGGCGTTGCTATGCTCGCCGCGTGCAGCCGCGGCTCGTCGTCATCGTCGGTCCGACGGGCGCAGGCAAGACCCGCCTCGCCCTCGACCTGGCGGCGCGCGTGGGCGGCGAGGTGGTGTCGGCCGACTCGCAGCAGGTGTACTGCGGCATGGACATCGGGACGGGCAAGGTCACGGCGGACGAGCGTGCGCGCGTTCCGCATCACGTGCTCGATGTCGTGCAGCCCGACGAGGAGATGACGGCGGCGCGGTTCGTCGAGCTCGCGGATCGGGCGATCACCGAGATCGCGGCGCGCGGGAGGCCGGTGATCGTGTGCGGCGGCACCGGGCTGTACGTGCGCGCGCTGCTGCTCGGGTTGTTCGAGGGGCCGCCGGCCTCGCCCGAGATGCGCGCGGAGCTGGAGGAGCTGGCGGTGCGCGACGGGACCGCGGCGCTACACGTCGAGCTCGCGCGCATCGATCCGCCGGCGGCGGCGAAGATCGATCGCAACGACCGCAAGCGGATGATCCGCGCGATCGAAGTGCACCGGCTGACCGGCGAGCGGATGAGCGACCTGCAGGCGCGTCACGACCACCGCACGCTGCCGCTGCGCTATCCGGCGCGGCTCGTGGGGCTCGCGCCCGAGCGCGAGGCGCTGTACCGGGCGATCGATGACCGCGTGGACTCGATGCTGGTGGCCGGGCTCGAGGCCGAGATCGCCGGGCTGCGCACGCGCGGGTTCGCGCCTCCGCTGCGCTCGCAGCAGGCGATCGGCTACGCCGAGCTTCACGCGTACCTGGAAGGGCGCGTCGATCGGGACCGCGCCGTGGAGCTGATCAAAAGGAATTCAAGGCATTACGCCCGTAGGCAGGTGTCGTGGTACCGGGCCTCGGGGGCAGGGGCGACGGACGTGGCCTGGGCCCCAGCTCCCGCCGCCGTTGACCTCGTCGACCTGGAGCGGTACCTAGCAGGGCGCTAAGCGCTGCCATGGCGACCGACACCATTCCACCGCCGCCGCTCTCGGAGCGCATGATCCTCGAGTTCGAGCGTCCGATCATCGACCTCGAGAAGAAGATCAGCGAGCTCCGCGGGTTGTCCACCGAGGCGGTCGACTTCTCCGCCGAGATTCGCAAGCTCGAACAGAAGGCCCGCAGGCTCCAGAAGGAGGTCTTCGCGGAGCTGAGCCCGCAGCAGAAGGTGCAGCTCGCGCGTCACCCCGCGCGGCCGTACCTGATGGACTACGTCGGCCTGCTCATGGACGACTTCGTCGAGCTGCGCGGCGATCGCAGCTTCCGCGACGACCCCTCGATCGTCGGCGGCATCGCGCAGTTCGACGAGTGGGAGGTCCTGGTGCTCGGCCATCAGAAGGGCCGCAACACCAAGGAGAACATGCACCGCAACTTCGGGATGGCGCGCCCCGAGGGGTACCGCAAGGCCACGCGGCTGATGCGGCTCGCCTCGCGCTTCCGCCGCCCGATCCTGTGCTTCATCGACACCCCGGGCGCGTATCCGGGCCTCGGCGCCGAGGAGCGCGGCCAGGCCGAGGCGATCGCCAAGGCGCTGCAGGTGATGTCGAGCCTCGACTGCCCGATGATCTCCGTCGTGATCGGCGAGGGCGGCTCGGGCGGCGCGCTCGCGCTCGGCGTGACCGATCGGATCCTGATGCTCGAGTACTCGATCTACTCGGTGATCTCGCCCGAGGGCTGCGCGTCGATCCTGTGGCGCGACCCGGCGAAGATCAGCGAGGCCGCGACGCAGCTGAAGCTGACCGCGCCGGATCTGCTCAGCCTCGGCATCTGTGACGAGGTCATCCCCGAGGCGCCGGGCGGCGCGCACCGCAACGCCGCGCTCACCGCGTCCAAGCTGCGCACCGCGATCAAGAAGCACCTGCGCGAGCTCACCGAGATGTCGACCACCGAGCTGCTGGAGCGCCGCTACCAGAAGTTCCGCACCATGGGCGCCTTCGTCGAGGCAAACGGCTAGCGGCGCATGTACTACGAGCTCGCGCTGATCTCTGTTGTCGTCGCGGGCGCGTACTGGGGCGTGTTCTTCGTCTCGCGGCAGCCGCACGGGACGGCGACGTTCGGGCTGATGCAGCTCGGCGCCGCGCTGCTCTCCGGCATCGGGCTGTACGCCGAGCGCTACGAGGGGGCCGCGTGGATGCACGGCGCGGGCGCGATCGGCCTCGGCGCGGGCGTCTGTCTGCTGATCGTCGCGCCGCTGCTGCGCGGGTTCGCTCGCCGCCTCGCCGCGCGCGAGCGGCTCGGCATCGCTCGCAGGCTGCTCGACGTCGCCGACCTCATCGCGCCCGGCTCCGGCGCCGCCGACGAGAAGGCGCTGCTCGGCGCGATGCAGGAGATCCGCGACGGCCACATCGAGGAGACGATCGTCGCGCTGTCGGCGGCCAAGGACCGTGCGCCCGCTGAAGCGCGGCTCGCGATCGACGAGCGGATCGCGATGCTCTATCTCGCCGCATATCAATGGGACAACGCGATCGCGCACGCCGAGGCGAACTTGTTCGGCGCGCACGCGCACGCGTTGCCGAGCGAGGCCGAGGGCGCGCCCCCGTCGCTGCGCCGCGCGCTGGGCTTCGCGCCGCCCGTGTGGGTCGAGCTGCTCGGCGCGTACGGCCGCACCGGCGATCTCGATCGCGCGGCGCAGATGCTCGCGCGGCTCGAGGACGTGTGCGCCGGCCGCGATGACGCCGCCGTGTGGATCCACCGCGCGCGGCTGATGTTCCTCGCGCTCGCCGGCCGCCCCGCCGCCGTGGAGGCGCTCGTCGATCCACGTCGGGCGCGGCACATGAGCCTCGCCGCGCGCCAGTACTGGCTCGCGGTCGCGCTCGAGCACAAGGGCGATCGCGCGGCGGCGACCGCGGCGTACGAGAAAGCGCGCGGCCGCTCGCGGGGCCGCCCGCGCGAGATGATCGACGAGGCGCTGTCGAACCTCGCCAGGGCCGACGGCGTGCCGACGCAGCTGTCCGACGAGGCGAACCAGATCGTCGCGCGCGTCGAGGCCGCTCCGCTGCCCGCCGAGGTCCACGTCCCCACGCCGGTGCGTCCGTGGGCGACGTACAGCGCGACCGCCTTCATCCTCGCCGTCGCCGCGACCATCACGCTCACCGTCGGACCGACCAGCGATGTCGGCGTGCTGATGCGCGCCGGCGCGCTCGTGCGCGGCTTCGTCGACGGCGGCGAGTGGTGGCGCATCTTCTCGTGCGTGTTCGTGCAGGTCGGTGGCCTGCAGCTCCTGGTCAACGTGATCGGCATCTGGTTCGTCGGCCGGATCGCCGAGGAGATGTTCGGCACTGTGCGCACGATCGCGCTGTTCGGCGTCCCGGGCTTCGCCGGCGCAGTCGCGAGCTATCTCGCCACCTCGGGCGGCATCTCCGCGGGCGCCTCGGGTGCGCTGTTCGGGCTGATCGGCGCGGTGTTCGTCGAGCTCACGCTCCACCGCGACCATTACCGCGCGCTGCGCCGTCGCGGCATGTGGGGCGGGCTCGCGCTGATCGTGCTCGCGCAGCTCGGCTACGGTCTCGTCTACGATCAGTGGGCGCACGGCGCGGGGCTCGTGACGGGCGCGCTGCTCGGCGGCGTGCTGTCACCGCACGCACCCTGGGCACGCGCCGTGCGATCGCTCGGGTTCGCGCTCGCGCTCGTCGTCATCGCGTTCACCGCGACCGCCGCGGTGCGCGTCGCCGGCACCTCCATCGAGGACAGCTTCCGGCGCCAACCGAGGCTGTGGCACACGGCCTCGGGCGTCGAGCTCGTCGCGCCCGCGGGGTGGACCAACGACGGCGAGCTCGCCGAGCCCGACGGCCTCATCATCGTCTCGGTCAAGCGCGCGCCGAACACCGACTTCGCAGCGCAGGTGAAGCAGTGGGTCGCGGAGACGACGCCGACGATCGCGCGCGACCACGGCTTCGAGCAGGTCGGTCCGGCGCCCTCGCGCGTGCTCGCGCTGCCCGCCGGCTGGGAGGGCGCGGAGCTGCTCGGCACGTTCGTCGATCCGCTCGGCTACGAGCAACGCTACCGCTTGATCAGCTGCGGCCGCGTGTTCGACGACGAGGTGGTCACCGTCGTGATCAGCGTGCCGGACTCGATCACGCGGCCCGCACAGGGCTACCTCGTGCGCATCCTGAAATCGGTGCGCCTCCCGTCCTAAGAAGTTGCCCCGGGACGCGCGCTCGATACGCTCGGGCTCATGCGCTTCGCCGCCGTGCTCGCGCTCGTGCTCTCCGCCCGCGCGGCTCAAGCAGACACCTGTCACGCCGAGCTCGACGCCCGCGGCGTCTCGTACAAGCGCGCGGCGCGCCCGGGCATCCGCGACGGCGTCGAGATCACGGGACCGCTCGGCGGGGTGATGCTGACCGCGGCGGATCGCCCGCTCGTGATCGACTGCTCGCTCGCGGTCTCGCTCGCGGAGGCCGGCCGCTACCTCGCCGCGCTCGGCATCGAGACCGCGACGTTCTCGTCGGCGTACTCGCGTCGCAACGTCCGCGGCACCGGCCGCCCGAGCAAGCACAGCTACGGCCTCGCGATCGACGTCCACACGTTCATCGGCCCATCACTCGGCACGCTGCGCGTCGATCGCGACTACGAGCAGGGCCTCGGCGACGCGGTCGACTGTGTCGGGGCGCCGCTCACGCAGGGCGGGGCCGTGCTCAAGGTGCTCCAGTGCCAGCTGGTGCGCTCGGGCCTGTTTCATCTGGTGCTGTCGCCGGACTATGACGACGCTCATCACGATCACTTCCATCTGGAGGTGAAGCCGTGGGCGGATCGTCCTTCGCTGCGCGCCGACGCCCAGGCGATCCACTGAACCGGATCGTGAAATAGAACACGACGAGCGACCACACGAGCCAGGCCGACGCCCACGTCCACACGGCCCACTTCTCCGTCGTCCCGAACGTCGAGGCTGCCATGTTGTGCGCGTCCGAGATGCCGACGGAGAACCCGCCGACCACCTGCGACGGCCGCAGCAGCACGCGGATGTCGAGCAGCGCGTTGACGCACGACTGCGCCGCGATGAAGTGCGCGACGAGCACGCGCCAGCGATCCGGGAGCGCGAACGCCGCGAGCGCCACCACGACGCCCATCCCGCCCACCGCCCACGGGCCGAACGCGTCATCGCGCTGTGCGGCGACGATGGTCAGCGCACTCGCGATCAGCAGCGCCGCGAGGATGGCCAGGGCGTAGCGCGCGCTCCGCGCGTTGGGCGTCACCACCAGCAGCACCGCGCCCCACAGCGCCGTCCCCATGTAGCCGGACGCCGCGATCACCGCCGTGCCGACCGGTCCCACGCTCGACTTCGCGTACGCGAGCCCGCTGGTGTCGCGATAGATCACGACCACGTCGAAGCCCGCGCCGGTGAGGATCATCGCGAGGCCGTGCGACAGCTCGTGCAGCCACGTCGCGAACAGCTTGAACGGATACAGCAGCACCCCGCCGAACGGCACGTTCCACAGCAGCAGCGAGACCAGCAGCGCCGCCGCGAGTGTGCGCAGCTCGCGGGTCGAACGCCGGTCGGCGGCGATCGTCTCGCCGACGGTCGCGTCGCGGCCGGCGTGAGTTCGGCCGGACTCGCTCACTCGTCGCGTGCCGTCGGCTGACTCGGCGGAGCGGCCGGTGG
>DATLHR010000546.1:0-14425 GCA_035539815.1 Kofleriaceae bacterium
TCGCAGACATGTTCGGCTACAAGTTCTTCTTCCCGACGGAGACCGGCGTCATCGCATTCGCGGTGTCCTCCGCGGTCGGCGTCGGGTTCGGGCTCTATCCCGCGATCCGGGCGTCGCAGCTCGATCCGATCACCGCCCTGAGGTACGAGTCATGAAGTCCATCCGCAGCCTGCTGTTCGTCGCGCTCGTGGCCGTTCCTGCGGCTGCGCAACCTCCCGGCGAGGCGCAGCCGCAGCCACAAACGCAGACGCTGACGCTCGCGCGTGCGATCGAGCTCGCACTGCAGCAGCAGCCGTCGATCCGCCAGCAGCAGGCCAACGTCGAGGCCGCGAGGGGACGCGTGGATCAGGCCAAGGTGATCCGCAAGCCGACCGTCACGCTCAACGGCACGGTCGCCGCGCGCTCCACGCAAGGTGGGTTCGTCAACGGCGTCGCCGATCCCAGCGGCGGGTTCTTCGACCCGTTCTACTCGACGGGCCTGTCGGGCAACATCTCGTACCGCATCTACGATTTCGGGCTCACCAAGGCGAACATCCGCGCGGCCGAGGCCAATGCAGAGGCCGTCGCCGCGGGCACCGGGACGACGACGCTCGACGTGCAGACCAACGTCGCCGTCGCGTACCTCGAGGCGGTCGCGCGCCAGCGGTTGATCAGCGTCGCCGAGGCGACCGTGGTGAGTGAGGATGCGCACCTCGATCAGGCGCGACGGTTCGTCGCGGCTCAGGCCAAGGATCCGATCGAGCAGGTGCAGGCGCAGGCGCGCGCATCGACGGCGCGCTCGACGCTGGCCCAAGCGCACAGCGATGCAGCCACGTCGCTGGCCGTGCTGCGACAGACGATGGGGCTCCTCGATCCGATGGTGGCGATCGCGGTCGCGCCCGAGTGGCCCGGCACGCCGGCCGGCGACCCATCGACGCTCGTCGCCCTCGTCGAGGAGGCACGCCAGCATCGCCCGGAGATCGTGCAGCTCGACAAGCAGATCCTCGCGGCGGAGGCGTCGGTCGATGCGGCACGTGCGGGCTCGCGGCCCGTGCTGTCCGCGGGCGCGACGATGCAGTGGAATCCGACGCAGAACGACTGGTCGCCGGATCCGACGTGGAACGCGGGCCTGACGTTGTCGTGGCCGATCTACGACGGTGGCCGAGCGAAGGCCGACACGCGCGTCGCGCGCGCCAACCTCACCGGTGTGCTGGCGCAGCGCGACGCGTTGCTGGTGTCGCTGACCTCCGAGCTCGACGCCGCCCGCGCGCGCATCGTCGCGAACCGCGCCAACGTCACCGCCTCGACCGAGGCGGTCAACGCCGCCCGCGCGCAGCTCCAGCTCGCGGAGGCGCGTTACAAGCAGGAGATCGGCAGCCAGATCGAGCTCGCCGACGCGCAGACCGCCGTCACCACCGCCGAGGGTAATTTGATCAGCGCAGAGTGGCAGCTGGCGACCTCCTGGGTGCAGCTGCGGCGCGCGCTCGGCGCGCTCTGAAGCTCACCGGCAGTCGTCGGCGAACACGTCGCTGAACACCTTGTCGCCCGGCGTGCCGATGTCGAAGTACCAGACGTTGCGACCGTTCGAGCGGTAACCGAGGCTCGCGATCGCGTTCGTCGGCGCGCCCTTCGCGATCGCCTTCTTCCACAGGTCGGCGGGCGTGCACTTCGGGGCCGGCACCGCCTTGTTCTTGCTGCACTCCCAGCCTTCGAGCGGCCGCAGCTGGACGCCGTCGGGGTCGGCCTCGACGCGGAGCTCGCACTTCCACTCCTGCTTCACGCCGATCGGCACGTTCGGATCGCGCTTGCTGCGCGAGGGTGAGTAGAACCGCAGATCGATCGAGCCGTGCTTCGACGCGAACGACGGATACTCGAGGTTCGCGAAGCCATCGGGACCCACGCCATCGGCGTCGATGCGGAACAGCTCGGCATCAGGGACCTCCTTCTTCGCCTGCGCGATCGCGAACGCGATCAGCTTCGCGACATCGACACGCTTCGGATCGAGCGAGAACGACAGCGCGTGCCGCGTCGGCCACGTACCCGCCGGCGGGTTCGGATCTTCGGCGAGCACGGGCTTATCGCCGCCGCTCGGCCTGGTGGGCTTTGGGGGACTCGCCGGCGTGTCGGTGCTCGCCGGCTTGTCGGTGCCCGCCGACGTCGGCGCTGCAGGCGTGGGTGACGCGGGCTTCGGCGAGGCCGGGGTTGGCGATGTTGGTGCAGGCGATGTCCGCGTCGGCGATGTCGGCGTCGACGGCGTCGTGGGGGAGGGCGGCTCGCGCTTGCCACCGCTCGCTGCGAGCACCCCCGCGGCGACGCCACCCCCGACGAGCACGATCGCACCGAGCGCGAGCCAAACGCCCTTCCCCGACGACGCCGTCGCGCGCGCGGGCGCTGCGGTCACAGGTGCGATCTGACCGGCCGAGCCCGACACCGTCGTCGGCTTCGGCGATGTGGGGGATTGCGATCCTGCCCAGCTCGCCGGCACCGACGGCGACCACACCTGTGGCGTGGTCGCGACGGCGTCGCCGCCGCCGTTGATCGTCGCCCATGCCGCCGGCGGCAGCTGCTGCGTCGCGTGCTGCAGGGCAACGCTCATCGCCTGGGCGCTCGCGAATCGCGCCTCGGGCGCCTTGGCGAGCGCGGTGAGGATCACGCGCTCGAGGTCCTCGGGCAGATCGAGGCGCAGCCCGCGCGGCATCGGAGGTGGTGCCTCGATGTGCAGGCGCAACAGCTCGAACAGCGAGGCCGCGTGGAACGGCTTCTGGCCGGTCGCGCACTCGAACAGGATCACGCCCATCGCGTAGATGTCGGTTCGATGATCGACGGGGCGCCCGGCCGCTTGCTCCGGTGACATGTAGTGCGGCGTGCCGAGCAGCGAACCGGTGCGCGTGGCCGAGCCGATCGGCGTATCCGAGAGCTTCGCGATGCCGAAGTCGAGCACCTTCGCGCGGCCTGCCGGCGTGATGAACACGTTGTCGGGCTTGAGGTCGCGGTGAACGATGCCCTTGCCGTGCGCGGCGCCGAGCGCGTCGAGCACCTCGGCCGCGAGCCGCGCGAGGCCGCCGAGGGGCAACGGGTGCGCGCGCAGCTGCGCGACCTCGACGATGCCCGAGAGCGGCGACCCGTCGAGATACTCCATGATGATGAACGGGCGTCCGTCGGGCAGCGTCGCGAGATCGAGGATGTTGACGATGCTCTCGTGGCGGATGACGTTGACCGCGCGGGCCTCGGCGAAGAACCGCTCGACGAGATCGGGCCGATCACTGCACTCGCGCGACAGCACCTTGATCGCGACGCGACTGCCGATCGTCGGGTGCACGCCCTTGTACACGCGACCCATGCCGCCGACGCCGAGCAGCCGCGCGACCCGATACGCGCCGATCGTCGTGCCCAGGAGGACGTCATCACCGACCGGCGCGAGTTGCTTGCCGTCGAGACCGCAGTGACCGGGCGCCGGCTGCGCCGCACCGCACTCGGGGCACACGAACATCCTCGGAAGATACCTCAGCGCGCACCGAGACGAGCGCGCATCTGGCACCCCCGATCGTCGCCGCCGCGGCACGCCGTCTCGAAGGCCGTGCGCGCGCCTGCCTCGTCCTTCGCGCCGCCGATGCCCTCGAACAACGTATGCCCCAGGACGGCGCACCCACCGGCGTTCGCGAGCTCGCACGCGTGACGGGCGGCCTCGCGTGCGCCGGCCGCGGCCGCGGGGCCACCCGAGAGGCGCAGCACCGCGAGCTGCCCGCACCCGAGGCCGTCGCGCTTGGTGCACGCGCCCTCGAGCAGTTGCTCCGCGCGGGCGCGATCGGCGGGCCCTGCCGTCCCGTCGACCAGCGTCAGCGCGAGCTCCACGCAGGCCGGCTGGTAGTCGCGCGTGCACGCGTATTCGGTGAGCTCGCGCGCTCTCGCCGGCTCTGCTGCGCCCGCCTCGCCCCTGTGCAGGATCGCCGCGACGTCGAGGCAGACATCGAGGTCACCGGCGTGGCAACCGAGCGTGCCGACCTCGACGAGTCGCGCGGACAGCGCGCGTTGCTCGGCCGGATCGGTCGTCGCCGCGAACCGCAGCTTGATCGACGTCACGATACGGCGGCACGCCTCGTGGTCGGCAGCGGTGCACGCCTCCCGCGTCAGCACGTGCCCGCGCTCGGCGAGCACGCGGACGCGCGCGGCATCACCCTCGATGACCTCGACGATCGCGGCCGCGAGATAGCACGACGAGGCGTCCCCCTGGTCGCACCTCGCTTGCAGCTCGCGAGACGCACGCAGCGCGGTGTCCTCGCCCGGCACCGGAACCGGTGGTGCGGGCTGCCGAGGCGCCGGGCCGCCACTGCACGCGACGACGAGGACGAGCAGCGTGATCGCGAGGTGCTTCATATCGATCCGGACGGGGCGCTCTCGCCGCTGTCGCACGCGTCCGGCGTCCGGCCGGATCTCGGCCACACCGTCCGGCTCTCGGACGCACGAGCTCACAAGCCGGCGACATCGCTGCGCGCGCGGCGTGGCGCACCGCTTGCTCGTGATCGCGCGCATGGAAGACCTCGCGATCGAGCTGCCGCGCGAGCGGATGTGGCGCACCGGCACCGGCGAGATCAGCGACGCCGATCTTCTCGCCGTGCTCCTCGGCACCGGCATCCGCGATCGCCCCGCGCGCGCCGTCGCCGCGGAGCTGGTGCGCCTGGCGGGCGGCCTCGGCCCCCTCTCGCGCGCGTCGCTGCACGAGCTCGCCCAGGTCCCCGGCATCGGCGAGGCCCGCGCGGCACGCGTGGCGGCGGCGTTCGAGCTCGGCCGCCGCGCACTCGACGCCGTCCACCACCGCCAGACCGTCGGGTGCGCCGAGGACATCTACCGGATCGTCGCGCCGCGCGTCGCCGGTCTCGCCCAGGAGGTGTTCATCACCGTCGGCATCGACGTCCGCAACGGCCTGCTCGACGTCGTCGAGGTCGCGCGCGGCACGGTCAACGGCGTCGAGGTTCACCCGCGCGAGGTGTTCCGGCCGTTGATCCGCATGGCCGCGGCGGGCGGCGTGCTCGTCCACAACCATCCGAGCGGCGACGCGACGCCGAGCGTCGAAGACCTCGCCCTCACGCGCCGCCTTCGCGAGGTCGGCGCGCTGCTCGGAATCCCGATCATCGATCACGTCGTCATCGGAGATCACTGTTTTCGGTCGATCGCGGAGTGGATGGGAACGGAGCTCTGACCATGACCGACCCGACGACATAAACTCCGATCCGAGCCACCGAGCAGGCGGTACACTCGACGCGTATGCCGGAGCCGTGGAAGCGGAACGCCACCTACGCGGATCTCGACTCGATCCCAGACACGTGGGTCGGAGAGATCATCGACGGCGACCTGTGGGCCTTTCCGCGACCTGCCAGCGGCCACGCGATCGTGCTGGCCGAGATCACACGACAGCTGAATCCACTCAGCGACGACGACGGAGCGGACGGCTGGGTGATCCTGCTCGATGTCGAGGTCCGCTTCGGTCCCCACCTGCTCGTCCCCGACATCACCGGCTGGCGGCGCTCGCGCATGCCGAAAGTTCCGGACGTGACGGTGTTCGAGCTCGCCCCCGACTGGGTCCTCGAGGGCATGTCACCGTCGACGGCGCGCCTCGATCGCGGCCGCAAGCGCGAGATCTACGCGCAAGGGGGCGTCGGCCACGTGTGGTTCGGCGACCCCGCGAACAAGACGCTCGAAGTACTGGCGCTCGTCGGTCGCGAGTACAAGGTCGTCGCGGTCGCAGGTGGCGACGAACATGGCCGCTTCGCGCCGTTCGAGTCGATCGACTTCGACGTCGGCAAGCTCTGGCGTCGCTAGATCACCTGCGCGCGATCCAGACGCACGAAGCCGTGTCGACGGCGGCCGGCGTGTCGAGCACGCGCAAGCACCACCGCGCGAGGTCGTCGCGCGCGACGAGCGCGAACACGTAGTCGACGGGATGGGCGCACGGCCCGAAGCCGGCGACGAGCGGGACGCGCGCGAGGATGTTGAACAGGTGCGTCGGCCCGGCGGGCAGGGTCGCGGTGATCGCGACCGCGCCGGGCAACTCGACGTGATCGCCGCGCGCGGTGAGCTCGAACGACGCGTCGCGTGCCAGCTTGATCGGTGTACCGTCGGCGAGGAAGCTCCACCGGCGATAGCCGGGGAACGTCGAGAACGGCCCGCTGCGCGTGACCTCGGCGAGGCTCAGCCGCAGATCGTAGTCGTCGACGTCACCGCGCGCGCTGCGCCGCAGGATCTCGTGCGTGACCCCACCGCCGTTGCGCCACGGCTGCGCGATCCACTCACGCGGTGTGATCACGCGCGACATCGGCACGCCGCGGCGCGCCACCTCGCGCCACTGCACACGTCGCGAGGAGCGGCGTTCGACGTCATGCGCATCATGGCGTCGGTGCGGGAGGCGGCGGCTCGGGCGGCGGTTGGAGTCGCTCGCGCAGGCGCTGCTCGAGCTCGGCGATCTTGCGGCGTGCTTCATCGCGCTCGCGCTCGGCGGCGGTGCGCGCGGCGACCGCGGCGTCGCGCTCCTTCTCCGCGCCGGCCTGGGCCGTCCGCGCGGCATCGCGCTCCTTCTCCGCGTTCGCCTGGCCGGCGCGCGCCGTGTCGCGATCCTGCTCGGCGGAGGTCTGCGCCGCCTTCGCGGTGTCCCGATCCTTCTCGGCGTTCGCGCGCGCGGTGTACGCGACGTCGCGCTCCTTCTCGGCGACCGCCTGCGCCATCTTCGCGCTGTCGCGCAGGCGCTCGGCGTCGGCTTGCGCCGCCTTCGCGGTGTCACGCTCGGCGTTCGCCGCGTCGCGCACCTTCTCCGCCTCCTCCTTCTGCTTCATCGCCTCCTGGAACCGCTTCATCGCGTCGTCGGCCTGCCCCTTCGCGCGCGCGGCGGCTTCGTTGGCGTCGTTGCGCAACGCCTCGGCGGCCTTGCGCTTCTTCTCGGCCTCGGCGCGCAGCGTGTCCGAGTTCTCGCCGCGGCGCTGCGCTTCTTCGGCCATCCGCTTCGCCTCGTCGGCCGCGCGCGTGGCCTCGTCGGCAGCGCGACCTTTCTCGCTCGCGTCGGCCTGCGCGGCCGCGGTCATCGCGCGCAGCTCCGCCTCTTCCTGCGCCTTCTTCGACAAGTATCCCCACACCAGCACGCCGGCGATCGCGAACGCCACGAGCGACAGCAAGCTCACCGCGGCGGCCTTGTTGCGGCGCACCCAGCGCGAGAGCCGGCCCGTGGCCGAGTAGCGATGCGAGAATACGAGGTCGCCGGTCAGGTACTGCTTGAGCGCGCGCACCAGCTCGTCGGCGGTGAACCGCTGCGACGCGTCCTTGTGCATCGCGCGCGCGATGATCCCGGAGAGCTCCGGGTCGCGCGGCATCGCCGGTGGTACCGGGTCATCGGACCTGAGCCAGTCGAGGAACGCGTCGAGCTGCTTCGTGCGATCGCCCGGGCCTTCGCCGACCCGCCACTCGAACGGCGTCTTGCCCGACACCACCTCGTAGAGCGTGATGCCGAAGCTGTAGACGTCGAAGCTGGGATCCGCGGCGCGGCCCTGGCTCTGCTCCAGCGGCAGATACGGCGGGGTGCCCGCGCTGATCGTGACCATGCGCCCACTCATCGACGGTGGCTGATCCGCGAGACGCGCGGCGTCACCGTCGCCCGGTGCCTCGAGATCACGCGCGATGCCCCAGTCGATCAGCGTCGCTTCACCGCGCTTGCCGATGATGATGTTGTTCGGCGTGCAGTCGCGATGCACCACCTTGCGCTCGTGCGCGTACGCGAGCGCCTCCGCGATCGCGACGAGGTTCGACAGCAACTCGAGGCGCTCGCGTGTCCGCGGCTTGCCGTCCTTCTCCGCCTCCACGAGCTCGTCGAGCCGATCGCGCAGGGCGCTGCCGTCGACGCGCTCCATCACGCAGAACGGCCAGCCCACCGTCGACTTGCCGAGCTCGTAGATCGTGACGATCGACGGGTGTTGCAGCTTCGCGAGGATCCGCGCCTCTGCCGTCACGCGGCGCTGGAACATGTCGCCGACGCCGGGCGGCAGGTCATCGCCCTCGCGCGGCGCCTTCAGGATCACCGTACGGCCGAGCCGGCGATCCGTGCCCGAGAAGATCTGCGCCATGCCGCCGCGCGCCATCGGATCCGCGGGCCACATGAACGCGGACTCGGTGACGAGGCCCTTGGGAAGATCGAGCGTCACCGGCGCCGACGCCTCCTGAGCCTCCACCACCGACCGGCACATCGAGCAGTTCGCGAGGTGACTGTGGATGTGCGGCAGCGACGGATCCTTCAGCTCCGCGAGGGTCGGGTGTTTTTCACCCTCGATCCCCAGCTGCGTCGGGTCGGACTCCATGCGCGGCTATAATGACACGGATGCTGGATCTGATCGGCAACACGCCACTCGTGCGCGTCGACTGCTTCGACACGCATGGCAGCGAACTGTGGCTCAAGCTCGAGAGTCACAACCCCGGCGGCTCGATCAAGGATCGCATCGGGCGTTCGATGATCGAGGCGGCCGAGGCAGACGGACGCTTGCATCCCGGCGGTCACCTCGTCGAGGCCACCGCCGGCAACACCGGGCTCGGCCTCGCGCTCGTCGCGGCGCTGCGCGGCTACAAGCTCACACTCGTCGTGCCCGACAAGATGAGCCAGGAGAAGGTCACCCACCTGCGCGCGCTCGGCGCCGAGGTGATCTGGACGCGCAGCGACGTCGGCGTCGGCCACGCCGCGTACTACCAGGACATGGCGAAGCGCCTCGCCGACGAGCACGGCTGGTTCTACGTCAATCAATTCGGTAACCCCGCCAACCCGCTCGCGCACGAGCGAGGCACCGCGCCCGAGATCTGGGAGCAGAGCGGCCACCACCTCGACGCCATCGTGTGCGGCGTCGGCTCGGGCGGCACGATCACCGGCATCTCGCGGTTCTTCGCGCGTACCGCACCCGACGTGGAGATCGTGCTCGCCGATCCCAAGGGCTCGGTGCTCGCCGGCTACATCGCGACCGGCACCGTCGGCGAAGCGGGCTCGTGGCTCGTCGAGGGCATCGGCGAGGACTTCGTGCCGCCGATCTGCGACCTGTCGCGCGTGAAGCGCGCCTACACGATCGACGATCGCGAGGCGTTCACCACCGTGCGCAGGCTGCTCGCGAAGGGCGGCATCCTCGCCGGCACGTCGACCGGCGTGCTCGTCGGCGCGGCGCTCGCGTGGTGCCGTGACCGCAAGGCAGCCCCCGGCAAGGTCGTGACGTTCGTGTGCGACAGCGGTGCGAAGTACCTATCGAAGGCGTATCGCGACGAGTGGCTCCAGGATCAGGGCCTCGTCGATCGCCCGACCTATGGCGACCTCCGCGATGTCGTCGCGCGCCGCGCCGGCGATGCGCAGCTCGTCGCCGTCGCACCCGACGATGCGCTGCGCGTCGCGTACGCGCGCATGCGGCTGCACGACGTCTCGCAGCTGCCTGTCCTCGAGCGCGGCCAGCTCGTCGGCATCCTCGACGAGTCGGACCTCCTCATCGCCGCGATGTCATCCTTCGATCGCCGCGTGCGCGACGTCATGACCACGAAGGTCGAGACCCTCGCCCCCGACGCTTCGTTCGACGAGCTCGTGCGCGTCCTCGATCGCGGCCTCGTCGGGGTGATCGTCGACGGCGGTCAGCTGTTCGGGCTGGTGACGCGCATCGATCTCGTGAACTACCTCCGTCGCCGCCATGCCTAGGCTGCGCGCACGTCGACGCGGAACGCCTCGACGAGCTGGCTCGCGATGCGGTGCGCGGCCGCCGGATCATCCGGGTGATCGAGCTCGCGATACATGCGCGCGAGCCGCTCCACCTTGTCGAGCGCGAGCCCCGCACCGTCGAGCGCGCACGCATGCGCGAGGAAGAACAGCGCATAACCGCGCGACAGCTGTCCATCGTCGCTCGGCGCGAGGCGCCACGCGCGCCACGCGAAGTCGAAGTACGGCCGTGCGAGCGTCGTCACCGTCGAGGCGTGCCGCGCGAGCGCCGCGCGCAGCTCGCCGACGGTGGTGAGCCGCACGAGCTGCAGCATCTTGAGCAAGTAGTCGGGGAAGAACACGTCATCCCCGAGCACGCGCCCGAGCCGCGCCCCGATCGCGGAGTCGAGCGCGGTCACCTCGTCGCCGCGCACGACCGCGACGAGCGCGAGCTGATCGAGCGCGACCTCGTCGCCGTCGGCGATCCGCCGTGGCAGCTGCGTCGCATACGCCGCGAGCTCGTCGCGGATCGCCACGAACTCGAGGTCCGCGAGCTCGAGCAGCCCTGCGACGCGGCTCAGCCTTCGCCGCACCGCCGCCGGCACCGCCCCCGGCGCCTTGTACCCGAGGTCGTGCTCGATCTCGGCCCACGTGTGCTCGAGCAGCGTGCGGATCTGGATCTCCGCGCGCGCTCGCTCGGGGAGCTCGCGGCCGCCGCACTCGAACACGTAGTGCAACGAGCGATAACCGAACCGCCCTGGCTCTGCATGCCTGCGCTTGTCGATCGAGCGCGTGAGGTCGATCCGCAGCCGCGCCTCGATTACGCTGCCCACGCGATCGACGTCGTCCTCGAAGTAGGTGACGACGCGCAGCCCGAGCAGATCCGTGATGTCCCACAGCTCGCCGTAGCTGCGATCCGGCCGCACCAGCTTGCGCGCGAGGCTCGCGTGGTCCTTCACGCGCGAGGTCACCGAGTGGACCTTGATGCCTGCCTCGACGAGCCAGCCCGCGACCTCGCGAGACAGCTCGTCGCCCCGCACGCCGAGCGCAGGCGCGACCTGCTCGCGTGCAAGGAGCAGCCGCGCATGGACGTCAGACATGCAATCCGTTATCACGGACAATCATCCGTCGTCAACTCCGGGGCGATGGTCCTGACCGGGTGGCACGTTGACTGGTCTATCAGACTGGCCTACCATTAGATGTGCGATGTCAAATACCTACAACATCCACGAGGCCAAGGCCCAGTTCTCGAAGCTGATGCGCCAGGTCGAGGAAGGACACGAGATCCTGATCGCGCGCGACGGGACCGTGGTCGCGCGCCTGGTCCCGGAGCTCCGCCCCGCGTCCATTCAGATCGGGCGTGATGCTGGCAAAGGTCACATCGCGTCGGACTTCGATGCGCCGCTCGACGACTTCGCGGACTACACGGGATGAGGATCCTGCTCGATACGCACGCGTGGCTGTGGCTCATGCTCGAACCCGCGCGCATCGGCCCTGCGACGCGCGCTCTCGTGGAGGCAGGCGAGCACACGTTCTTGCTGTCGATCGCGTCGGTGTGGGAGCTCGCGATCAAGCACGCTGCCGGGCGCCTCACGCTACCGGAGCCGCCGCACGCCTACGTCCAATCGCGAACACGCGCCGATGGGATCCGTGTGCTCGCGATCTCGGTCGCACACGCGTGCCGTTCGGCCGAGCTTCCGCGCCACCACGCCGATCCGTTCGACCGGCTCCTCGTCGCGCAGGCAGAGCTCGAACAGCTCACGATCCTGACTCACGACCAGCACATCCCTCGGTACGGCGTGGCCGTCCGGGACCCGAGTGCCTGAGGTAGTCAACCCCGTCGGGGGCGTCGGCGCGGCTCAGTGATCGTGGTCGCAGTCGGGGCCGTGGACGTGACCCTCTTCACCATGCTCGGGCGCCTCCGGGATCGGGGTGCCCTGCTGGGTGAGCTGCTCGACCTCGGTGACCTTCGCGTTCTCGACGAGGAACTTGAGCACCTTGTCCTGGCGCAGCGAGTAGGTGACGTTGTCGAGGCGACCGTCGCGCTGCCACTCCGCGCGGAGCTTCTGCGCCGACGTGTTGCGCGCCTTCGCGGTCGCGTCGACGTGCTTGGTCAGCTCCTCGTCGGTGACGGCGATGTTCTCCTTGTCGGCGATCGCCTCGAGCAGGAGCTGGCCGCGCACCTCGTCCGCGCCGGCCGGGCGCATCTTCTCGCGCAGGTCGTCCGACAGGCCCGCGTTGCCGCGCTCCGGCTTCATGCCGAGCATCTGGCGCAGGCGCTGGTACTGCATCTCGACGGCGCGCTCGATCAGCGCGGGCGCCACCGGGATCTGGTTGGCCTTGATCAGCTCGCGCAGCACACCCTCGCGCGCCTCGCGGTCGATCACCTCTTGCTCCTTGGCCTCGAGGTCGGCGCGCAGCGCGGCGCGCAGGCCGTCGAGCGTCTCGGCCTTGCCGGTGTCCTTCGCGAACTCGTCATCGAGCTCGGGGACGTCCTTCGCGCGCACCTCGAGGATCGAGACCGTCAGGGTCGCGTGGCGTCCGCGGATCGTCTCGTCCTTGAAGTCGGCGGGGACGTCGACCTCGATCGTCTTGTCCTTGGTGTCGAGCGGCACGCCGAGCAGCGCCTCGCGCAGGCCGGGCAGCGGCTCGCGCTCCGCGTCGTCGAGATCGACCGCGAACTGCGGCTGGTTGATCTGGTGCTCGCCGATCGTGCCGGTCACGCTGAGGCCCACGATGTCGCCGGCGGCGGTCACGTCACGGCCCTCGATCGGCAGCAGCTCGGTGTGCTCGCGGCGCAGCTGCGCGAGCGCGTCCTCGACGGCCTGGTCCTTGACGTCGAGCTTGCGGCGCTCGATCGCGAGGCCCTTGTAGTCCTTCGGCTCGATGTCGCCACGGATCTCGATGATCGCGGAGAACTTGAACGGCTGTCCCTTCTTGATCGGGTCGGCCTCCTCGACGCGCGGCTCGGCGACCGCCTCGAGCTTGTTATCCGTCGACGCCTTGAAGAACGACTCGCGCACGAGCTGGTACGCGACCTCGGCGTTGACGCGCTGGCCATACACCTGCTCGAGCACCGGACGCGGCACCTTCCCCTTCCGGAACCCCTTGAGAGCGACGCCCTTCCCGAGATCCTTGTAGGCCTCTCCGAGCTTGGCGCTGACGGTCTCCCAGGGGACCTCGACGAACATCTTCTTCTCGACCGGTGACACGTCTTCGATGCGAACCTGCATGGCGACGTGTGGTTACCACATCACCGGCGAAGGCGATACGTGGGCTCGCCGCCGTGTGGCTCGCCCGGCTCGACGAGGTCGAGCCCGTAACTCTCGAGCTTGCGGGTCAGCTCCTCCATGAAGGAGACCGCGTCCGAGAGGTCGAGGAGTTGCCCTAGCGCCCGCGCGGTCAGCTCCTGCTCGCCGAGAGCGTTGAGCGCCTTGCGCTCCCCCGCATCGATGTGAAAGTCGGCCGGGACCACCCGATCCACGAGGCGGCCGAGGCGCGCCGAGATGTGGGGAGCCAGGCCGAGCCGCACGATCGCGGATTGCGCACCGGATCCCGACGAGTACCCGAGGGCGGTGCGCACGTTGCCGCCGTGCGGAGGCGGCATGGTGCGCCCGCGCTGCCGCGGCATCGGAGTCTGACGCAGCTCGGGGTTGGACGGCGCCATGCTCGGTGCCGGCGCCGGCGCGTGATGGACCGCGACCTGCTGCTGCCCGACGTAGCTCACCGCCTGCGGCGCTTGCGGGACGCGGGCGGCCCCGACCTGGCTGACGTAATCCACCGACGGCGGCATTGCATCCGGACGCTTGGGCAAGATGCGTGGCGCACCCGGCCCCCAGTTCGCCGTCGGCTCGCGGTCGAACGTCGATTCCTCGTCGAGCAGGCGCGGCGGATTGCCCTTGCTCCCGGCCAGCCGGCGCGCCGCCTCCTCGAGCTGATTCTTGATCGCCTGGGCGAGGCCGTCGTTGCTCGGGTCCTGCACGTGGACGCCCCACGGTCCATTGACGTCGGTGCCGGCGGGTCCGATCGCGAGCTCGATGCCGTGCAGCACGATCGTCGGACGCGTCTGGTCCCGGCTCTCGGCGTACGCGCGCATCAGCACGCGCTGCTCCGCCCACTTCTCGCTGATCACCATCACCGACCGGAAGTGGCTCGGAATTGCTCCTGGAGCCCGAAGCCACACGTCGACGAACCGGATCTGCGCCATGCGAGCGCCTCATCATATCCCAGTCTGTGGCAGCCTCGCCTGCGTGGAGCGCTCCGGCTGGCCAACCAACGCGATCGTGTTCGGCGCCGCGTTGGTCGCGTTCGTGCTCGCCACGCCGAGCGGCGGTTGGGACGGGTCCCTCGGACTCGCCACGCTCGCCGCGCACCACGATCATCTGGCGGCCGCGCCGCTGTACGGCGTCCTCGCCGGCGTCGCGGCCGACCTCCCGTTCGGCGAGGTCTCGTTCCGGCTCGGCCTTCTCGGCGCGGTGCTCGGCGCGCTGACCGTCACGGGAGTCGTCGCCGCCGCACGCGCGTGGTTGCCGAAGGACCCACTCGGCGGCGTGATCGGCGCGATCCTCCTCGCGCTCGCGCCGCCGTTCCGCGACGCCGTCGGGTTCGCCGATCCGTCGATCCTCGCCGCGTGCGGCGTGGTGTGGACGATCGCCGGTGCGCTGCGCGGTTCGGTGTCCGCGCTCCCATGGGCCGCCGCCGTCGTCGGCAGCTCACCCTGGCTCGGCCTCGCACTCCTGGTCATCGCCGTCGCGT
>DATLHR010000547.1:0-8437 GCA_035539815.1 Kofleriaceae bacterium
CGAAGCTCTACACATGCGCGATGCGCCGCCGTGGCCGTGTTGCCGGCGCCCCACGAACCACCGGAGCCGCCGCCCTTCGGAAAGTCCGAATGGCCGAGGTCGACGCGCACGCGCTCGACCGGTAGCCCGAGCGCCATGGCGACGACCTGCGTGAGGATCGTGTACGTGCCGGTACCGATGTCGGTCATGTCCGACTGCACGACCGCGATGCCGCGCGAGTCGACGCGCACGCGGACCTGCGTCTCGACCAGGAAGTGCGGCCGGATCGCGGCGGCCATGCCGTAGCCGACGAGCCAGCGCCCGTCGCGCACGCTCGCGGGGACGACAGGGCGGCGGTCCCAGCCGAACATGCGCGCACCCTCGCGCAAGCACTCGACGAGCCGGCGATCGCTGAACGGCGCGCCGGTCTCGGGGTGGCGCGCCGGCTCGTTCTTGAGCCGCAGCTCGACCGGGTCCATGCGCAGCGCGTGCGCGAGCTCGTCCATCGCGGACTCGACGGCGAGCAGGCCCGGCGCCTCGCCCGGTGCGCGCACGTCCTCGGACGGTGGGAGGTCGAGCTCGACGGCGCGATGCACGGTGCGCCGGTTCGGCGCTGCATAGAGGCCGCGCCCGCACGTCGCGGTCTGCTCGATGTAGTCGTGGCCGGCGCTCAGCTTCATCAGGACGTCGTGCCCGAACGCCGTGAGCGCGCCGTCGTGTTCGGCGCCGAGCCGCACGCGCTGGCGGGTCGCGGGGCGGTTGCCGGTGAGCTGAAACATCTGCTGGCGTGTGAAGACGAGCTTCACCGGCTGGCCGACGGCGCGCGCCGCGATCACCGCGAGGATCGTCTCGGCGTGGACGCCGAGCTTGGACCCGAAGCCTCCACCGATGTAGCGCGAGATGACGGTGACCTTCTCGGGATCGAGACCGAGCGTCGCCGCGATCCGCTCGCGCGCCGAGGCGACGACCTGCGTGCTGAGGTGCACGGTCACGGCATCGCCGGACCACAGGGCGATGCAGTTGTGCGGCTCCATGGGCAGCGAGAGCTCGTAGGGGGTCGTGTAGACCTGATCGACGGTCACGGGCGCCTTCGCCATCGCGGCGTCGAGATCGCCGACATCGACCTCGGGCGCGAACCCGGCGTTGACCGACGCAGCGACGAACGCCTGGTCCTCGCGCTCGCCGAGCACGTAGTGGCCTTGCTCGGCGTCGTACGCCACCTCGACGAGCCCTGCCGCGGCGCGCGCCTGCTCGAACGTCTCGGCGATGACGAGCGCGACCGGCTCGCCGAACGCTCGGACCTGCGCGCTCGCCATCGCCGGGAACGCGCGCGCGTACTCGTCGGGGTTCGACAGGTCGGGCTGGAACTGCTTGCCGGCGTCGCGGTGGGTCAGCACGCGCTTCACGCCGGGCGCTCGCTCGGCGCGCGAGGTGTCGAGCTCCGCGATCCGGCCGCGGCCGATCGAGGCCGGCACGATGTACGCGTACAGCGGCTGGCCGAAGCTCCAGTCCTCCGACGCATACACGGCGCGTCCCGTGACCTTGACGGGACCGTCGACGCGATCGAGCGGCGCGCCGATCACGACCGCACCTCCGCGGCCCGCGCGAGCGTCGCGATCAGGGTGCGCTTCGCGAGGTCGATCTTGAAGTCGTTGTGGCCGCGTCCGATCGCGCGCGCGAGCGCCGCATCCGCCGCCGCCTGGAAGCTCGCGAGCGTCGGCGGTCGGCCGTGCAGCACCGCCTCGGCCTCGAGCGAGCGCCACGGCTTGTGCGCGATGCCGCCGAACGCGATCCGCACCTCGCCGACGGCGCCGTCGGCCATCGCCATGACGACCGCGACCGAGACGAGCGCGAACTCGTACGAGGCGCGGTCGCGGACCTTGCGATAGAGCTGCCGCTTGCCGAGCGGCGGCGGCAGCACGACGGCGGTGATCAGCTCGCCCGGGCGCAGCACGTTCTCGATGTGCGGCGTGGTCTCCGGCAACAAGTAGAAGTCGAGGATCGGGACGCTCCTCGTCGCGCCCCCGGTACCGAGCAGCTCGATGCGCGCGTCGAGCACCGCCAGCGCGACCGCCATGTCCGACGGATGCGTCGCGATGCATGCGTCGCTCGCGCCGAGGATCGCGTGGATGCGGTTGAAGCCCCCGAGCGCTGCACAGCCCGCACCGGGCAAACGTTTGTTGCATGGCGTCGTCGTGTCGTAGAAGTACGGGCACCGTGTGCGCTGCACGAGGTTGCCGCCCGTCGACGCCATGTTGCGCAGCTGCGCCGATGCACCGGAGAGCAACGCCTGCGAGAGCACCGGGTACCGCTTGCGCACGCGATCGTCCGCAGCGACGTCCGCGTTGCGGGCCTGCGATCCGATGCGCAGCTCGCCGCCGATCTCCTCGATCCGCTGCAGCGGCAAGCGGCTGATGTCGACGAGGTGCGCCGGCTGCTCGATCTCGAGCTTCATCAGGTCGAGCAGGTTGGTCCCACCGCTGATGAACTTCGTCGGCACGCCCGCGCTCGCCGCGGCCAGCACCGCGGCCTGCGGATCCGTCACCCGCTCGTAGGTGAACGGCTTCATCGCGTGCCTCCTTCGGCGACGCTACGGATCGCGGCGATGATGTTCGGGTACGCGCTACAGCGGCAGAGGTTGCCGCTCATGCGCTCGCGCATCTCCTCATCGGTGAGCGCGATGTGATCGGCGCCGACATCCTCCGTCACGTGGCTCGGCATCCCCGCCCGCACCTCGCTCAGCATGCCCACCGCCGAGCAGATCTGGCCGGGCGTGCAGTAGCCGCACTGGAAGCCATCATGCGTGAGGAACGCGGCCTGCAACGGATGTAGCTGCTCGGGCGTGCCGAGACCCTCGATGGTGGTGATGTCATCGCCCGCGTGCTGGACCGCCAGCGACAGACACGCGTTGACGCGCCGCCCATCGACGAGCACCGTGCACGCCCCGCACTGCCCGTGGTCACAGCCCTTCTTGGTGCCGCTGAGGCGCAGGTGCTCCCGCAGCGCGTCGAGCAGGGTCGTGCGCGGATCCAGCGTCAGCTCGGCCGGCTTGCGATTGATGACGAAGCGCACCTTCACGGTGCCGCCCGTGCGATCTACGGCCTTGCCGGCAGGACGCGCCTCGCGCGCACGCTGAACACTCGAGCCAGACTTGGGCATGGCGCGAACGTGCTGCAACGCTCATTCCAGCGTGCAGAACGGCGCCACCAGCTCGAGCGTCCGCTCGCGAAGCCGCCGGCGCACGTCGATGTCATACGCGCTGGGCTCCGCGCGCGCGATGGTCCTCTGATCGAAGAACTGGCCGGACGTCCCTTCGAGGGTGCGCGCGATCACGTACATGATCGCGTCCGCGCCCTCCTCTGCCGTTCCGAGCGGCGTGATGCCCGACTCGACGAGCATCGGCGTGGCGAGGAACGTCCCCGGATGCAGCGCGTTGCTCGGCATCGGCTGCTGCGCCGCGACGTCGAACGCGAGCATCACCTGCGCGAGCTTGCTGCGGCGATACGCGACGATGCCGTCGTAGCCGCGCTCGAAGTTGAGGTCGTCGAAGTCGAGTGCGCGCTGTCCCGCCGACGCGACCTGCACGACACCGCGCAGCCGGTCGAGCAGCACATACGTCAGCACGAACGGCGCGAGATAGTTGATCGCGAACCGCAGCTCGAAGCCGTCGCGGCTGAGCTCGCGGCGCAGCTGATCGCGCCCGAAGCCGACGCCCGCATTGTTCACGAGCACGTCGACGTGCCCGACCTCGCGCGCGAACGCCGCGACCCCGGCGAGCGATCCCAGATCGCCGACCACGCCGCGCGCACCGGGACCGAGCTTGGGCACCAGGTCGTCCAGCGGCAGCTTATCGTGCGCGATCACCTTCCCGCCTCGCCCGGCCAGCTCCCGGCACACCAGCGCACCGAGCCCACCGGCCGCTCCGGTGACCAGGAAGGTCAGGCCACGCATGTCACGTCCACGATACGTCGTGCGTCCGCACGTACGCTACGGCGTCGTCCACAGTCGACCGCAGCGATGCCGGGACCGCGCAGCACGGCGGCCGCGCCCTGATCACCCTCGAGGCAGCGCAGGTCGGGCCAGGGGGCGATCGAACAGGGCGGGTGCTCCGACGACGCCTCGATAGAGGGAGCCGACGGCACGTGTGACTTTGCGCACGAGTGGCTCCCCGCCCGCGGACACGAGCTGCTTGGGCCGGCCGAGGCGGGGGGAGCCGCCGGCGGCGAGCACGATGGTGGCGAGCAGATGCGGTGTTCGCGCGCACGGGGCAGCGTCTTCGCACGATGCCGCTGCCCCTCGTGTAGCGGCTACCACGCGCCGCCGAGCGCGAAGCCCATGCCGTGCTGCATCGGCGCCGGCGCGAGCTGCACGCGACGCAGCAGCGACGTGCGCGCCGCCGGTGCGTCGGCCTCGTCGCGCGACTCCAGCGGGATCAACGATGCGAGCACCAGACCGCCGATGATGCTGGCCATGCCGATCGCGATCTCCTCTCCGCTCGGCGTGTACGCGCCGGTGTCGGCGTGCAACGCGGGCACGGCGTAGCCGACGGAGATGCCGACGAGCGAGCCGATGAGGACATCGGAGTAGAAGTGCTTCCCGGCACGCACGCGCAGCGTCGCCGTCGCGGAAGCGACGCCGAGGCCGGCGCCCCACGCGGCCATGCGCGCACCGCGGCTCCGCTCGGAGGCGCCCAGCAAGTAGGCGCCGGTGACCGCCGCGCCGAAGCTCAGCGCGGAGTGGCCGGAGTAGAACGACTGCATGCTGTCGTCGGCGTGGTCCTTGGCGTAGGCGACGACCGACGGCCGCGTCGAGTACCGGTACGGGCGCGGGCGCTGCACGAGGCGCTTGGTGATCGCGACGAGCGCCGTGTTGATCGCCACGGACTCGCCATAGATCACCAGCCGATCACCGTCGGCGTCGTCGATCGACGCGCCCGTGAGATAGATCGCGGGCGCGACGATCGAGAGGCCCACGAGGCCATCCGAGATCGCCGAGGCACGGCGGGAGAACTTGTCCTTCACGGCCTCGTCCCACTCGAACAGCTGGCGCTCCCACAGGTCGTGACCGCGGATCGGGATGAGGAAGGACGCGAGCGAGATGCCGCCGCTGATGCCGGTGATCGCACCGTCGACCGGATAGTCGACGCTGTGCCCCGGGATCACATCTTCCGCCGCGGCTGGGCTCGCCAGCGCGAGCACCGCGGCGAGCACCGAGATCCTTCGTGTCATCGCTGCAAGCCTAGGATGCGAAGGTCCGACCGCCGAAGGCAACGGTCGGCACTTGACGCGATCTTCACGCCCTACAGCTTCGGGCCGCCGCTGCGCACTTCGGCCGAGGCCTGCGCCTCGTACTTCTTGAAGTTCTCGCGGAACAGCGTCGCGACCTTCCTGGCCTTCTCGTCGTACGCGGCCTTGTTCGTCCACGTGTTGCGCGGCTGCAGCATCTCGGTCGGCACGTCCGGGCACGACACGGGCACGTGGAACCCGAACACCGGATCCTCGGCCGTCTGCACCTTGGCGAGCTCGCCCGAGTGGATCGCGTCGATGATCGCGCGTGTGTACTTCAGCTTGATGCGCGACCCGGTGCCGTACGCGCCGCCCGACCAGCCCGTGTTGACGAGCCACGTCTGCGTGCCGTGCTTGCGCAGCTTCTCCGCGAGCATCTCGGCGTACTTGGTGGGGTGCCAGACGAGGAACGGCCCGCCAAAGCACGGCGAGAACGTCGGCTCCGGGTCCTTCACGCCGACCTCGGTGCCGGCGACCTTCGCCGTGTAGCCGGAGATGTAGTGGTACATCGCCTGGCCCGGCGTCAGCTTCGACACCGGCGGCAGCACGCCGAACGCGTCGGCGGTCAGGAAGATGACGTTCTTCGGGTGACCGCCCACGGCCGGCAGCTTCGCGTTGGGGATCGAGTCGAGGATGTAGCTGCCGCGCGTGTTCTCGGTCAGCGACGTGTCTTCGTAGTCGACGACGTGCGACTCGAGCTCGTACTTCACGTTCTCGAGCACGGCGCCGAACTGGAGCGCGTTCCAGATATCGGGCTCCTGCTCCTTGGAGAGCTTGATCACCTTCGCGTAGCAGCCGCCCTCGATGTTGAACACGCCCTGATCCGACCAGCAGTGCTCGTCGTCGCCGATGAGCAGGCGCTTCGGGTCGGCCGACAGCGTCGTCTTGCCGGTACCCGACAGACCGAACAGCACCGACGTATCGCTGCTGTCGCGCGCCTGCGTCGCCGAGCAGTGCATCGACAGCACGCCCTGCTTCGGCATCAGGTAGTTCATGATCGTGAACACGCCCTTCTTCATCTCACCGGCGTACTCGGTGCCGAGGATGACGAACTCCCTGCGCGCGAACGACAGGTCGACCGACGTCGACGACGTCATGCCGGCCGTGTGCTTGTTCGCCGGGAACCCACCCGCGTTGTAGATGACGTAGTCGGGCTCGCCGAACGACGCGAGCTGCTGCGCGTTCGGACGGATCAGCATGTTGTGCATGAACAGCGCGTGATACGCGCGCGCGCACACGATGCGGATCTTGAGCTGGTACTTCGGATCCCACCCCGCATAGCCATCGATGACGTACAGCCGCTCGCGCGTGTTGAGGTAGTCGATCGCGCGCTCGCGGTTGATCGTGAAGCTCTGCGGATCGAGCTTGATGTTGATGTTGCCCCACCACACGTCATCGCGGACCTCGGGCTCGTCGACGACGCGCTTGTCGGTCGGGCTGCGGCCGGTCTTCTTCCCCGAGTAGGCGATCAGCGCGCCGGTCGACGAGATCGTCGAACCCTTCTCGAACCTGAGCGCCGCCTCGTAGAGAAAAGCGGGCGACGGGTTGCGATAGATCTCAGCGACGGAGATGCCTTGTGCGTCGAGGGTGAAAGCCATGGTGGTGGAGGTATACACCACCCTATGGGTTCGCGGTGCCCGGGGTTCCCGACGGGCAGAGCTTCCAATCGGCGGCCGCGTTGTCGGTGTCCTGTCCGTTCGGTGAACGGCAGAGCGCGGCTGCACCGGTGTTGGCGTCGGTCGCCGTCGTCGCCGTGCCCTCGACGAGGGACACCTTCGCGGTGAAGCCCGGCAGGTCGACCATCGTCATCGAGCCCTCATAGGACAGTGCGTCAATCAACGTATGCGTCGTGCTATCGATCAGCGCGATGCCATCCGGCGCGCCATTCTGGATCGCGTCCTGCGTCCAGCCCGGATCGAAGCGCGTGACGCCGGCGGGCACCGAGACGTTCGTGCCCGCGATCACGAGGTAGCCACCCGCGGCGAGCGTGCCACTGAGGTCGATCGTCGCATACAGCGCGCCACCGCTGCCGTTGACCAGGATCAGCTGCTTGCCCGCGAGGTTGATCGCGGAGCCCGAGGGGTTGTACAGCTCGATGAACTCGGCCGTGTCGGTGCTGGCCTGGTCGTAGTCGACCTCGTTGATGACGAGGTGATTCGCACCGGTCGACACCGTCACCTCGCTCGAGTCCGACATTCCGTTGAACGTCGCGGTCACTGTCGCCATGCCGCTGCCGGCGGCGTCGGTGAACGTGAACGTCGCACTCGTGGCATTGGCGGGCACGGTCACCGTCGGCGGCACCGAGCCCGCGGCGCTGGGCGTCACGCTCAGCGTCACCGTCGCCGGCGTCAGCGCCGGCACGTCGAGCGTGACCGTCATCTCCGCCGAGCCGCTCGGCGACACGGCCGCTTCGTCGGGCGATAGCGTCACCGACTGCGGACCTTCGTTTGCAGCGAGCACGCGCACGTGCGCCATGCGCATCTGCGTGCCGAGCGTCGCGACCACCGTGACGTCGGCCGCCTGCGCGACCGCGGTCACCGGCACCGTCGCCGAGGTCTGCCCGGTCGGCACGGTCACGTTTGCGACGGTCAGCGAGCCTGACGCGCTGGACATCACGGTCACCAGCGTGTCGCTCTGCGCGGGCGCGGTGAGCGTCACGCGCAGCGGCGACGGGAACGTCGGGGCGTTGGTCGTCGTTCCGACGCGCGCGTAGGTGAGGTCCGGGGTGAGCGTCGCGAGCCCGGGCGGCCCGAGCGCGATGTCCGACGCGCCGCGCGGCTCGAGCTTGGACGCCATCTGCCGCAGCGCGAGGATGCCGCGCACCGACGACAGCGCCTGGCCCACGGTGAGCGGCGGCGATGGGACATAGAGGAAGTCATCGAGGACCAGCGTCTTCGGGCCGCCGGCTTCCTGCGCGGTCAGTGTCGCCTCGCCGTACATCGTGTCGAGCGCCGTCACCGACGCCCCGTCGAGCGAGACGATCACGCTCTCGAGCGCAGCCGCGCGCGGCCCGCCGGTCATCACCTCGGTGTACGTCACCGGCACCGGCGACGTACACCGAGGTGATGACCGGCGGGCCGCGCGCGGCTGCGCTCGAGAGCGTGATCGTCTCGCTCGACGGGGCGTCGGTGACGGCGCTCGACACGATGTACGGCGAGGCGACACTGACCGCG
>DATLHR010000548.1:0-16959 GCA_035539815.1 Kofleriaceae bacterium
CGCGATCACGATCTCCGAAAGCGAGTGGCGCTGCTCCAGGCGCTCGAACACCAGCGCGGCGAGCTCTCCCTTCGTAATATCCGCGGCGCGCACCACGGCCTTCTGCGCGTTGCGCGGAGACCGCTGCTCCGCTTCCAGCTCCTTCGCGTATCGCTCGACGTCAGACGCCTTGAAGCGCCGCACGCCCTTGTCGTCGATCAGCGGGTGCAGCCGCGTGCCTTCGAGCCGGCGCACGGTCGAGATGCTGACATCGAGACGCTTCGCGACGTCATCGCGCGTGAGCGCCGCCAATTTCAGCTCGTCATCGCCCTGTTTCGTGGGTACGCGCGGCGGAACACGCAGCTTCGGCACGCCGAATTGATAACCTAACCCTCTCTGATCTCGAGAGACCCGAGAAAGCTCGCGGGAAATCGCGACCATGTCAAAGACAGGCCGCTTCTCTGCCAATTCATGGGCTGTCACGCCTGGCGACAGGCCTTGGCAGGCATCGTGACACCAGTTTGACAGGCACTCTCGTTCTACACCGGTTCTACCCAGCGCAATCCTCAACGATCACGCCTCCGACGAGGATTCGTCCCTCGTTCTCCCGTTTGATGCCGTCGAGGATCGAACAATTTCGAGTACCTAGATCGTCTTGGGGAACTACTTCTTCGAGTGGTGCTTGCGCGCTGATTCCCCGATTCCGCTTCCCGCGATCTCTAGGAGAGCGCGGGAACGGGAACGGGAACGCCCTCATTTACCGTGCTCACGGCACCCTCAAAGAGCGTGCTCACGCTCATGCTTCTGGCTGGGGCTCGCGATCTACGGGTTGGCGTACGCCATATGGGGCCTCGTCGCCCTGCTCGGCCAGGCGATCATCCTCGGCTCGATCTTCGGCGTCACCGGCATCCCGCCGACGGAGGCGCAGGCGCTGCGGAGCAAGGGCGAGGCGTACTGCGCGTATCAGCAGCGGGTGTCGCGGTTCATTCCGTGGCCGCCGAAACGAACTTGAGCTCGACCAGCGAGATCGGAACGCCGGTGCGCGCCGCATTGGCGTAGCCGCGGGCGTGCTTACCGCGCGTCGATGACTGCGGGGCGGCCCGGTTCGGAGCTCAAGGTTTCGCGTGCGCTCGAAGCGTCTGTGTCTCGTCGCCCGCGTCTGCCAGGCAGTGGCGGAGCGCAGCATGGAGCTCGTCGATCGAGAACGGCTTGTGAAGCAGCTCGGCACGCACTCCCAGGGACGCAACTTGCTCCGGGATCGTCGGATCACGCAGCGCAGTCATTACGATGATCGGAACGCGCAATCCCGCCGCACGAGCGGAGTGCATGACCTGCAAGCCGGTCATCCACGGCATCGAGATATCGGTGACGATTACGTCGAAGTCGCCGTCGTTCGCGATCTTCTCCAGCAGCGCGCCTCCCGACGTGGCCGCGACGACATCCGCGCCGAACTGGACAAGCGCTTTCGACACGACGCTCAGCATGTCGGCGTCATCGTCGGCGACGAGGGCTCGCAGCTTCGCCATAGTTCACGTTCGTGCACTGCCCGGGCCAAACGCGTCGGGCGAACTGCCCCGAGTCAGTGGATTGTCGAGGCCGGAAGCTCAGCATTACGCCGAGCAGCGCCGGCGTCCATCGGCAGCTCGATCGTGAACGTCGTCCCAGATTCACGGTCACTCGTGAGCGAAACATGACCGCCATGCGCTACGGCGGCGGCGCGCACCAGGGCCAGCCCCAGGCCCCAGCCAACGCGTCCGCTCGCCTCCGCGCTGGCGGCGCGCGCGTATGCATCGAAGATCAGCTCTTGGTCGCTCGGCGAGATCGGAGATCCCGTGTTGTGAACGGAAACGCGCGCGACTCCATCTTGGCGCATCACCGAGATCGTGATCGGCTGCTTCGGCGCGCCGTACTTCACGGCGTTCATGACCAAATTCCAGACCGCGCGATGAAGCTCTTCCTGACTCCAGATTCCGCGTACGGGCCCATGGGTCTCGACGACGAAGCGATCGCCATGCATCGCGCTCGCCTCGTCCGCGATCTGTTCGGCGAGCGCGACAAGATCACACTCGTCGAGCCGAAGCGGCAAAGGCTCGCCCGCGCGAATCCGGTTGGCGTCGAGCAGATCACGGATCATTCGATCGACGCGATCGATGTTGCGAGCGATCTTGACAGCGAGCTCGCGCCGCTCGTCGAGGCTCGCCGGGTCCATCGCCAACAGCTCCGCCGACAGTCGTGCCGCCGACAGGGGACCGCGAAGATCATGCGCGAGCATCGACACGAAACGCTCTCTGAACGCTTTCTCGACATCGAGCGCCGTGATCTTGTCGTGCAGGTCGTCGAACAGTCGCGCGTTCTCCAGGTGCAACGCCCAGCGTTCGCCGAGCGCTTCGATGCGCCCGATCTCGCGAGGCGTGAACGCACGCGTCTCGGAGGTCCCGATATACAAGACGCCGAGAAGGTTATCGGACGGAGGAAGTCTGAGACCGAGTAGCGAATGGATCCCAGAGCGTCGCAGCGAGTCGGGGACCTCGAGCTGCGTCGACATCGCATCCATGACCTCCGTCGGTTGCTCGTGCGCGGCGACCGCACCGACGAACGAGTTCGGATCGAGCGACGTCGCATATGGTTCGAGAGCTGCAGCGCCGGTCGATGAGACGAGCACGAGCTTGGACTTCGCGACATCGTAGACGAGAAACGCGGCATACTGCGCCTCCATGGCCTCCATGACCACGTCGAGCATGTCGCGGAGGCGATCGCGCAACGGCCTGTCGACGTCGTGCAGAGCAGCCGACGCGATGGCCTGCAGCCGACGCAGGTGGAGCTTCTCCGATTGCTCGTCCTCCCGCATGTGACGATGGAACATGTCGGTGACGTCCATCATCGCGACGTCGATCTGCAAGTGAAGCCGCTCGATGTCCTCCGCCGATGGTCGTTCGTCCTCCGGCAACGACTGCCACACCTTCGCGATGCATCGCCCGAGGACGGCAAACTCTTCGAGGACCTCGGTCAGGTCAAATCCCTGCCGCACTCTCGTCAAGAGGTGGTTCTGGACCCGTTTGCGACGTTGATCATTCGCGTCGAGCTTGCCGGTCTCGACTTGGTCGGCCAGCGCAGACAGCACCAACGGCATCACGTTTTCGAGCGCCGTCGCGGATAGGCCTCGCGCCGACGCAGCGGCGCCGGCCGCGTCGGCCCAGAGTCTCATGATCTCGGTTTCATGCCGATGGATAATTTCGGCGACGCTTGCCATGTCGGCGCTCCTGCGGTGTTCGAATCGAGTATTCGCCCACGGTGCCACCACAGCAATCGCTCCCTACGACGTAGTCTCTCGCGGAACGCCGACGCGCCTTGCGATCTGCCGGCTATTTCGTCACGAGCTGAGGAAGTATCGAATAGTCGAACGACTGACCACCACCTATGGTGCTCGTATCTTGTCCACATGGGATGCAACCGTGGTCCGGTCACCGTGGGCCCTCCAACCTCTTCGGTCATGAATTTCCCCCACGTGCAAGAGTCTGATCGTCGCCGCCATGCCCGCATCGAGCCGAAAGGCACGGTCACGCTCTACGCGCTCGGGAACGCGCATCGCGGGCGGGTCGTAAACATCGGCGCGGGCGGGGTGTACGTCGCGACCGACGTCCGCATTCCCGATCGCCTGCTCGGGCGAGTCGTCGACCTCGAGCTCAGATTCGATGGAGCGCTGGCGGCATGGCAGCGCCTCGCCGGTCGGGTCAGTCGCATCTCGGCGGGCGGAGTCGCGATCGTGTTTGCCGCGCCGACGGCGCCAGCGCTCCTGCTAGTCCTCGACGGCCTCACGACGGCCTCACACGCTTCCGCACGCGTGATCTCGGTGGTGTTGATCGATGCCCATGCGGCGCGCCGCGCGGCGATCGCGACCGGGTTTCGCGCGGCTGGCTGCGACGTCATCGAGGTCGCAACGCAGCTCGAGGCGATCGTGCGGCTCGGCGAGTCCAATTTCGAGCCCGACATCATCGCGGTCGCCAACACACAGCCGGTCACCGCCGCAGACGAAATTCGCGCATTCATCGAGCACGATCACCCGAGCTCGATGCTCGTCACGATCGGGCCCGAGCTGCTCGATCCTGCCGGCCTCGCGAACTGGTTGTCGGAGACCACCGCGACTTCGGACCTGCCGGCTCGGATTCGCGAGCTCCTGTTCGCTCCCCGAGGCCGCTAGGAAAGCCGTCACTTCGGATCGCCCGCACCACCCTACAGGCGGTCACTTTCTTCTCGAGAAGAAGAATCGTGTGTGCATCTGACGCAGGAAGCTGCCATCGAGACGATGCTTCGAGGCGTCACCGATCACGGCGTCGATGCCGCACGCAGGACACAGCGCGGTTTGGTTGGAATCGACCCACGCCTTGATGTCCGTGTGCGGGAACGTGTGGAAGCAGAAATAGCACCCACAGCGCGCGCTTGCCTGGATCTCGGCGCGATGTCGCGTCGCATGCCCGCGCGCGGCGTCGCACAGGACTGGATCGATGGATGTGACTACGGACATGGAGCGGGGTCCTTATCGCGACGGGATGTCTCGGGAAGGAGCGTCGGGAATTCGCGGCCGGTACGCGGGTCGACGCCAATGCTCGATCGAAGCGGGCACGGCCGCATGTCACTTCTCCATCCACTGTTCGAGTTTGATCCTTGCCTTCGGACCCACGTTGCCCCAGCCGTCGACGACGCCTTCCTTCACGATGCGAGCGAGATCCGAGAGCCGGGCCTTGAGCCGGTCGACTTCGTTCGCGGCTCCGGCGCGCGAGCAGTTCATCTTGTGCTCGATGATCTCGGCGATCAGCTCGGCCTTGCGCGCTGTGACTTTCGCTTCGAGGGTCATGCGCCGCCTCGCAACGGCGTTCCATCGGAGAGTTGAGGCAGCGGTGCGAGCGCGGCCCAGCAGTGACTGCACCGGCTCGCGGCGCGCATCCCGATGCCATGGCAGGCGGGGCACTCGCGAGTTGGAGGTGCGGAGCCGAGCGCCAGCACGGCGACGAGCTCGGCCCATGCTGCTCGCAACGCTGCCGTCGGTGGTGCTTGCTCGATCTCTCGCTCGATGGCGTCGACGATCGCGCGGAGCTTCGTCACCGCCGCGTCCGTATAGTGTGCATTCGACATGTTGTCGACACGGTAACGCGTCAGCGATCGTTCGACTATTCGAAAATCTGCGACTCCAGCACCGAGAATCCCGGCAGCTCGAGAGTCTCGACGGTCCATTCGAGTTTTCGAGAAGAGCGACCGCGATTCCTCATGGTCGAACGGCGATCAGCACCGCGTCCGAGGATCACGATTCATGGCGACCGCCGACGGACACTGCACCGACACGGTGACTTGTACGCCGTCGCGACAGGACGGTTTTCGCGACGTGTTCGCGCGAAACAACCTCATCGTCGAATGCACGGCGCCGGCGTACAACGAGGCATGAGCGAAACGCGAACCGGGCTGTCGCTCGGAGAAATGACTGCGCTGCTGTGGAGACACGAGCGCAACCGCGTTCCGATTTGGAGGTGTGCGACGTGCGACGTCAACCGACCTCGGCGCGGCGCTCGCGACATCGGGTTTTGTGGAGACTGTCTCGACCGCTCTCGGGTCCTCGACGGTGACGACCTCGGCGGAGAGGGCTGACGTATCAGGCGAAGATCTTCTTCCGGGCGACCTCGCAGATCGCGGCAACGGCAGGGTTCTTGATCTTGCGCTCCATCGAGATCGCGAAGAACCGCTGGCGGAGGTCCTTGGCGCGGCCGACGAGCTGCAGGCTGTAGCGCTGACGTAGCTCCTTCGAGATCACGTCCGGCGCCGCAAGCACACCGAGGCCTTTCTCGGCCAGCACGGAGGCGAGCGCGAGGTCATCGAGCTCCGCGACGATCTGGGGATGAATGTTGCGCGACCGAAACCATTCGTCGAGGGCGCGCCGAAACGTCGAGTCGCTGCCCGGCAGGATGACCGGAGCACCGTCGAGCGAGCGAGGGAATTGCTGGCGGGAGACCCTAGCGAGCTGCGATGTGGCGAAGAACGAGGACCCGCACTCGCCGAGCGGGTGGCTGAACGTGCGGACCGGCGTGCCCGGCCCGGCCGGCGCATCGGCAAGGACCACATCGATCGCATGCACGGCCAGGTCTCCCATGAACGCGTCGGCCGAGCGAGCCTCTCGACAGATGACACGAACCTTGTCCCGGAGCTCGAATGCCGGCTCCAGGATCCGGTGAACGATCGACTTCGCGATCACATCGGACACGCCGACGACGAGCCGTAGCGGTTGACCGGTCGTTCGGCCCTTCAGCGCGTCCTGGAACTCTTGCCCGAGCGCGAAGATCTCGTCGGCGTACCGAAATGCGATGCGCCCACTGTCGGTCAGCGCGAGGTTGCGGCCGCTGCGAACGAACAGCTTGGCGCCCAAGGCCTCCTCGAGCTGGTGGATCTGACCACTGATCGTCGGATGCGCCAAGCGCAGCTCGACACTGGCGCGTGTGATGCTGCCGTGCTTCGCGACCATCCAGAAGTACAGCAGGTGGTGGTAGTTGAGCCATTCCATGCGGGGGGGCGCACTATGTCGCTTTTTCGAACGAGGTGCATGGCGCATCGGTCGATCGTGGCGAGTCGCTGCGTGGCTAACATCGCATCGACGTTGCCGCTGAACACGCTGACGTTGCTACTCCAGCGTGAGCTGCGAGAGCTCGATGTCGACCAGCGTGTCCGTGCGGCGATCGACGACGACGAGGGGGTTCGCGACCGGATCCGTGACCGATCCGGACACCTCGGCTCGTTCGCCACCAAGCGCGACGCGGAGGCCGCTGACGAAGAGCACCAGAAGCGCACGCTCGGCGATGGGCTCGATGCCTGGCTCCGCGCGATCAAGGACCAGCGCTCGCACGACGAGTACGAGAGCCGGATGCGGCTGTACATCCGGCCGACGTTCGATCGCACGCCGCTCGTGAAGATCACCACCCCCAAGATGCTCGACCTCCGCACCTCGTTCAAGGAGCGCGAGGAGCCGATCGGCAACGCCACGATCAACACGCTGTTCGCCTCGCTGTCCGCGGCGTTCAGCTACTTCATCGAGCAGGGCTGGTGCTCCGAAACTCCGGTGAAGTTCATCCGCGAGCTCGAGGTCGCCGAGCGCCCGTTCCTGTGGCTCCAATCCGCGGCGAAGTGCAGAAGCTGCTGAGCGCATGCAACGAGAACATCCGCACGCTCGTGGCCGTCCTGATCGGCACCGGTATGCGGCTCGACGAGGCGCTGCACCTGATGTGGACCGACATCGATCTGCAGCACCGCGTGATCCACGTCCGCTGTCGCCGTGGCGCCCCGAAGTCAGGCCGGTTGCGTCATGTCCCGATCTTCGACTCGGTTCTCACGGTGCTGCGGGAGGTGAAGCTCGCGAAGGGCGAGAACACCCTGCTCTCGCCTGGCGCGAAGCGCGACAAGTTCGACCAGCAACTCCCTCGCAACAAGACGAGCGTGTTCCGGCCGTTCAAGGCTGCAGCACCACCGCGATCGCCAGCTTCGTCATGGATCGGTGATACGCGCCGCCGATCGGCCCGGCCATCACGCGCCGATGACGCCTATCAGCGCGCTGCGGTATCGCACGCGCTCACCACTGTCGCAGGTCGCGGCCGCTACGACGCGCGCAGCTCGGTCACCGTCGACGACAAGGCGTTCGCGAGGCTCATCTCCATCTGATCCATCGCCCAGGCGACCAGCGACGCCGTCCGCGGATCGCCGTCGCTCGCGAGCTCGCGGAGCTCGTCGCGGACGCGCGCGCTCATGACCGTTCGCGCCTCCTGCACCCAGCGCCACACCGTCACGCGATGGACGCCGTAGATCGCCGCGACCTCGTCGACGCTCGCGCCATCGATGAACAGCAGGCGAATCACGGCGCGGTGCCGGCGTGACAGCTCCAGGCACGCCGTGCGCAGCGCGTCGGCCACACGCGCGGCGTGACGGACGCGCAGCTGCTCGACCACGGGGTCCGCCGCTGGGAGCGCGGCGATCGCCTCGCTCCACTCGACCGCGACCTCGCTCCGCGTGCGCTCGTCGCGCAGCGCGTGCAGCGCGACCCGCGCCGCGCACATGCTGACCCAGGCCCCGAGGGCCGCGCGGCCGTCGAAGCGTGCGATCCGAGGTGGGGTACCGTCGCCGGCGACGAGGAGGTGGATGCGCAGCTGCTGGAGCACCTCGTCGGTGCGGGCCTCCTCGCGCGTGTAGCGGCGGATGATCGCGCGCGCCGGCATCAGGACCTCGCGCTCGAGCGCCGCGACCGCCGCCGGATCTCCGGACGCCGCGGCGTGCGCGAGGACGAGCTCGGGACCTCGCGCCTCGAGCCAGGCCGGCTCGATCGTCAGCGCGCCCAGGCTCGTCGCCAGCTGCGCCGGCGCTACCGCCAGCTCGGGCCAGCGAGCGCGCGCCTGGGCGTGGGCACGCACGAGTCCCGCGAGCGGCTCAGACACCGCTTGAGCGTAGAGCCGAACCGGTGTGAACTCCAGGGCCTGCCGGTACCCGAACCCAGCGTGTGCGCGAGCGACGAGACCCTCGTCCGCATGGCGACGAACGCGGTGCTCCCCGCCGAGCGCGAGGCCCTCCGCGAGCACCTCGACGACTGCGAGGTTTGCGGAGCCGCGTTGCTCGCGCTGATCCGCGCGTCCGCGCCGGCGGCCTCCTCGTCGTCGACGGACATGCCGGAGGGCACCCGGATCGGGCGGTTCACGGTCGGCGAGGTGCTCGGTAGCGGGAACATGGGCACGGTGTTCACGGCCTGGGACCCGCAGCTCGACCGGACGGTCGCGATCAAGGTGTTGCGCGCCGGGCGCGACGACGCGAGCCATGCGGCCCGCCTGCTGCGCGAGGCCAAGGCGATGGCGCAGGTCCGCCATCCCAACGTGGTCACCGTCTACGAGGTCGGTCAGGACCAGGACGTCATCTTCGTCGCGATGGAGCAGGTGCGCGGGCCGACGCTGCGCACGATGCTCGCGGCCGACGTGCCCGTCGCGGTGCGCCTCGACTGGCTGGCGCAGATCGGGCGCGCGCTCGCGGCGGTCCACGCGGCCGGGCTGATCCACCGCGATCTCAAGCCCGACAACGTGTTCCTCGAGGAGCGCGGGCACGCGGACGCCGGGACCAGCACGCACCGGGTCGTCGTCGGCGATTTCGGGCTCGCCGCCGCGGCCGCGCGTGACGTCCTCGGTGACGCGCCGGCCGGGCTCGCCACGGGCACGCGCTCCGCGGGCACACCCGCGTATATGTCGCCCGAGCAGCTCCTCGGCGAGCCGCTCGATGCGCGCGCGGATGTGTTCGCGTTCGGCGTCACCGCGTGCGAGGTGCTGACCGGCGCGCGACCGTTCGACGGTCGGACCGCGGCGGCGCTCATGGATGCGATCGAGCGAGGACCCGCGCGCTCCCCCGCGCTCGACGCGCTCCCCGCGGACCTCCGCGCCGTGCTCGTGCGCTGTGTGCATGCGGATCGCCAGCATCGCCCTGCCTCGATCGCCGAGGTCACGCGCGTTCTCGAGGCCGCCGCGCATCCGTCGCGGCGACGGCGCCGCAGCGTGCTCGTCGTCGGTGGGCTGGCGCTCGGCGTCGCGGTCGCGATCGCCGCCGTCCGGGCGCGGGAGGATCGGGCCGCACCGGTCGCGGCCGACCGCGCGTGCGACCCCGACGCGCGGCCGCGATGGCACGAGGCCCGCGCGCCGTGGCTGAACCGGGCGGGGACGTTGTCGCCGTTCGTGCGCGGCGCGATCGTCACCGCGATGGATCGACGCGCGGTCGCGTGGTCGCGTGACGAGACGGCGGCGTGCCACCGCGACGTCCTCGTCCAGCAGGCGTGGCGACGATGCCGGTCGAAGCTCGAGGAGCTCGAGCGTCGGGTCCTCGAGGTCGCCGTCGAGCGTGCGTGGCCCGACGACCAGGCGCTCGTCCAGACCCTCGAGCGTCTCGCGTGGCCCGCCTCGTGCCTGACGTCCGAAGCCGGCGAGGAGGCCGTCGCGCTGTCGGCGCTGCCATCGGATGTAGCGCGCAGGGTCCTCGACGGTCTCGGCTGGATCGCGCGCGCCGAGGCCCTCGACGATCTCGGGGCGACGACGGCCGCGGACGAGGCACTCTCGACCGCGACGCAGATCGCGTCGACGATCGCGCCGTCCCCGCTCGATGGTGAGCTCGCGTTGAGCCGCGTCGTGATCCAGCCGCCGTCGTCACCGCCCGCGCAGGTCGCGGCGCTGAAGGACGCCGCCGGCGCGGCGGAACGAAGCGGTCGCGCCTCGCTGATCGCGCGGTCCTGGCTCACGCTCGCCGAGCGCGCCGCGCAGCTCGAGATCGAAGACGCGACGATCGACGCCGCGTTGACCCAGGCGGACTGGGCGGTGACGCGGCTCGGGGATCCGCCGCGGCTGCGGGCGCGCTGGCTCGCCGCCGCCGGCGCGCGGGCGTGGACGCGCCACGATCACGAGACGGCGAAGACGCGGTTCCGGGCCGCGACGGCGCTCGCGGGCGACGATCCGTACCTCGCGCGCCTCGGCCACCTCGCGATCGCCAAGCTCGCGGCGCTGTCGGGCGACGATCGCCAGGCCGTCGCCGTGTACGAGACGATGCTGGCCGACGCCGAGCTGATGCGGCAGGCGGGCGAGGAGGCGCGGATCTCCCTCGAGGCCGCGCTGGCCGAGTCGCGGTATCGCCTCGGCGAGCTGCCGGACGCACAACGCGTGATCGAAGCCGCGATCGAGCGCGCGCGGACGGCGCTGGCGCCCGAGCATCCCCAGCAGATCATGAACCAGATGATCGCGGCGTCGATCGTACTCGACCGCGGTGAAGGCGCGCGTGCGCTCGCGCTGCTCGACGCCGCGACGGCGCAGGCGCGGACCTCGCTCGGCCCCGATCACGCGCTCGTGGCCAACGGGCGCATGCGCAGCGCGCAGGTGTTGATCGACGCCCAGCGCCTCGACGACGGGGTGGCCGCCGCGCGCGAGGCGGTCCGGATCTTCGATCTGCGGCAAGGCCGCCGCAGCGAGGGCAGCATCGCGTCGCGCTGGTTGATCGGCGAGGCGTACCGGCTGTCCGGCACGCTGGCGGCGAGCGCGGAGATGTTCACCGAGGTGCTCGCGGATGCCGAGGCGCTCTACGGCACCGCCCACCCGATGTGGGCGCAGCTGACGCACGGGCAAGTGGACCTGCTGATCTCGCTCGGTCGCACGGGCGAGGCGCGCGCGCTGCTCGAACGCGCGATCCCGCACCTCGGCCAGACGTCGCCCGTGATCCACGGCAACGCGATGTTCACGCTCGCGACGCTCGTCGTCTCCGACGATCGGGCGCGCGCGATCGAGCTGGCGACCGCCGCCGAGGTCGCGCTGCGCGCCGATCCCGCGTGGTCGCGCGATCACGAAAAGGTCACGGCCTGGCTCCGGCGCGAGGTGCGTCGCACCCCTGGGACAACGCCAAGCCCTCGACATCACGAGTGAGATCTCGGCCCGCGACCATGGCGGTCGCGCGCCGTGCAACGTCGCGCCGCGCCGTGGATAGAGCGGGCAAGACCATGAAGCGTTCGCTCCTCGTTTCCTCGCTCGTCCTGTTCACGTTCAGCGGCTGTTCGGTCGCCTCGAAGTTCGGCCTCGGCAAGAGCTCCGGCTCCGGCTCGACCTCCCCGGCCGGCTCGTCCTCGTCCGCGCCCGACCGCGACGTTCCGTCCGCCGGCGGCAAGCCCGAGATGTCGGATGCCGATGCGGAGCTGTACAGGAAGACGGCGTACGACGCGCAGCGTGCGCTCGTGCTCGTCGAGAAGCTCGCGAACGATGTCGGTTATCACGAGTCGCTCGACGACGTCGCGCGCACCTTCGCGAGGGTCGCGGCGCACGACCGTGCCTGCAAGGAGCGGCAGCTCACGAAGTACAGCCCTCCGATGTCGTCCTCCGATCCGGTGGAGACCTGCGGCAAGGTCGCGGGCTACAAGGCCACGGCAGCGGCGTACTTCGGCCCGGCGATCAGCAAGAAGCTCGCGCGGACGCTCGAGGACGACCAGGGCCGGATCAAGGCGGTCAACAAGAGTGGCTGGGTGGATGCGCGGGTGTTCGAGGACTTCGCGGATCCGGCGGCCTACGTCGAGCGCGTGCGGGCACCGTACGCGAAGCTGATCGCAGAGTACGGCGTTACGCTCGACGCCGCGGTGCTGTCGAAGCTGGAGGCGAACGCGCGGATGTTCCCCGCAGCCCTGAAGAAGAGCGCGCAGACGTCGCGCTGGCCGGCGGGACTCACGCAGGCCGACGCCGGATTCATGGCGGAGGCGACCGCGCGCTACGGCGAGTCCGGCAAGGTGCTCGCGGTCGGCTACGACAACCGGTGGACGGTCGTGAAGAACCACCTCGACATCGCCGACCACAAGTGGAACACGGTCTACGTCAAGGTCGCCCACGAGGGTGTGCCGTACTGCCGCATCTACCAGGGCGAGACGCGCATGACCCACGAAGGTGGCGGTCGGTACAGCAAGCCGTTCCTCAAGAGCATGCGCCCCGACTTCCAGGTCACTCGCTGCAAGTGAAGCGATGCCCGCGGCGCTACGCGCGTCGCGCGAACGCGGCGGCGAGCTCGGTGAGCGTGACGTGTGCGCGGCGGCCAGGCGTTCGGGTGTCCTCGATCAGGACCTCGCCCCGCGAAGGATCGAGCGTCAGCTCGAAGTGATCGAGCTCAAGGCGCGCGCACACGCGGGTGTCGCGCAGAAACGCCTCGAGCTCGTCGCGCGCGGTGGCGTCGGCGACGAGCTCGGCGAGGAGCGCGGCGGAGGTGCTCAATTGCGAACCATCGCGCCCGCGAGCTCGCCGGTGGACGCGTTCCCGCTCGATACGTGCCGCTCGAGACCATGCCCGACAGAGACGTGTTCAAGCTGCATGTGCAGGTCGTCTGGTAGCGCGTTACACGACTTCGCCAGCGCATCGCGCAACAGTCAGTCTCGTCACGTTCACCTCGCTCCTCCCCTCCAAGGAGAAAGGAACGATACATGCGAACGCCAGCCACTGCGGCCGTGCTGCTCGCCGCACGAGTGTGCGGCGACGACACGTCCACGACGACGACCGACACGAGTCCGCGCGCACCGAACGACAGTCACGACACGTTCGGTGACGAACAGCTCTGGTCGGACACACGCCGTCTCGACGAGCTCGTCTGGCAGCGATCGTGAAAGGAAGAGGAGACCTATGAGCACTTTCATACGAACAGGATGGTTGCCGGTAGCAGTGTCCGTCACGCTCGGCGCGAGCCTTGCTGGTTGTGGTGACGACAACCGGGTCCAACCGGACAGTCAAGATCCACAACCGGACAGTCAAGATCAACAACCGCCGCTCGATCCGCAGCTGGTGGCCGCGGGTCAACAAACCTTCCGCTTCGACACGTTTGGCGACGAAACGTATTGGACCGACGTGTTGAAGATGAACACCGTGATCGAGTCGGTGGATCCGCTCACCGCTGCAGCGGTCGGCCTGAAAATTGACGCCGCCGCGCTACCGGCGGCGGTGGTCACCGGCGTCATCAACGGCACCATTCCGCTTGATGATCCGCAAACGACGCTTGCGCTGTTGAGTCTGAATGCCGTGGTCGGCGTGAAGGGTCAAGTCAGCATGGGAACTGACGGCAAGCTGCACCTGGATCGCGTCGGCATCACGTGCGCGTTGTGTCATTCCACCGTCTCGAGGGACCTGCAGGTCACGGCACCCGGGGTGGGAGGCACCACGATCAACCTCGCGGGAATCGTCGGTAACCGCTTGGACGGCTGGCCCAATCGCGACTTGCAACCCGGGACCATCATTTCGCTGTCGCCGGTACTCACCCCAGGGCAGAAAGCCGAATACGGCTCGTGGGCGCAGTTGTTCGGGCCCGGCTTCTACGATCCGCGCATCAATGTGAACACCGACCCGGGAAGCAATCCCGCGGTCGACCCCGACATCGACGCAAACATCGCGGCCTACAAGGCAGCCGGCGGGATTCCGGTGGTCATCCCCGCGGCGCTCGGTTTGGTGGGCTTGAACAACTCGATCTTCACGGGCGATGGCGACACCGCTCACGAACCGGCGGGCCCGGTGTCGTACTGGAATCGCTATGTCGGGGTCGTGCAAATGCACGGTCACGGCGCCTTCTCTGACGAACGGCTCATCATCAACGGCAAGCCGCTCAACGTGGATCACCGCGTGAACGACGATCTCGTCACCCCCGTCCTGCCTCAACTGCAGGCGTACCAATGGTCCATTGCGGCGCCGACCCTTGGCGTCGACGGAACGAAATGGGGGGTCGCGCAGGACCTCGATGCCCAGGCAGTCATTCGAGGCAAGGCCGTGTTCGAAGGTCAGGCAAACTGCGCGAGCTGCCACAGTGGGGCGTCGTTCACCGATGTGAACACTTTCGGCCTGCACCCGGCCAGCGACAGCGTCGCGCTCGACAAGAACTACCTCAAGTTCTCGACGACGCAGCAATGGCGCACCACACCGCTCAAGGGCATCTGGATGCACCCGCCTTATTTCCATGACGGCTCGGGCGCATTCAAGCCCGCTACCGGCAAGTGCATGGATGGATCCGACATCGGCAGCCTGGCCGGCGCAACGGATCGGGTGAGACAAGATCTGGCGTGCGTGGTGAACCGTTACAACGACTCGAAGAACCTTGGGTTGGCGGACGCCCAGCGCCTTGATCTTGTGGAGTATCTGAAGTCGCTCTGATCACTCTCGGCTGCGGCACTTCCGAAGTGCAGATGCTGTCAGCCGACGGCCGCGTCGACTAAGCTGCGAAGCGGCTTGCCGCAAGAGCTCGGGATGAAGATGCAGGGCTACTGCGCGCACGCCGAGTAGCGCACGGCTACCACCAACTTCGTGCACCGACGACGTCGCCGCCGGCGCAGCCCGAGGCACAGGCCAAGTCCGAGCCGCCCGCTCAGCGCGGCGGTTCCAGCCGCACCTGTGCTCGCGAGGGCACAGGGTTGAGGGGCCCCTCCCCGGCCTTCGCGCGTCGCCAACGGACCGCAGGAGCGCCAACCCACTGAATCAACGAGATCTTTTTTTGGGCTCGACTGTTGCTGTCACGTCGAGCCATGACAAGCCGGTATACGCTTCCCCTCTGCTTCGCCATCTCGACGGCGATCCTCGACCCAGCCTGCGATAGTGGTCGAACGAACGATTCAGCCGAGGACGACGTCGCGACTCAGCTGACCGCCGGGACGCTCTACACTGCCCCGCGCCTCCGGACGACACCCAGCATCGACGGCCAGCTCGGTGAGTACACCACCCTGCCGGCCATCGCGCTCTCGGGCGCGAGCGGCTCGGCGGACGTACGCGCCGCCTGGGACGCGCAGGCGCTCTATCTCGCCTTCGATGTCACCGACGAGACGCTGCTGCCGGCGAGCGGCACCGAGTCGGCCCTGTGGAACGGCGACGGGATCGAGGTGATGATCGACGCCGCAAACGACCGCTCCGCCACCGCCGACCTGAACGACTACCACTTCATCGTCAGCTCCTCGGGCCAGCTCGCCGATTCGAGAGCCTGGAGCGACTACACCTACGCCTCGGGCGCCACGGTGCAGACCACGCCGCGCAGCGGCGGCTACCGCGTCGAGATGACGATCCCGTTCGCCGCGCTCGGCGTGACTCCGTCCTCGGGACTCCAGCTCGGCTTCGACGTGGCCTTCAACGACCGCGACGTGGCGGGGGGCGAGCTCACCTCGACGGACTATGCGGGCCTCGGCGCCTTCAACGACCCGGCAGGCTGGGGCACCCTCGTCCTGTCGCCGCCGACCCACACGGCCCCGCGCTTCGCGGTGGCACCGAGCAACGACGGCGCGCTCGACGAGTACGCCACCGTCCCGGCCATCACGCTTGCCGGCGCGAGCGGATCGGCGGAGGTGCGGATCGGCTGGGATGCGCAGGCGCTCTACCTGGGCTTCGACGTCACCGACGGCACGCTGCTCCCGGCGAGCGGCACCGAGTCGGCGCTGTGGAACGGCGACGGGATCGAGGTGATGATCGACGCCGCAGACGACCGCTCCGCCACCTCCGACCTGAACGACTACCACTTCATCGTCAGCTCCTCGGGCCAGCTCGCCGATTCGAGAGGCTGGAGTGACTACACCTACGCCTCGGGCGCCACCGTGCAGGCGGTGCCGCGCACCGGCGGCTACCGCGTCGAGCTCACGATCCCCTTCGCCGCGCTCGACGTCACCGCTTCGGCCGGCCTGCAGCTCGGCTTCGACGTCGCGTTCAACGACCGCGACGTCGCGGGCGGCGCGCTGACCTCGACGGACTTCGCCGGGCTCACCGCGTTCAACAGTCCAACGGGCTGGGGCGCCCTGGTGCTCGGGTCGATGACGATCGCCGGCTGTGGCGACGCGGTCTGCAACAACGGCGAGGACTGCTCCTCCTGCGCTGAGGACTGTGGCGAGTGTGCGAGCGGCGGGTCCACCCACACGGCTCCGCACTTCGACGGGACGCCGAGCATCGACGGCCAGCTCGGTGAGTACACCACCCTGCCGGCCATCGCGCTCTCGGGCGCGAGCGGCTCGGCGGACGTACGCGCCGCCTGGAACGCGCAGGCGCTCTATCTCGCCTTCGATGTCACCGACGGGACGCTGCTGCCGGCGAGCGGCACCGAGTCGGCCCTGTGGAACGGTGACGGGATCGAGGTGATGATCGACGCCGCAAACGACCGCTCCGCCACCGCCGACCTGAACGACTACCACTTCATCGTCAGCTCCTCGGGCCAGCTCGCCGATTCGAGAGGCTGGAGCGACTACACCTACGCCTCGGGAGCCACCGTGCAGGCGGTGCCGCGCACCGGCGGCTACCGCGTCGAGATGACGATCCCGTTCGCCGCGCTCGGCGTGACTCCGTCCTCGGGCCTCCAGCTCGGCTTCGACGTCGCGTTCAACGACCGCGACGTCGCGGGCGGCGCGCTGACCTCGACGGACTTCGCCGGGCTCACCGCGTTCAACAGTCCAACGGGCTGGGGCGCCCTGGT
>DATLHR010000549.1:0-1770 GCA_035539815.1 Kofleriaceae bacterium
GCGCACGGGAGGTGATCATGCGTCATGCCACGGATGGACATGGTTATCAGGCGCGCGTCTTGGCGACGCTCGGGCTGATGCTGGCCGGCATCACGGCCGCCGGTGCGACCCTGCTCGACGCGCTGGCGCGCTGACCCCGAGTCAGTGATCATCGTCTTCCATGGACGACGATGCTGCGATCGCCGCGCTGGCCATTCGCTACTTCAACGGCGAGGATCCAAACGCCCTCGATGCGGTGCTGAGTCGGCGCGCTACCGTGCACGCCTCGATCGGTGACGAGCTCGAGCTCGTGCAGCTCGAGGAAGAAGGCCTGCCGCGGCTGGCCACGGTGTTGCGCGAGCTTCGCGTCGCGTTCCCGGACGTTCGCTTCGCGCTCGGCGCGGTGCGCGTGGACGCTGACGACGTCAAGCTCGAGTGGACCGCCCGCGGTACGCATCGTGGCCCGCTGCTGCACGTCGCCGCGACCGAGCGGCCGGTCGAGCTCGCCGGACGCGCGCGCCTGCAACTCGCCGGTGGCAAGGTCACGGACCTGTGGTGGGACTTCGATCTCTATGGCGCGCTGCTGCAGCTCGGCGCGATCGGCGCGGAGCCCGGCGTCGGCGAACCGCGTGCGGTCGCGGTCGCGAAGGCGGCGGCCGCCGAGGTGCGCGCGGCGATCCTCGCGCGCCACACCGCCGTGGACGTGCTCGGCCCGACCGTCGCGTTTCACGGCCGCGTGCGCGTGTACCTGTCGCAGAGCTTCGACGACAAGACGTTCGCGTTCGTCGGCGCCGGTCGCGCCGGCGAGCTGTTCGCGTGCCTGGTCGAGCTGTTCGACGAGGTCGGCGAGCTGTCGCTCGACGACGGCATCTCGCAGGGCGCGACCACCACGTTCCGCGGCAAGCTGCGCGCGCGCCGCCGCCGCGACTTCTACTCGTATCGATTCCGCATGAGCCTGCGCGCCGGGGCCTCGCAGGTCACCGAGGCATGGATCGAGGTCACGCCGCCCGCCACCGTGATGGAGGTGATCCAATGAGCTTGGTCGAGACCCTCATGCCCTACAGCGTCGAAGGCTTCCTCGCGCCCGACGAGCTGGACCGCGTCGTCCAGCTGATGGACGCCTACAAGGCCTCGGTCAAGGCGACGCGGCTGCAGGCGGGTGCGACCGGCTTCAGCATCCACAAGAGCACCAACAAGAGCGTCGAGGAGGTCGTCGCTGCGTTCGAGCCCGCGGGTCGCCTCGAGGTCAACTGGGGTGACATCCCGCGCGAGGCGATCGACATCGTCGAGACCGCGTTCTTCCGGCGCATCGAGGACATCCGTCGCGCGTATCCGAGCGCGTACGGGCCGTATGGCTTCACGTACGTCGAGTACGGGCCGGATCAGTACTTCACCGCCCACGTCGACGGCGTGAGCACGACCCAGGTCGCCGGGTTCGGCGTCACGCTCACGAGCGACTTCGAAGGCGGCGAGTTCTGCGTCGAGACCTGCGGCTCGGGCCGCTTGTGGGCCGACGGCCCGGGCGGCAAGCCGATGGTCGCGCCCGGCGCCGACTCGCAATCGGCGTGGTACCGGGCCCTGCCCCGCACCACGTGGACCACCACCTGTGAGCGCGGCAAGGCGATCTTCTACGGCAGCGGTCTCACGCACAGCAGCAAGCCCGTGCGCAGCGGCGTGCTGCGCAAGCTGCTCGCGTTCATCTCGTCCGATCGCGGCTAAAAAAAACGGGGCGCCGTGAAGCGCCCCGTTCGATGACCGCGCCGAGTGGCGGCTCAGCCTTCGGACTTCTTG
>DATLHR010000550.1:0-2436 GCA_035539815.1 Kofleriaceae bacterium
CGATCTTCGTCAACATCTTCGGCGGCATCATGAAGTGCGACACGATCGCCGCGGGCGTGATCGCGGCGGTCAAGGAGACGGGCCTCAAGGTTCCGCTGGTCGTCCGCCTCGAGGGCACGAACGTCGAGCTCGGCAAGAAGATGCTCGCCGAGAGCAAGCTCAACATCATCAGCGCCGACGACATGGCCGACGGCGCGCAGAAGGTCGTCAAGGCCGCCAAGGAGCAGAAGTAATGTCGGTCCTCGTCGGATTCGATACGCGTCTCGTCGTCCAGGGCATGTCCGGCTCGGCCGGCGCGTTCCACGCCAAGCAGATGGTCGAGTACGGGACCAACGTCGTCGCCGGCGTCACGCCGGGCAAGGGCGGCTTCAAGGTCCCCGGCCTCGAGCAAGTGCCGATGTACGACACCGTCGAAGAGGCGGTGCGCCTCGCGCACGCGAACACGAGCGTCGTCTACGTGCCGCCGCCGTTCGCGGCCGACTCGATCCTCGAGGCGGCGCAGGCCGGCATCGAGACCATCATCGCGATCACCGAGGGCATCCCGGCGCGCGACATGATCAAGGTCAAGTACGTCCTCGATCACGAGTACCCCGAGGTCGTGCTCGTCGGGCCGAACTGCCCGGGCGTGATCACCCCGGGGCAGTGCAAGGTCGGCATCATGCCGGGCTACATCCACAAGCCGGGCGGTGTCGGCGTCGTCTCGCGCTCGGGCACGCTGACGTACGAGGTCGTCGGTCAGCTCACCAAGCTCGGGCTCGGCCAGTCGACGGCGATCGGCATCGGCGGTGACCCGGTCAAGGGCACCGACTTCATCGATGCGCTCGCGTGGTTCGCGAACGACCCGGGCACCTCGTCGATCTTCATGATCGGCGAGATCGGCGGCGACTCCGAGGAGCGCGCCGCGGCGTTCATCAAGAACAACATCGACAAGCCGGTCGCCGCGTTCATCGGCGGCCAGACGGCGCCTCCGGGCAAGCGCATGGGTCACGCCGGCGCGATCATCTCCGGCGGCAAGGGTGCGGCGGCCGACAAGATCGCCGCGCTCAAGGCCGCGAACATCGCGGTCGCCGCGACGCCGGCCGAGATGGGCTCCACGCTCGCGAAGGTCCTCGCCAGCGCCCCCGTCTCCGCCTGACGGCCAGACGTCTTCTCACGCGGTTGAGCGCTACGCCCTCACTATCGCGCGCGGCTTCGCCGCGCCTCGGAGCTTCGCTCCTCGCGGCCGCTTCGCGTCCGGGCGCTAGTTGACCGCGCGGAGGCGGTTGGCTAGGGTGCGCGCCAAATGGCAATCGAACGTACGTTCTCGATCATCAAGCCCGACGCCGTCGCGAAGAATGTGATCGGCCCGATCACCGCGAAGTTCGAGGCCGCCGGCCTCCGCATCCTCGCCTCGAAGATGGTGCGCCTCACCGAGGCGCAGGCCAAGGCGTTCTACGCGGTCCACAAGGAGCGTCCGTTCTACAACGACCTCGTGAAGTTCATGACCGAGGGCCCGGTCATCGTGCAGGTGCTCGAGGGCGAGAACGCGATCGCGAAGAACCGCCAGGTGATGGGCGCGACCAACCCGGAGAAGGCCGACGCCGGCACCATCCGCAAGGAGTTCGCGACCAACATCGAGCGCAACGCGGTGCACGGCTCCGATGCGCCCGAGACGGCCAAGGAAGAGATCGCGTTCTTCTTCTCGACGGCCGAGCTCGCGTCGCTCGCTCGCTGAGAGCTCATTGCCAGAGCTCGCCACCCATGTGGCGCGTTCCGGACCGCGGCTGACTCGTTCGGTGCGCTCCGCGTGAACTGGGCGTGAAGCGGCGCTGCGAGCGGCCGGGCCACTGGCACGGTGCGCCGCATGAAGCGCACCATGTCTCTCGTCGTCGTCGCGGCCGCCCTCGCCTCGCAGGGGTGCTCGCTGCTGCTGTCGCGCTCGCCGGAGCCGATGGCGCTGACCGGCGTGCCGTGCAACACGAGCTCTGCCCCCGCGTGGCTCGACGTCTCGCAAGCCACCGGCAGCGTGCTCGCCGCGCTCGCCTTCAGTGACGCCGACGAAGACGCACCCTCCGGGGTGGGCGACGGGTTCGCCAGCATCATGGTCGGCTCCCTGCTGGTGCAGGGGGTCGTCTACGGCGCCTCGGCGGCGTACGGCTTCTCGCAGGTCAACGCCTGCAAGCGACTGCGCACGGCGGAGATGGCGCAGCTCCGGCGTCCAGCGCCGCCGCCGTCCGAGTGGCGAACGCCGAGCGTGCCCGCCGGCGAAGACGAGCCCCCGTTCGACGTCGAGGTCCACACCGACGTCATCGTGCACCCGCGGCGGTAGCGGTCACAGCGTGACGAAGCTCGACTTCGTGCCGTGCAGCTGCTCCGCGTAGCGGCACACCGCCTCGCTGATCGAGGCCGGATACATGTAGAGCGCGAGCGTCATGGGGAGACCTTCGCGTGGGAGAA
>DATLHR010000551.1:0-7160 GCA_035539815.1 Kofleriaceae bacterium
AGCTAAACGAGGCCTCGCGAGAGGGCTCGCGCTACGGCTGCGCTACGGCCGCTTCTTGCTTGCGGCGCTCTCGCGCTTGAGCTGCTCGAGCTTCTGCAAGGCAGCCGCGCGATCCGCATCGTTCTGCTTCGCCTGGAGCGAGGACTCAGCCGCTTGCAGGCGCGTCGACTGCTCTCCGAGCTCACGCTCGAGCGTGTCGAGCTTGTCGTCGGCGCGCGAGCCCTCTCGCGAGGCCTCGTTTAGCTCGGCCTCCGTGGCACTCGACAGCGTCGGGTCATCACCCCTCGCGGCCTTCCTGAGCGCGGCAGCTCGTGCGCGCGCCCCCGGAAGCTTCGCCAGCGTGCTGTTGCGCAGCTTGGCCTGCTCGCCGATCCATGCGGTCGCCGCGGTGCGCTTCGGCGGATCATCCGCCTCGGCGACCATGCTTTCTGCCTTCACGACGTTCGCTTGCAGCGCATCGCTCTCGCTCTCGAGTCCGGCGACCTGGACCTTCACGGCCTCGATCTCCACCTGCAAGGGTGAACGCGCCGGGGCCGCCGTTGCCGCGGCGCTGGGCGCGTGGACCTCTCGTTCGGTCTCGGGCTTGGGACTCTTGGCGCACGCAGCGCACAGGAACACGACACTCCATCGCAGCATGCGTCGAGCGTACCGCGACTTCAGCTAACGGAGCACGGAACCGCGCGACGGCGCAGGCGTCAGCGCTTCGGCGCCATCGCGGCCTGGCGTGTCATCCCGAACTTGTCCTCGCCCGGGCCGCTCTCGGCGTCGCCCTTCACGTCGAACGTCGCCTCGTTCACGCCGGCCTTGATCGTGATCTCGGACTCGGCCGGCGCCGTACTGCGCTCGCTCCACGCGCGCACCTTGTACTTGCCGGGCTTGAGGCTGCGGAAGTTGAACTCCTTGCCGCCGTCCACGACGACGTAGTGCGGCGCATCGACGACGACGATGTACGACGCCATCTTCGCGTGGATGTTGCAGCCGAGGCGCACGATGCCTGGCTTCTCGAACTTGAGCTCGCGCGTGTCGCCGTCCTTGTACAGGCCGACGTCGAACTTCTTCGTCGGCGAGATCGAGAACACGTTGTGGAACACGCCGTCGAAGTTCGGGAACGAGACCGTCGAGCCCGGCGGCACGGCGAGCACGTGCGGCGAGAACTGCTTGTCGCGCTGCTCGACCGTGCGCAGCTTCGGCTTGCGCTTCTTCGCGCTGCCGCCGACCGGCCACAGCTGCACGGTGCCGAGGCCATCGAGCGGCTTGCCATTCACGGTGACCGTGCCCTTGAGCGAACCCGGGCTCGCCTTCGCATCGGGCTCGTCCTCGTCGGAGCTGCCGACGAGCTTGGGTTGCGCCGGGGTGCTCTTCGGTAGCTTCTTGAGCGGCGTGTCGATGCGCGGTGGGGCACCGTCGCGGAACGCGGGGGCGGCGGACGCGACGGCCTTGGCGCCGACGATGGCCTCGACGCGGCTGAACAGCTGATCGGCGTAGTTCCGCTGCCCGCGCTTCGCGGCGACGATCGCCGCCTGCATGATGTCGATCGCGTTGTCGTCCTTGAGCTTCGCCGCCGCGGCCGTGGCCTTGGCGATCAGCGCTTCGGAGGCAGGCTTGAGCCGCTCCTTGGGCGTGATGATCTGGGGGGCGAGCGGCCCGAGCGCGCCGAGGATCTCGTTCTTCTCCTTGGCGGGGACCTTGAACTTGTCGAGCGCTCCGACGAGATCCTCGACGAGCGCGGTGAACTCCTCCTCGACGACCTCCATGCCCGCGTGCGACGTCTCCATGTCGAGGCCCGTGTACTTGACCGGACCACCGGTCGCCATCGCCACGAACTCGACGAGCAGGGCCTTGAGCTTCGGGATGTCGGTGTTGAAGAACCGGTGCTTGATCCGCGCATCCGCGGCGACGCGACCGATGAACTCGTCGACCACCGCGGTGATCGCGGGCCGGCCGCCGAGGCGTTCGTAGAGCGAGCCGCCCTTGGTAGGGGCGGTGCTGGACGTCGCGGCGGGCTTGTCCTCCGCGGTGTCGGTGTCGGACTGGTCGGCAGGCGTCGCCGTCTTCTTCGGCGAACCACCACACGCGGCAAGGATGCAGGCAAGGGCTGCGAGCTTCTTCACGGTTCCTCCGGTTGCTCCGGTGATCACTACGAGTGAGGGGCGAGGGCGGATCGGTACTACTTCACGACGCAATTGGCCTCGATCCGCGCAGTTGCGGGGGCCGGGCGCGAACGACGCACGCCGATCCCGAGGTTGTCGCCGGCGGGACAGGCCGCGCGGTCGGCGTACAGGTACCAGCACGGGCCGGTCGAGCCGTCGGTGCACTTGGCGAGCTCCGTCGCGGTCTGGCCGTCGAGCTCGACGACGGTGCAGTCGTCGCCGTCGCTGGTCTCGAGGTTCGCGAAGCACGAGCGCTGATGCTCGAGGATCGGCGCGGACAGCTGCTCGTAGGCGGCCTCCTGCGTGCACGGGTCGACCATCACGCCGTCGAAGGCGTCGACGAGCGCGCCGATCCGCACGGCGGGCTTCGCGCTGCCCCCGGTGCCCTGGCAGCTCGGCCGCAGCGTCGGGCCGCCGAGGTCGCGGACCTCGAACGGCGCGCGCGCGCCGGCGACCGCGGAGACGACGACGTCGCGCTTGTCGGGCTTGTAGCCCTCGAGGAATGCCTTGTACTCCGAGACATCGACGAGGTAGTCCGAGCTCTCGCGCGGGCGGCAGTTGGTCTTGAAGCCGGGCCGGCTCAGGTCCTCGTCGCAGATGACGCCCTGCTTCGTGCAGCGGAACGAGCTCAGCGGACCGAGCGTGCCGTCCTCGTCGGGCCCGAGCAGCGCGCCGCGCGCGAGCGAGCAATCGTCGTCGGTGGTGAGGAACACGATCGAGAGCATCGCGTCCTCGCGGATGAAGCCGGGGTTGGTCGCCGGATCGAGCGCGCGCCGCATCGCTTCGAGCGGCTGCTCGAACTCGCAGCCCTGGTTCGCGACACCCGGCGCCGGATTGGTGAGCAGGCCGATCTCGTAGCCGAGGTCGCCCGAGGCGAAGTTCTGGAGGCGCGCGCCGTCGAGGCCGCGCACGTCCTCGAGGTAGCCGCCTTCGACGGGCGCACCCGACTGCCACGTCATCAGCTTGCCGCCGTTGCCCTCGCCGCTACACCCGGCGGCGCTCGGTGCGGGCGCGCCGTCCTCGGTCGCGCTCGTCCCGAGGTCGGTGGTGACGAGACCGATGTGGAGATCGGGCAGCTGGCCGTCGACGTCGGCGAGCCGCGTCTGCAGGACGTCGAGCTGCGCCGCGAGCTGATCGTACTGGCCGCGGTCGGCGGAGTTGTCGAAGACGTAGAGGATGTCGAGGGCGCGCGCCTGCGCGACGTCGACGCGATCGACGGGCGTGATGTCGTGCGTGCAGGCGGCGAGCAGCAGGAAGGGGAGTGCGGTCTTCATCAGAACCTCCAGGCGATCGCCGCCGATGAGGGTTGGACGTGGACGGTGACGGCAGGTGCGGCGTGGCGCGTCTTGCCGCGGCCCACGACCCACATCACCGCGCCGGTCACCAGCAGCGCGCCGCCGCCGATCGCGGTGATCTGTGCGACCCGCGCGCGGTCGTTCGATTGCTCGGCGAGCTCGACCGCCTGACCGACGGGGCACTGCCCGGCGTCGTTGCAGCCGGCGCTGCGCGCGTCGTCGTAGTCACGCTCCGCGAGGTAGCCGAACGTCCCCGCGACCGCGAGCGAGACGAGCCCACCGGCCGCGATGCCGAGGCCGACCTTCGACAGCCTCGGCGAGCGCGGCGTCTCGACCCACATCTGCGTCGACGCCATGGGCTCGGGCTCCTCCAGGGGCTCGGCCGGCAGCTTCGGCATGCCCTTCGGCGGCTGCGCCGGCATCGGCTCGGCCTTCGAGGGCTCGGCGTCGAACACGGCCTCGACCTCGGCGACCCCGCCCGGTGCGACCTCGACGACGATGCGCTTGCTGCGGCCGTCCTTGCGCGTGAGCACGAGCTCGTCGCGCCCGGCGTTCACCGTGACATCGCGGGTCGCGTCGACCTCGATGCCGCCGCGCGAGACCGTGACTACTTCACCGGCCGCGATCTTGACGCGCACGCGGCCGACGGCTCCCCACAGCTTCTGGATCGCTTCGGCGGCGGCTTCGTTCTGCTTCTGCGACCTCGCGAGCGCGGCCTTCGCGGCGGTGGCCTTGCGTCCCGACGCCTTGCGCGCGGCCTCCCTCGCGGCGTCGAGCTCGCTCTCGCGGAAGACGATGACGCGCTTCCATGTCTCGAGCGACAGCGCGTACTTGCGATCGGCTTGCAGCGCCATCGCGTACAGCTCGAGCGTGTCGGTGCGCTCGTCGAGCTTGAAGCTCGCCAGCAGCTCCTCGGCCGCACGCTTGGGATCGGACTCCAGCAGCTCCTTGCCGTTGGCCAGATGGCACTCCGGCGAAGGGGGCGAGCAGTCCTTGGCGTGGGCTTCCGATCCTGCGGCGACTACCGCGATGACTAAGGCGACGTGCCTGTTGGTTCCTGCCACGAGCCAGGTACGAGCCTGGCGTACGAGCGGATCAGGTCATTCGGGCGACGGCACATCCTCGGGCGTGTCCGGCGCATCGGCCGCTGCGTCCGATCCCGGGGGAGGAGGAGCCTCGTCCCAGGCGATCTCGGGGCCCTTCGCGGCCCGGGGCTCCGAGCGCCGGGCGGCGAGCCGCTCTTGCTTGGCGCGAGCCTTGTCCTTCTTGTCCTGCTCGCGCCGGCGCTTTTCGAACGTACTGCGTGGGTTTGCCATCGAATCCTCGCGCGGCTCGAACCCCAGCACTCGATCCGCCGCACGGGAGCGAGCCTCGCGACCCAGCAGCGGTCGCACTCGCCCTCGACGAGACGAGCCTCGGTTTAACATCCGGCGCCCGTCGGAGCAACGTACTAAGAAACATTGCCATTCCCGGGTGTCGCACGTGTGATGGCGGCCATGCGGACCTGGTTTCGCGTGCGACCTACGGCACCGACCCGACGGCCGACGAGGCGGTGCGCATCCAGGCTCACCTGCGCTACATCCTCGCGCGGCTACGGGCGAGGCCGGCGGGCCCCGCGAAGCACTCCGCCGGCAGCGCAGCCCGCGCCTGGGCTAACGCGCGACGAACGCCGCGAGCACCGCGATCACGAGCACGCCGGCAACGATCGCCTGCCATGGGATGGTGAGGCCCGGCAGCGACTGCTTGCCCTGGTTGACCGCGGTCACGATCGCGTTGGCGTCGATCAGCGTTCGTTCGGGGACACCGACCTTGGCGGCACCCCCATCGGCTTCGTCGACCTCGGTCTCGACGATGACGGCCTCGATTCCGGCCGCGCGGAACGCCTTGCGCCACTGCGCGGCGCGGCGCGTATCGCAGACGATGAGGCCGCGATAGCCCTTGGGCAGCACGCCGACGCTCAGGCCTTCTTGCCGGCGATGTTCACCATCCACGCGATGCCGAACTTGTCGGTGAGCATGCCGAACGAATCGCCCCACGGCGCCTTCTCGAGCGGCTGGCCGATCGTGCCGCCGGCAGCGAGCTTGGTGAAGTAGCCGCTGAGCTCGGCCTCGTTGTCGCCGCTGAGCGCCATCGAGACGCGCGCGCCCGGCTCGTACTTCATGTGGCTCGGCGTGTCGGCGCCCATGAACGTGAGGCCGTTGTCCGCCTCGAGCATCGAGTGCATGACCTTGTCGGCCTCTGCCGGGTCTTGCGCCATCCCGAACTCCTTGAAGGTGCTGATCGTCAGCTTGCCTCCGAAGACGGACTTGTAGAACTCCATCGCCTGGCGCGCGTTGTCCTTGAAGCTGATGTACGGGTTCAGTCGGCTTTGCATGGCGCTGACGTACCACGCGGCCTCGCCGGCGATCCTCCGGAGCGCGACCTCGCGTATGCTGGGGATGGATGGACGTCACCGGCGTGGTGATCATCGGGGTGCTGTCGACGCTCGTGGTGCTGATCGGCGTCGAGCTCGTCGCTCCCGCGCGGCGGTTCGAAGAGGTGCGCGGGTGGCGCGCGAAGTGCCTCGTGTTCGTGGTGCTGGTGCTCGCGATCGCGGGCTCGATCCCGTTCGTGCTCGCCGACGTGATCGATGACGTGAAGCTCGTGTCTGGCGACCGCCTCGGCATCGCGGGCGGCGCCGTCGTCGGCATCATCGTCTCGGAGCTCCTCGTCTACTGGGCGCACCGCCTTCACCACACGGTGCCGTTCCTGTGGCGCTGGGTGCATCAGCTGCATCACAGCGCCGAGCGCGTCGACGTGTTCGGCGCGGCGTACTTTCATCCGTTCGAGATCATCGAGGGCACCGTCGTCGGCGTGGTGCTGTTCAACGTGGTGCTCGGGTTGTCGCCGGAAGCGGCGGTGATCGCGGGCGCGTGGCAGCCGTTCAACGCGCTGTTCCAGCACGGCAACTTCAAGACGCCGGTGTGGATCGGCTACCTCATCCAGCGGCCGGAAGCGCACGGCGTGCATCACGAGCGCGGCGTACACGGCTTCAACTACGCGAACCTGCCGCTGTGGGACCTCGTGTTCGGCACGTTCAAGAACCCGCGCGAGTGGGACGCGGTCGCCGGGTTCTATCCCGGGGCGTCGCGGCGGACGTGGGAGATGCTGATCGGGCGCGACATCTCGCGCGAGGCGCCGCGATGAGCGCGCCGCTGCGCCTCATGATCTTCGATCGCACGTGCCGCGGTGCGCGCCTGCGGCCGGGCCTGAGCCACGCATGGACGATCGGCGGCGTGCTGTACGGCGCGCTCGGGCGACTCGACGACTGGCGCGGCGTCTCGACGTGGATCGAGGGCCTCGACTGGCTGCTCGCGCGCTCCGAGGGGCGCACGATCTCGGAGATCCAGTTCTGGGGGCACGGCGAGTACGGCTGCGCCTGGATCGAAGAAGACAAGCTGGACGTCACCGCGCTCGAGCCGGGCCATCCCGCGTACGAGCGGCTCGTCGCGCTCAAGGCGCGGCTCGTCCCCGACGGACACGCGCTGTGGTGGTTTCGTACCTGCGGCACGTTCGGCACGCGCGCGGGGCATGACTTCGCCCGCGCGTGGACGCGGTTCCTCGGCTGCCGCGCCGCCGGCCACACCCACGCGATCAACTTCTTGCAGAGCGGCCTGCACGAGCTCGTGCCGGGCGCGGAGCCGGACTGGTCGGATCTTTGAGGTTCGGCGCGTAG
>DATLHR010000552.1:0-18726 GCA_035539815.1 Kofleriaceae bacterium
AGGCGATCCGGCGCGGTCATCGCTTCCTGCACCCACGCCGCGGCATGGCGGACGGCGGCGCGCGCAGCGTCGGCGGGCTTGGCGAGCGACGGGTCCTTGGCCGCCGCGAGGTTGGACTCGACCTCGGCGACGACGGCCTCGAGAGCGCCGCCCTTGGCGAGCGCACGCAGCGTGTCGAGCGAGAGCACGTTCGTCGTGCCCTCCCAGATCGGCAGCACCTGCGCGTCGGCGAGCAGGCGCGGCAAGCCGGTGTCCTCGATGTAGCCGGCGCCGCCGCACGACTCGATCGCCTCGGACGCGACGGCGACCGCTTGCTTGCCGGTCGTCAGCTTCGCGATCGGGACCAACACGCGCGACAGCCGCTCCTCCTGCTCCGAGGCGCCGTGCTCGAGCGCGCCGAGCAGCTGCGCGCTGCGGAACGCGAGGCAGAACGCGCCCGCGTACTCTGCCTCGAGCCCGGCGAGCGTGTCGGCGTGCAGGGGCTTGTCGACGAGCAGCGCCCCGAAGGCCTTGCGCCGGCGCGCGAAGTCCTTCGCGAGTGCGAGCGCACGACGCATCCCGCTGACCGCGCTGATCGCGTTCCACGTGCGCGTGACGCTCAGCATCGGCGTGATCGCGCGGACGCCTTCGTTCGGCGTCCCGACGAGGATCGCCGGTGTGCCGTCGAGCGTGAGCTCCGCGGTCGGCACCTTGCGCGTGCCGAGCTTGTCCTTCAGGCGGTTGACCTGGATGTTGCGCAGGCGGCCGTTCGCATCGCGAAGCTCGACGAGGAACAGCGCGAGGCCGCGGCTGCCGTCGGGGTTGCCCTCGGGGCGCGCGAGCGTGAGCGCCATCTCGGACGTCGTCGCCGACGTGAACCACTTGGTGCCGTAGAGCCGCCACTGATCGCCGTCCTTGCGCGCCACGGTCTCGCTCTGCGAGACATCCGAGCCGCCGGTGCGCTCGGTCATCCACTGGCCGCTCGTCCACATCTTGCTCGGGTCGCGGCTGGTGAGCCGCGGGACGTAGCGATCGATCAGCGCCTGGTTGCCGCTGCCGACGAGCGTGCGCGCCGCGCCGTCGGTCATCGCGAGCGGGCACGAGTAGACGTCGAGCGACGGGCCGAGCACGTGCACCACCGCGAACTGATGCGTGCGCGCATGCGCGCCGAGCTTGCCCTCGTAACCGGCGGCGACCATGCCGTGCTTGGCCGCGAGCACTTGCGCTTCGCGCCACAGCGGCGAGACCTCGATCTTGTCGATGCGGTGGCCCCACGCATCCCACTGGGTGAGGACCGGCTCGTTGAGGCGATCGGCGAGCTGCGTGCCGTAGTACTCGACGGCGACGTCGCCGAGGCTGCGCAGCTCTTCGGCGATCCGAGGGTCGGGGATGTACCGCGCGATCCACGTCGGCAGCATCGGATCATCGTCGTACTGATTGGCGAGCCGCGGCGGCTCCTGGAAGAACGCCATGCCCGGACCCTACCGCGGTAATCTCGCGGCGTGAACCTGGTACTCGTCGACCGCGACGAGCTCGCACCCGACGGAACCGTCCGGCTCGCCGACCGCCGCGCGCAGCATCTGCGCGACGTGCTGGGCGTGCGGGCCGGCCAGGAGGTGCGCGCCGGTGTCGTCGGGGGTGGCCTCGGGGCTGCGACGGTCCTCGCCGACGACGGCACCTCGATCGACCTCCGCCTGACGCTCACGGCGCCACCCAGCACGCCGCTGCCGATCGAGCTCGTGCTCGCCGTGCCGCGCCCCAAGGTGCTGACGCGCGTGCTCGAGACCGCGGCGGCGTTCGGCGTCGCGCGCATCGACCTCACCAATGCATGGCGCGTCGACAAAAGTTACCTCGCCTCGCCGCGGCTCGCGCCCGACGCGCTGGCCGAAGCGCTGCGCCTCGGCGCCGAGCAAGGCGCGACGACGCACGTGCCGCCGATCGCCGTGCACGCGCGGCTCATGGGGTTGCTCGACAACTGGCCCCGAGGCGAATCGATCCCGGCCGGTCCGCGCCCAGAGGACCGGCCGCACCCTACGCCGAGGGGCTCCCTCGCCGGCTCGAGCACGGCACCGGCGAAGCTGATCGCGCACCCGGGCGCACCGCCGATCGAGCACGCACAGCTCGCGTGGCCGCTCGTGCTCGCGATCGGGCCCGAGGGCGGCTGGATCCAGCGCGAGCTCGACACGTTCGTCGAGCGCGGCTTCCAGCCGGTCTCGCTCGGCGCGCCGATCCTGCGCGTGGAAGCGGCGGTCGCCGCCGCGCTCGGCCAGCTGCTGCTGCTGCAGCGCCACAGAACATCGTTGTAGAGTCACGCACGGTGTTCAGGGCGAAGACTCCGGCCGATCTGGAGCAGGCACGACAGGCCGTCGGCTGGCTCGACGACGACGACCTGCGCGAGACCGAGCGAAAGTCGCGCGCGGGCGCCGGGCTGCTCGGCTTCTTCACCTGGGGCGGCGGCCGGCTGTATCTCGGCGACATTCCGCGCGGCGTAGGGGGCATCGCGCTGCTCGTCGCGTGGTCGGTGGTGGCGGGCGTGCTCCCGGCGGCCGTCGGCTCGCTCGGCTTCGTCCTCGCCGGCCTGGCGGGCGCCGCGTGGAGCTACCGCGATGCCAAGTGCATCAACCGATTTGTCGCGATTCGCGATGAGCTTCAGCTGCGGGCAGGTCCGCCACCGTCGGCGTACCGGCTGCTCGCGGCGGCAGCCGCCGTCGATCCTGGCCTCGCGCATGCGGTGCCCCCGTCCGTCCTCCAGGCACCCGCGACCGCCTCCGGGCCTCACGCACCGCTGCTCGAGCGGCTGCGCAAGCTCGCGGCGCTGCGCACCGCGGGCGTGATCACCGAGCCCGAGCTGCAGGAGCGCAAGCTCGAGCTCCTCGAGCAGGCCGCGCCTGCGAGCACCGCCGAGCTGGACGAGCTGATGTTCGCCTTGCTGCCGCTGCGCGATGAAGGCGTGCTGTTGCCCGAGGACTTCGAGCTCCTCAAGCAGCTCGGAGGCGGACGGTGATCGCTCGCGCCCGCCTGTGGCTGTCGTATCAACGCTACGGACTCGCGCTCGTCGGAGCTCCGTTCGCTGCGGTCGGCGGCGCCGCCGTGCTCGCGCCGTGGTGGGTAGCAATGCTCGTCGGGCTCGTCGCGATCGCGCCGGTGCGCTTCGGCGTCGAGGTGCTCGGCCGGTGGCCGCGCAAGCTGCGGGCGACGCGGATCTCGCTCGGGCGCATCAAGGCCGGCCGCTTCCGCCCCGAGCACATCCGCTCGTACTGTGGCGATCCGTGCTTCCGCGTCGTCGCGCACGAGATCCTCACGCGCGCGGGGATCCCACGTGCCGAGCGCCGGCGCATCGTCGCGCGCTTTCGCGAGGAGCTGCGCCGCGAGCGCGACGTCCTCGTCGTTATCGATCATGTCCGCGGGACGGTCATCACTTTCGGTGGCGACGCGGAGGAAAGGCCTACGAGATGAACCCAGGACAGCAGCCGTACGGACATCAGCCCCATTACCCGCAGCAGCAGCCGCAGCAGCATGGTTACGGCACGCCGCCGCCGGGTGCGCCGGCACCGCAGGTCGGCGGCAACCCGCGCATGCAGGAGGCGCTCGCGCAGGCCGATCTGCTGGCGGGCGAGCAGGTCGTCTATACGCTGCAGGCCGATGGTTTCTTCATGGGCGCGAACCCGCTGCTCAAGATGATCGCCGCGATCCAGGCGTTCTTCGTCACCATCACGGGCGGTCATCTCCGGATCTTCCTCGTCGTGACCAACCAGCGCCTGCTGGTGATCAAGTCAGCCCAGGTCTGGTGCGGCTGCGGCCGGGTCAAGTCGGTGCACGCGATCGCGCTCGCGGGCATCAAGGAGGTCGGCTCCGCAAAGGAGACCCAGCTGTGCTGCGTCAACACGCGCGTCGTCCAGGTGCAGTCGTTGACGCAGCTGTACAACCTCGTGATCAAGAAGCTCGGAGATCAGGAGATCCGCAGCTTCGTGACAAACCTGTCCGCCGTCATTGTCGCGCACACGAACCGCGCGAGCGTCTGACGCGCGCCGGGTGCGACCGCGATGAGGCGGTGAGACCGCGGCGTCTCCGCGGAGGTCAGCAACCATGCCGCGAAGCAGCGCGAGAACGATGATGTCATCGCTGCCATGCCGCCCTCTGTCTCCGGTGTCTGGATGCTGGTCGCGATCGCGGGATGCGGAGGCGCGCCGGCGAGAACCGCGGCCCCGCCGCCAGCGCCCGCACAGGCGTACGAGGTGGCCGACTTCGAGCCGTGTTGTTGCCTGCACGGTCAGTACGGCGTCGAAGCCTTGATGCCAAGCGAATGCGAAGCCACCGGCGGCGCGTGCGTGGCCTTCCCGCGGCCCAGCGCTGCCGGCGCGACCGCGAGCGGCAACATCAATACCTGCGCGCCCGAAGCTTCGCCGAGCACGACCTCGAGCTCATCCACCGACGAGCTCGTCACGCCGCGATGATCAGGCACGCATCGCCGAGCTCGTGGCTCGACATCCCGTGGCGCGCCGCGAGCTCGATCGTGCACTCGAGCAGGGCGCGCGGCGCGAACGCCTGAGGCGGCGTCCGCCAATCTGTCATCGGATGCGCTAATGTGTTGCCCAGAGGTCACCCCATGAGCGGAGAGCACGATCACCTGGCCGAGAACATCAAGGCGCTGCGCGAGACGCGCGGCCTGTCCCAGCAGCAGATCGCGAAGGCCGCGGGCATCCCGCGCGCGACGTGGACGCACCTCGAGTCCGGGGCCGCGAACCCCACCCTCGCCGTGCTCGTGAAGGTCGCGAACGCGCTCCAGATCCGTCTTGACGAGCTGCTCGCCGCGCGCCGTCCGCCCGCGCGCCACCTGCGCGCCGCCGAGCTCCCCGTACGCCAGCGCGGTCAGGTGAACGTGCGCAAGCTGCTACCGGAGTCGCTCGCCGGCCTCGACCTCGAGCGCATGGTGCTACCGCCAGGCGCGCGCATGGCAGGCGTGCCGCACACGCCGGGCACGCGCGAGTACCTCACGTGCGAGCGCGGCACCGTCGAGCTCTCGGTCGCCGGCGAGCGCTACACCCTCGCCGAGGGCGACGTCGTGACGTTCCGCGGCGACCAGCGCCACGGCTATCACAACCCCGCGAACACGACCGCGGTGGCGTACTCCGTGATCGCGTTCTCGCCCGTCGCTTCTTAGAACTTGTAGGTCGTGCCGAGGCGCAGGTACAGCTGGTAGTCGGTGTCCGCCATCGGGCCCGAGAAGTCCGACGTGAACAGCCCGCGCTCGCCGCCGAACGCACCCTCGAGCGTGCCGTAGACGTTCCACCGCTGCTTCACCGCGATCTCCGCCGCGATGGCGAGGTTGAAGCGCACGCCGCTGTCGCGGTCGAAGAAGTCCATGCCCTTGTTGCCGGTCACCTTCTCGACGCGGTTGATGTCCTCCTGCGTGAAGTCGGCCGTCGGACCCATGCCGTCGATGACCGCCGCCTTGTAGGACTTGCAGGTGTCGATCGGGTCGCTGGTCTCGAACCCGCCGCTGCTCACGTTCGCTGCGTCCAGGCCCGGGCAGTGGCGGTCGCTGAAGAACTGCGCGTACGCCCGGCCGGAGATCGTGACGTGCGAGAGCGCGGTCAGCGACGCGATCGCGCCCACATCCCACGTGAAGCCGTTGCGCCCCGAGTCGTCGAGCAGCTTGCTGCCGTACCAGAACTGCGTGAACACCGCCGCCGAGAACGGATCCTGATCGACGAGCATCATGCGGCCGCCGAGGCCCAGCTCGCTGCGCGACAGCATCGTGCGCACCGCGACGTTGGCGTCGAACCCGAACTGCTTGGCGATCTTGCCCGCGCCGACGGTGACCTTGCCGTTGAGGAAGTACGGGTAGCCGACGTCGAAGTCGATGGTCGAGCGCCGGCGCGCCAGCGTGCGCGCACCGAACGATGACAGGCCGCGCTGCTCCGCGGCGAGCTCCGCCTCGCTCAGTCCCGCGACCGCGAGCTCGCGCGACACGGTCTGCGTCTTGCCGCCCTCGATCGTCAGCGTCTGCTCGAACGGCTGGAAGCCGGCCGACTCGATGCGCACCACGCTCTCGCCCGCCTCGACCTCGATCTCGATCGGCGTGCGGACCTCCTGCCCGTCCTTGTTCTTCGCGGGCAGGCCGTTGATGAGCACGACGGCGTTGCTCGGCGTCGACAGCACGCGCAGCCGGCCGACCGCCTTGAGGTCCGCCTGCACGGTGACCGTCTGGCCGGGCTCGATGCGGACACTCTGCTCGAACTGCTTGTGGCCGGTGAGGCGCACGACGACCGGGTGCACGCCGGCCGCGAGCTTCTTCTCCTGCGGCACCTTGCCGACCGCCGCGCCGTCGATGAACACCTCGGCCTCGGGCACGGTCGAGACGACCTTGAGGATGCCGTTGTCGCCCGCCGCCTCGGCGTTGAGATCGAACTTCACGATCTCCGAGCGGCCGGCCACGATGGTGACCTTCTTCTCGCCGGTCTGGAAGCCCGGCGCCTTGACCTGGATGATGTGCTCGCCGGCCTTGATGTCCTTGATGTCGACCGGCACCGGCCCCATGTCGGTGCCGTCGATGAACGCGCGCGCGCCCTGCGCATCGGACAGCACGCGCACGACGCCCACACCGCCGTTGAGCAGCGCGGCGATCTCCGCGCGCACCTTCGTCTGCTGGTTCGCCGTCACGGTCACGGTCTGTCGCCAGGGCGGGCCGGGCGCCTTGCGGACCTCGATCACGTGGACGCCCTCGATGACGTTGTTGATCACCGACGGCGTGTTGTCGGGGTGCTTGTTCCCGTCGACGTAGATCTCGGCGTCGGGCACGTCGGCGTCGATGATGATCGTGCCGTACTTGGGCTTGGCGATCTCCTTGATCGTGGGGGCGAGCGTCTGGATCTGATCGCTCTTCGCGTCGATCCACGACGAGAACGGCTCGAAGCCCTCCTTCTTGATCTCGAGGAGGTGGCGGCCCGGCGTCGTGGTCATCACGATCGGCACCACGCCCTGCGACTGCCCGTCGAGGAACACCTGCGCGCCGAACAAGTTCTTGTCGGCGTCCGCGCGCACGTCGATCTTCGGCGGCTCGGCCTTCTTCACCAGCGGCACGAACAGCTCCTGCACGCTGCGCAGCTTGGCGACCCTGAAGCTGCGGTTACCCGGCTCGTACCCGGCCAGCTCGATGATCACCGGGTAGGTGCCGGCCGCGAGCGTGCCGTTGTAGGGCGTCACGCCGACCGCGCCGCACGACTTATCGCCGATGTAGACCGTCGCGCCCTGCGGGGCGGAGTCGATCTTCACCTTGTACATGGTGCGGGCCTTCGCCGGGCAGGCGGCCTCGGCGGATCGCGTGCTCCCGACGAGCACGAGGACGAACGTGAGCATCAGTGCCCAAACTGCACGAGACATCGTCATCGGTTCCCTCGAATAACGGACGTGATGAGGTTATCAGGACTTCATTGGGTGGAAGTCCGACCGTGCGCAAATTCACAGTCTGCTACACGACGCGCGCTGCGAGCGCACCCAGCAATGCAAGCCCAGCCACGATGCGATAGATCGCGAACCCGATGAGATCGTGTGACCCGAGCCACTTCAGTAACCACGCGATCGAGAGATAGCCGCTGATCGCGGCGACGCTGGTCCCGATGGCGAGGGCGGGGATCGCGTCGCGCCCGAGCGCGCGGAACGCATCCTTGGCTTCGAAGATGCCGGCGCCCGCGATCGCGGGGATGGAGAGCAAGAACGAGAACCGCGCCGAGTCGGTGCGCGAGAACCCGAGCAGCAGCGCCATGCAGATCGTCGCGCCCGACCGCGATACGCCTGGCACCAGCGCCAGCGTCTGCGCGCACCCGACGAGCATCGCGTCCATCAGCGTGATCTCGGCGAGCGGTCGATGCGCGTCGCGCCCGGCGGCCATGCGATCGACGACCACCATGATGAGGCCGACGCCGATCAGCGCGCCCGCGATCACGTACAGCGAGCGCAGGTCGCCCTCGATCTGCTTCTTCAGCAGCACGCCCGCGATCACGATCGGCACGGTGCCGGCGGCGAGCAGCCACGGCATGCGGCCCTCGGGGCTCGACGGCTCGCGGACGAACGCCGTGGTCACCGCGACCAGATCCTTCGCGAAGTACGCGAGCACCGCCAGCAGCGTCCCGAGCTGGATCACCGCGGTGTACGAGGCGCCCGGATCCTTCACCCCGAACAGCGCCGGCATGATCGCCAGGTGCGCCGTCGACGAGATCGGCAGGAACTCCGTCAGCCCCTGGACCAGGCCGAGCAGCGCGGCGAACCACAGGGACATGCCGCCACGCTAACATCAGATCCATCGTGAAATGGATCACGGGCCTCGCCATCACGCTGCTCTCTTGCTCGAGCAGCCCCACGCCGCCGCCGCGTCCACCCGCGCCCACCGGGAGCGGTAGCGCCGAGACCGAGGCGCACACCGAACCGCCGCCCGGTCCGGCGGAGTGCGAAGCGCTGGTCGCGCACGCGATCGAGCTCGACGCACGCGAGCGGGCGGCCGCCGCGGCGCCGACCGAGGCCGAGCGCGCGCAGCTGCGCACCACGCTCCAGCCCTTCGTCGACGAGTGCGCCGCGCTTCCGCGCGAGAGCTATCGCTGCGCGCTCGCGGCGACCACGCCGGCGCAGCTCGCTTCGTGTCAGCCGACGCGCAGCAGCTCGACCTCGAACAGCAGCGTCGCGCCCGGCGGGATGACGCCCGCGGCGCCACGCTCGCCGTAGCCGAGCGCGGGCGGGATCAGCAGCGTGCGCTTGCCGCCGATCTTCATCGTGGCGACGCCCTCATCCCAGCCCTTGATGACGTGGCCGAGCCCGAGCGGGAACTCGAACGGCTCACCGCGGTCGAGCGAGCTGTCGAACTTCGCGCCCTTCGCGCCGTTCACCCACAGCCACCCCGTGTAGTGCATCACGCACGTCTGGCCCTTGCTCGGGCTCGCGCCGGCACCGACGACGGTGTCCTCGTATTGAAGTCCGCTGGGAGTCTGGTTCATCGCGGCAGCTTACGCCGATCGGCGTCCTTTCGTCGTGGCCGCGCGCGGTGTTACGCTGCGCGCAGCGCGAGCTGGGGGGATGCTCGGCCGCGCCTGGAGCCTCGATGTCGACGCGTTCGCTTGGTCTTGTGACCTTCTTCTTGGTGCTGGCGTGGACCGGGGTGGTCTCGGCTCAATACACGACGAACCCGTCACCGATCGTCGCGACCGATGAGGTCGGAGGTGGCGGCACCGGCGCGATGGGCATGCTCTCCGAGCCTGGCAACCCGACGGTCGACCTCCAGCTCGACGCAGCGTGCACGGGCTTCACCGTGACGCCGAACGACAACGTCACGCTGCCGGCCAGCATCACGGTGACCTACACCGCGACCGCGCGCACGCCGTCGAACGTCAACTGCACGATCCACATCAAGGCGCAAAACGGCATGGGCGCCGACCTCGGCACGTTCGTCGTGCAGGGCAAGGGCATCGCCGCCGAGCTCTCGATCACGACGACGCCCAAGCCGATCGACTTCGGCGCGCCCCGCGCGTTCGACATGGCCGCGACGCCAACCTCCACGAAGTCGATCCGCGTCGAGAACACCGGCGACAACCTCCCGCTCACGGTCAGCGCCATCGACATCGGCGGTACCCACGCGGGGGACTACACGCCCACGCTGCCGACGTTGCCGCTGGTGCTCATGCAGGGGCAGTTCGCCGACATCGACGTCGTGTTCAACCCCGGCGGCGCGGGGACGCGCACGGCGACGTTCGACGTCACCAGCGACGATCCGGTCACCCCGATCGAGAACGCCTCGCTCACCGGCGTCGGCACGTCCGCGACGATCCGCGCGAACGATCTCGACTTCAACACCGTGGCGGTCGGCACGACCACGATCTCCCAGATCCGGATCGACAACACGGCCGCGTCGAACCCCGGGCCGCTGACGATCACCGGCGCGATGATCACGCAGAGCAGCACGTGGTTCTCGTTCGACGGTGCGAACGGCTGCACCGCCGGCTCGACGATGTGCACCCTCACCGGCGTGGTCGCCAACAACGCGACCACGATGCCCGCGCTGGTCAACCTGCGCTGCCATCCGCCCGCCGGCGCCATGGGCTTCCAGGTCGCGACCGTGTCGTTCACCAGCGACACCGACGCAGGCGGCACGGACAACGTCGCCGGCATCACGTGCACGGCCGGCCGCGCCGACGTCACGGTGGACCCGGCCTCGTTCGCGTTCGGCGATCAGCTGGTCAACGGGACCAGCACGGCGAAGGTGTTCACCCTCAACAACCCGGGCAGCACGACGCTCACGTACTCGCTCGCGTTCAACAGCGGCGACACGGGCCAGTTCCAGTTCTCCGGCTCGCCGTGCACGTCGAGCTGTACGCTGGGCGCGGGCGCGGACACGACGGTCTCGGTCGTCTTCGCGCCGACCTCGACGGGCAGCAAGGCGACCAACCTCCGCATCACCAGCAACGATCCCGACAATCCGACGGTCGACGTCGCGCTGAGCGGCAACGGCGTCGCACCGCACGCGATGGCGGACAAGAACACGCTCGCGTTCGGGATGGTGGAGGTCGGCGACACCAGCACCGCGATCGAGCTGAGCGTCACCAACACTGGCACCGCGCCGCTGCAGATCAACAGCGCAGGTGTCGTGGTCAACGCGGGCGACTACACGGTCCCCATGGGCACGCTCGGGGCGCAGACCGTCGGCGTCGGGATGACGGCGAAGTGGATGATCGCGTGCCGCCCCACGACGTTCGGCAGCCGCGATGGCACGTTCCGCATCGTCAGCAACTCCGACGGCGTCGCGAACAATCCGCTCAACGTCGCGCTCGCCTGCAGCGGGCAGCGCGGCGTCCTCGTCGCCGATCCCACCTCGCTCGCGTTCGGCACGGTGCCGATCGGCGAGATGGTGGAGCGGACATTCACGCTTACCAACCCCGGCAACCAGCAGGTCACGAACATCGACGCGACGTTCTCGAATCCGAACGCCGGCTACTCCATCGTCGATCCGCCCGCGCTGCCGATCTCGATGATCGCCGGCAACAACGGCACGGTCACCGTGCGTGTGCGCTACGCGCCCGTCGACACGAGCACCGCGAACGTGACGCTCACGTTGACCGGCTCGTGGGGCACCAACAAGACGGCGACGGCGACCGTCTCGCTCACCGGCCAGGGCCAGAGCGTCGCGTTCGCGGTGGCGCCGGGCACCGTCGATTTCGGATCGTTCCGTTGGGACACGAGCGTCACGCGCACGGTGTGCGTGCAGAACAACGCCGCCGCGGCGTTCGACATCACCGGCATCACGCTCGCGAACGTCGTGATGCCGGGCGACATCACGGTCGTCTCGATCAAGCGCACGTCCAGCTCCGATTGCTCGGTGGCGTCGGCAAATCCGAACATCACGACCTGGCCGCAGACGCTGACCAACGGCCAGCGGCTCGAGGTGATCGTGCGCGCCGATCCGGCGACCGACCGCACGGGTGCGCTGAGCGCGACGCTGCAGGTCACCAGCAGCCTGATGGGGACGCCGATGCGCATGGCGGCGCTGTCGGGCACCGCGACGTCACCTGCGCTGACGATCGATCCGGCGAACGCGGTGATCGACTTCGGCCTCGTCGATCGCGATCAGGGCGCGCCGCAGCCTCGCGAGCTCCTGATCACGAACACGGGCGACGGTCCGATGAACCTCGGCACGTTCGTGAGTGACACCGCGGGCACCCCGTTCACGATCTCCGCGACGGCGTCGACGCTGCTGCTGCCGGGGCAGAGCCGCACGTTCACCGTGACCCACGACCCGGCGACCGCGACCGAGAGCGTCGATCACGTCGCGACGATCACCCAGCCGCTCACCGGCATCCTCAATGGCCCGACGAGCACGATGGTGATGATCAAGGCGCGCACGATCGATCGCCACATCGCGATCGCGGCCGCGCCGGCCTTCCCGATGACGTTCCGCAATCCGGGGAGCCTGGCGCCGATGGCGCCGGTGATGGTGACCAACACGGGCGAGGCGACGCTGAAGATCACCGCGGTGATGCTGATGGGCGGGCCGGTGTGGGAGGTCGTCGACGGGAACCCGGTCGACATCCCCGGCGGCGCGAGCCACGAGTTCCAGGTGCGGTTCCTGCCGACCGAAGAGGGCCCGGCCCCGCAGGGTCAGCTCGCGCTGATGAACGACGATAACGACCAGCCGATGGCCGTGCTCAACCTCTACGGCATCGGTCGCCTACGCGACGTGGTGCTCGGCGAGCAGCCCGTGATCGATCTCGGTGAGACCGCGGTCGGCCTACCGGTGACGCTGCCCGACGGCCTGCCGGTGATCAACCGCGACACCGAGAATGGGTTCACGATCAAGCGCATCGAGCTCGCGGATGGGTCGGCGCTGCGGGTCGAGGACGCCCCCGACGGCGACGTGCTCGACGCAGCCGCGACGCTTCGCTACGGGCTGACGTTCACGCCCGAGCTCGAGGGCGAGTTCGAGACGACGGCGACGCTGTACCTCGACGAGGATCCGGTGCCCACGACCACGGTCACGATCCGCGGGCGCGCGGTGTTCGTCGACCTCGGCGGCGGTGGTGGTTGCTCGACGGGCGGCGGCACCGGTGGTGCGATGGTGCTCGTGCTCGGTGCGCTGCTGCTCGCGCGGCGCCGCCGCACGGGGATTCCCGCCGCGCTCGCGGTGTGCGTGCTCGTGCCGGCCGCGGCGCGCGCACAGGAGGCGCGCTTCGATCTCGACCTCTCGCTGTTCGATCCCACGCCATCGACGACGGGGTATCGCTTCCAGATCGAGCCGGCGACCGTCGGCAAGAACGGCGACTGGGTCGTGGCGGCGACTGCTTCGTATGCGGCCAACCCGCTGGTCATGCGCACGACCGGCAGCGAGCACCTGACGATCAGCCAGATCACCTCCCTCGAGCTCGGCGCGGCGTACGCGTTCCTCGACCGCTTCGAGGCCGGGCTGCGCATGCCGCTGTACAGCCAGGACGGCGACGGCTCGATGCTCGGCGTGCCGTCACCGTCGGGGACGGCACGCGGTGACCTCGTCGCCCACGTGCGCGCACAGCTCCTGAAGGCCGCGCTCGGCGAGGGCTCCTTCGCGGCAGGCGCGAGCGCCGCGCTCACCTTGCCGACGGCGACGGACGCGCAGTTCGCGGGCGTCGACAAGCCGAGTGGCCGCGTGCTCGGGCTCGTGACGCTCGCCCCGGGCGTCGCGCGCAAGCGGCTGACGTTCACCGGCAACCTCGGCGCGATCCTGCGCAGCAAGACGCAGGTCGCGAACATCGAGCAAGGCAGCGGCGTCGCCTGGGGCGCCGGCATGTCGGTGCGCCTCCTCGACAAGCTGTGGACGACGGGAGAGGTGTACGGCGACTACCTGTTCAGCGCGCGCAAGCCGGCGCCGATGGCGACGGCGGAGAACATGTTGACCGCCGAGTGGCTGCTCGGTCTCAGCTACCGGCCGGATCCGCGGGTCGCGGTCGGTGTCGCGCTCGGCCGGGGGCTCACGACCGGACTCGGCGCGCCCGAGCTGCGCGGCGTGTTCGCGCTGACCTACGCGCCGGGTAGCGAGAAGCTCGCGCCGATCTATCCGCCGCCGCCGCCGAAGATCGACGGTGACGAGGACGCGGATGGGATCAAGGACAGCAAGGACAAGTGCCCCGAGGACGCCGAGGACAAGGACGGCTTCCAGGACGACGACGGCTGCCCGGATCTCGACAACGACAACGACGCGTACACCGACAGCAACGACAAGTGCCCGCTCGAGCCGGAGGACGTCGACGGCTTCCAGGACGACGATGGCTGTCCGGATCTCGACAACGACAACGATGGCATCCCCGACGCGAAGGATCGGTGCCCGAACAAGAGCGAGGACAAGGATGGCTTCCGCGACGACGACGGCTGCCCCGAGGTCGACAACGACGAGGACGGCATCATCGACGAAGAGGACAAGTGCCCGAAGGAGCCGGAGACGATCAACGGCAACGCGGACGACGACGGCTGCCCGGATCGCGGCGACGCCCTCATCATCGTGACGCCGAGCGCGCTCGACATGCTCGACACGATCCAGTGGAACGGCGCGCGGCTCGCGCCCGCGAGCAAGAACCTCCTCGCGCAGGTCGGCGCGACCCTGCGCGCGCACCCCGAGATCCTGCGGCTCAAGATCGTCTCGCACGTCAACCCGTCGGGGAATGACAAGCGCGACCGCGAGCTCACCGAGAAGCGCGCGATCGCGATCCGCGAGTGGCTGATCACGTGGGGCATCGTGCCGACCCGGCTGTCGGGCCAGGGCATGGGTGGCAGCAAGCCGCTCGTCCCGGCGACGCAGAAGGGCGCCGCTCAGCTCAACGATCGCATCGAGCTGATCATCCTGGAAAAGAAGTAGAGGACGCGGCGCGCGCGAGACTGACGCCGATCACCGTCGACGCACCCGCGCGCTGCAGCGCCTCGGCCGCGGCGGCGAGCGTCGACCCGGTCGTGACCACGTCGTCGACGAGCGCGACCGCGCGCCCGGCGAGTCCATCGTGGGTGCGCACGGCGAAGGCGTTCAAGAGATTCTCGCGGCGCGCGGCGGCGGGCAGCGTCGATTGCGGCGGCGTCGAGCGTACGCGGCGCAGCACGGCGCGCGGCGGTGGCAGACGGGCGCTCTTGCAGGCATGCAGCGCGAGCAGCCAGGTGTGGTCGTAGCCGCGCACGAACCGGCGGCGCCAGTGCAGCGGCACCGGGACGACGAGCGCATCGTGCACGGTCACGACGGCGGCGAGCAGCGGTGCCCACAGCGGGGCCACGTCACGTGCGACATGGGGCCGGTGACCGAACTTGAGCCGGCGAATCGCCGAGGCGAGCTGGCCGCCGAACCGCCACGGCGACACGACGCGATCGAGCGGCAACGGGGTCGCCCGACAACGGGGGCACGGGCTCGCTCCCGGCTCGGCGCACAGGGCGCAGGCCTCGCCGAGCTCGAGCAACGTGCGTGCGCAGGGCTCGCAGAGCGTGGAAGCGGGGATCCCGCACGCGATGCACTGAGGCGTGAACAGCCAGTCCAGCATGGGACGCGTTTCGGAGCGACGCGCCGACGGTTGCCCGCCTCCGACGGGCCCATGGTAGGAACCCTCGGTGATCGACCGCTGCTACGTCTACGACCCGACGTTCGTCGACGAGGCGACGCGCGCGGAGCTCGTGGATTGGCTGGCGACCCTGCGGCCGCTGTGGGAGATGCGCTACTCGACGCGGCGCCCTCCCCCGCCCGGCAAGCAGCAGAAGCCGCTGCTGCGCCCGGTGTACTGGCTCGGCAACTGGCAGTTCGCGTGCCTCGGCTACTACGAGCCTCCGAAGCGGACGCACGGCGTCGCGGTCGAGGCCGAGCCGTTTCCGGCGGTGCTCGCGCGCCTGGTGCGCACGATCGAGCGGCGCGTGCGCGGTGGGTTCCCGCCGTCGGCGGTGCCGCGGGCCTGGCACCTCAACACGTGCCTCGTGAACTTCTACGGCGACCGCGAGGAGGCCGGCAAGTCGATCGATGTCGCGCGCGTCGGCGAGCACCGCGACTTCGAGCCCGGACCAGTCGCGAGCGTGTCGCTCGGCGAACGCGCGCGGTTCCAGTTCGTGCGGCGCGGGGCGCGCGAGGCACCTCCCGTACGCACGCAGTGGCTCGAGGACCGCTCGCTGCAGATCTTCGGCGGACCGCGCTGGAAGGACGACCTGCTCCATCGCGTGCAGCGCGTCGAGGACAAGCACGCGACGGAGCTGCCGCCGCGCATCGAAGGCTTTCGCACGCGGCGCGTGAACCTCACGTTCCGCTACGTCCCCGACGAGCACGTGGTCCCGTTCGCGCGGTTGCCGCAGGTCGCGCGTGACGATGTCCGCGACTACGTCACGGCGCTGGCGGCGACGGTGCCGCACTTCGCGGCGGCGCTGGCGAGCGAGGGCCCAGCCCGAACAGCGGCGCCGCGGTAGCGCGCGCGGGCGGCGCCACACCGAGCAGCGCCGCCACCGTCGGTGCGACCTGCAGGAGCGACGCGCGCTCGATCTGCTGCGGCTTCACTCCGGGGGCCATCACGAGGATCGGCACGAACCGATTGTCGTCGGTCGGCGAGTCGTGGTGGGTGCCGGCGGTGTAGTTGGTCAAGAGCGAGCCGCGCACGGGCGACAGGTACAGCTCGCCCGAGATGCCGGGGACGACGGCGGCGCACACGAGCTGATCGAGCCCGTGCTTGCCCGCGCAGCTCCCCGCGATGACGTCGGTGCGATGCGCGCCCGCGATCCCGGCGATGTGGGCGAGCTTGGTGCGCGCGGCCTCGAGGGCGGCGCTGCGGCGATCCGGCGGCAGCCGCAGCACGCGATCGGTGAAGTAGACCTGGTTCGACGACACGCGCGCGACGCGCGAGCCGGAGTCGGGCAGCGCATCCACGCCCGCGTTGTCGATCGCGTCGATGATCTCCCTCGACGGGATCCTGCGCGCGCCGCGATGCGGAGACCGCTCGACGACGGGCGTCGCACCATGATCGCTGGTGAGCACGACGGCCCAGCCATCCTTGCCGTACGTGCGATCGAGCGTGTCGAACAGCCGGCCGAGCGCCGCGTCGAGGCGCAGCGTCAGGTCGAGGCTCTCCCACGAGTCCGGGCCCCAGTTGTGGCCGCAGTAGTCGTGGGAGTTAAGGCTGATCGCGAGCAGATCGGGCACCTCGTCGGTGCCGAGGTGCATGGGCGCGAGCGCGGCGAGCGCCGTGTCGAGCACGAGGTCGTCCCCGAGCGGCGTGTTGGCGATCGCGTTGGCGTCGCGGATCGTGTGCGGGAATGCGGTGCCGAGGCCGTGGATCTCGCCTTCACCGGGTGCCTGATCGGGCAGCCCGGTGTGCCGCGCGAGGAGCGCCGGATCGCGAGGCAGCCACGTCTGGCCGACGAGCGCATGCACCGGGTGTGCGCGCGCGTGGTCGACCAGCCAGGCCGGGGGGGCCGCGGCGTAGGCGCTGCTCGTCGTCATGCCACCGGCAGCGGCCTCGTAGAACACGGCGAGGTCGGGGTGCTGCCCGGCGACGAACACGGCCGCGCGCGCCTTGAGCGCGATCGCGACCGAGCGCGCCTTCCCTCGAGAGCCGCGGCGCAGCGCCTCGGCGAGACCCTCGACGCGCAGCGCCTTCGAGGACGCGGTGTCCCGGAGCGGCTCGTCGACCGCGGGCGGGCCGACCGCCAGGATCGGCGAGGCCGGATCATCCTCGGCGGCGAGCTCCTTGTTCGCGTCGCGCCGGAACCACTGATTGCCGATCACGCCGTGCTCGCTGGGCGTGGTGCCGGTGCCGATGGTCGCGTGACCGGGCGCGGTGAACGTGTTGGCGTACGGGAGCTCGCCGCCGCGGACGTACGCCCCGTCGCGCAGGAGCCGCGCGAACCCTCCGGTGAACAGGGCGCGGTCGCGCTCGAACGCCCACGTCGGCAGCTGGTCGATGACGAGCAGGACGACCAGGCGCGGCCGCGCCGGAGCCGCCGAAGCCGTCGGCTCGGTCGGCGGGGGCGTCTGCGGGCACCCGGCGAGGACGGCGGAGATCACGACGGCGGTCGCGCAGCGCACGGAGGAATCCTACTCGCGGAGCGGTGATCGCAGGCCGCCGACAGCGTATGTTCGTCTCATGTCGCTCTCCGATCGGATCTCTCCGCTCTGTGACCTGCTGCTCGGCGCCGCGTTCGCCGATCAAGAGTTCAAGGACCGGGAGCGCGAAGAGGTCCAGGGGATGCTCGAGGATCTGTCGGGTGCGAAGCTGACCTCCGAGCTGCAGGATCAGATCGCCAAGTTCGATCCGAAGGGGTTCGACCTCGCGGCGACGGCGAAGCACTTCGTCGACGACAGCGAGGAGGATCGCAAGCGCCTGCTGTTCCTGGTCGCCGCGATCAACGACGCCGACGAGGAGGTCGACTTCGCCGAGGACGAGTACCTCCGCGACCTCGCCTCGGCGCTCAAGCTCCCGAACGAGGCGCTCGACGGCATGACCATCGATGTCGAGGTCGAGGAGCTGCGCGAGGAGTTCCAGAAGGTGCGCAAGGGTCCGCCCCCGCCGCCTCCCGGCGCCAAGAAGGGCTCGTCGGTCGACATCGACATCGACTGAGATCGCTGTCCCTCATCGGGGCCGGAAGCGCAGATTGCTTCGCGCGGCCTGCGGCCGGTAGCCTGGAGCGATGGGGAGCACTCGAGCGCGCGTTCATCACGGGGACGCCGTGGTGGCTCGCGCTCGGCGCACTGTTCGTCGCGATCGGAGCGCTGCGCCTCGCGCGCCGCGGACCGTTCGGAGAGCGCCCCTGACGGGAATTGAACCCGCCTACCACTGATCGACAATCAGGCGACGCCACCAGACGTCTGCAGGGGCACGAAGAGCGATGACGATGTGAGGGTCACGCGATCTCCGTGCCCTCGTCGTGGTCGATCTCGCCGACCCAGTACACGTAGTCGCGCCACGCGTCCGGGACCGACCTCGTGCTCACGCGGATCTGCACCGCCGGGATCCACGCGGGACGCACCGGCGTCGAGCGCAGGACCATCTTGGCCTCCGCCGGCGTGCGGTTCGCCTTGCGGCGATTGCACGCGTAGCAGCAGGACACGATGTTGTCCCACGACGTGCGGCCACCGCGCGAACGCGGGACCACGTGGTCGTACGTGAGCTGATCGGTCGCGCACTTCGCCGCGCAGTACTGGCAGCGGTAGCCATCACGCGCGTAGATGTTCACGCGCGAGAACTTCACCGGCTTGGCGAACCGGCGGAACGCCTTGCGCAGGCGCACGAC
>DATLHR010000553.1:0-2850 GCA_035539815.1 Kofleriaceae bacterium
GCGTCCGTACGCGCGACACCGCGGGAGCTGTCGCCGGCGTCGGGAGATAGACACGGTCGACCCGGAAGTTGGGTTCCGCGCCCGCCGCCGACGGTTCCATCCGTTCGTCGATGGTGGATGCTCGCTTCTTGGTCATCACGCAGATCCAGTATCGGCCCCCGCCGGGACGAACGAAAGCGCGCCTCGGGTCACGGTGGGTCATCCGAGATCGTGCGCACCGTGTGGGTGTTAGCGATACTCGCGCCCCGTGACCGGCCACCGCGTGATCGTCTCCGCCCTCGGCGAGGAACCCCTCGACGCCATCGCTCACCACACCTCGCTCGTCGAGATGACGATGCCCGATCCCGCTGCGCTGTCGCCACGCGACGTGATCGTCGCCATCCACAGCGCATCGGTCGGCTGGGTGGATCTGCTGATGACCAGTGGTCAGTACCAGCACCCTCCGCAGCCGCCGTACACGCCTGGGCTGGAGTATGCCGGTGTGGTCGCGTGGGCCGGCGCCGAGGTCTCGCACGTGGCCGTCGGTGAGCGGGTGCTCGTCGATCCGTTCATCGCGGGCCCGCGCTCGCACGGCGATTATCAGCGCTACGGCGGGTTCGCCTCGTGGGGCGTCGCGCCCGCCGACGCGGTCGTCCGCATCCCGGCCGCGCTGACGTTCGACGAGGCGTGCAACCTGCTCGGGAACTACGAGACCGCGTACCACTGCCTGGTCACGCGCGGGCGGCTGGCCGCGGGCGAGACCGTGCTGATCCACGGGGCGTCGGGCTCGACGGGGCTCGCGGCGGTGCACCTGGCGAAGCTGCTGGGCGCACGGGTGATCGCGACCGGCCGCTCCAACGCCAAGCTCGCCGTCGTGAAGGAGCAGGGGGCCGATCACGTGATCAACACGCGCGGCGAGGACGGCGTGCGGCCCTTCCGCGACGACGTCAAGGCGCTCACCGATGGCCGCGGTGTCGACGTGGTGTACGACGGCGTCGGCGGCGACATCTCGGTCGAGAGCCTGCGCTGCGTGCGGTTCGGCGCGCGGTTCCTGATCGTCGGTTGGGCGGCGACGCCGTTCGTGGCGCGCGGCAAGGGGCTGCGCGGTGCGCCGAACGCGAACGTGCTGCCGACGAACCTCATCATGATGAAGGGGCTCGACGTCCTCGGCTGCCCGACCGTGATCTCGACGGTGAACGATCCATCGCTGCGCGCGCCGCGCAAGGCGCAGGTGCTCGCGTGGGCCGAGTCCGGCGCGATCCGCCCGCACGTCTCGCACGTGTTCCCGATCGCCGAGTTCGCGACGGCGATGCGCGCGAAATGGAGCGGCGAGGTGATCGGCGGGTGCGTGCTGCACCCCTGAATGTGTCGGAGGCGCTCGCCGCACGCCTCGTGGCTTCACCTCTGCCACACACGATCAGGAGGTGCTCCCGAAATACCACCGCTCTCACGCACTGCTTACTGACCTCGCAAGAGCCTTCCGGAGCATCGCCGCTATGGTGGCTCCTCGTGAGGATCACCCGCGCTGAAGCAAAGGTCCTGGTCGTTGACGACGCAGAGGATGACGCGCTCCTCCTGTGCGAGGTGCTCCGCAAGCGTGGCTTTACCGCCGAGCCTGTGCTGAGCGCCGCTGACTGTCTCGCGTACATGCGACGCGATCCGGTCGATGTCGTCGTCACCGATATTCAGATGCCGAACATGTCCGGCGTCGAGCTGTGCGAGCAGCTGTACCGTCGTTACCCCGACTGCGCACCGATCGTGCTGACAGGCTACGGCCAGCTCGATACAGCGATCGCTGCGATGCGGGCCGGTGCGTACGACTTCCTGACCAAGCCGGTGAACGGCGACATGCTCGAGGTCGCGATCGATCGCGCGCTCGAGCACTTCGCGCTCCAGCGCGAGGTCAAGCGCCTGAGCCAGGCGACCGGGACGGGCTCCGATCGTGCCCTCGAGGACATGATCGGCGAGAGCGCCGCGATGCGAGAGCTGCGCCGCATGATCAAGAAGATCGCCGCGACCGACGCGACCGTGCTCATCCACGGCGAATCGGGCACCGGCAAGGAGATGGTCGCGACGGCGCTGCACCGGATGTCGGACCGGCGCAAGGACGAGCCGCTGGTCGCGATCAACTGCGGCGCGATGCCGGCCTCGCTGCTCGAGAGCGAGCTGTTCGGTCACGTCGCGGGCGCGTTCACCGACGCGAAGTCGGCGCGCGACGGCCTGTTCGTGCAGGCGGGCAACGGCACCATCCTGCTCGACGAGATCGGCGAGATGCCGCTCGAGATGCAGGCGAAGCTGTTGCGCGTGCTCCAGGAGCGGACGGTGCGCCACGTCGGCGGTGACACCGAGATCCCGTTCAACGCACGCATCATCGTCGCCACCAACCGCGAACTGGAGTCCGAGGTGGAGGCCGGACGGTTCCGCGAGGACCTGTTCCACCGCATCAACGTGGTCTCGATCCACGTGCCGCCGCTGCGCGCGCGGACCGGCGACATCCTGATGCTCGCGAACGCGTTCATCCAGCGCGTCGCGAACCGGCGCCAGTCGTTCGTGCGCGGCGTCTCGCGCAAGGCGGCCCAGCTGCTCGTCGACTACGACTGGCCGGGCAACGTGCGCGAGCTGGAGAACTGCATCGAGCGGGCTGCGGCGCTTTGCCGCGGCGAGGAGATCGATGCGGACGCGCTGCCGCGCAAGCTGCTCGAGCACAAGAGCACGCGGCTCGAGCTGTCGACGGCGTCGCCGGCGGAGCTGCTCACGCTCGACGAGATGCAGCACCGGTACGTGCGGCACGTGCTCGCGGCGGTCGGCGGCAACAAGACGCAGGCGGCGCACATCCTCGGCATCGATCGCCGATCGATCTATCGCCGGCTC
>DATLHR010000554.1:0-5767 GCA_035539815.1 Kofleriaceae bacterium
TTCCCAGCGCGCCCCGTCGTCGGCCGCCACGAACCCGCCCGGCCGCGCCGCGTCGCTCACTTGCCCGGACCGCCCTTGTTGCGGGCCGCCAGCGCGTTGATCAGCGCGTCGACGCCGCCCTGCCGGATCTGCTCGTTGAACTCGTCACGGTAGTTGGTAACCAGCGACACACCGCCGACGATCACGTCGTACGCCTTCCAGCCGTCCGCCCCCTTGGCCATCCCGTAGTCGATCTGAACCGGCGACTGCCCGGGGCGGACCACCTCGGTCCGCACGGTGACGTCGGTCGCCGTCGCCTCGGCGCGCATCGGCTTGAGCTCGATCGTCTGGTTGCGGTACTGGACCAGCGCGCCCGAGTAGGTGCGCACGAGCAGCGAGCGAAACTCGTCGGCGAGGCGCTTCTGCTGCTCGGGGGTAGCCTTCGCCCAGTTGCGCCCCATCGCGAGCGCGGTCATGCGCAGGAAGTCGAAGTGCTGGATCAGCTTCGACTCGATGACCTCGCGGATGCGCGCCTGGTCGCCCGCCTGCACCTTCGGGTCGGCCTTGATGATCTCCAGCACCTCCTGCGACACGCGCTTGACCAGCGCGTCGGGCGCTTCCTGCGCGAACGCCGGCGCGGCGGCGAGGAGCGCGCACGCGCCCACGGCCAGCGTGCGGCGCACGATTGCGAGCATGCGGTTCATTCGTCGTCTTCCTTCTTCGGCGGATTGCCGTCGTGCACCAGGTACTCGCGCCGCTGCAGGTACGCGCGGCGGATGAACGTGTAGCGGTCGATCGCGGCGCGGTCGACCATCGACGAGGCCTCGAGCGCCTGCGCGCGAAGGTCGAGCCCGCCGAGGAAGTACAGGACGTTCCGCAGCGGCACGTCGTTGACGACGTAGGTCACCGGCCCGAGGTAGTAGCGGATCACCAGGCCGGTGCCGTCGCGCACCGTCGTCGGGCCGATCAGCGGCACGAACAGGTAGGGGCCCTGCGGGACGCCCCAGAAGCCGAACGTCTGCCCGAAGTCCTCGTCCCCCTTGGGGATGCCCGCGTCGGTCGCGATGTCGATCAGGCCGAGTCCAAAGACGTTGACCGTGATGCGGCCGAGATCGTTCCCCGCCTTCTCCCACTTGCCCTGCATGAGGCCATTGAGCGCCGAGAAGCCGTCCTCGATGTTGCCGAAGAACGTGTGCACGGCGGACTGGACCGGCCTGGGCACGTAGTCGACCCACGCCTGCGCGACGGGGCGGACGATGTTGGTGTCGAGCGGCTCGTGGATCGCGTACATCGCACGGTTCCACGGCTCCAGCGGATCGGACTTCGACGGCGCCGATCCGCCTTCCATCGTCGCGCAGCCGGCGAGCGCGATCGCCAACGCGAGTGCCGCGGCGGTCCGGACCTGCCTGTCGAGCACCGTCATTTGCCCCCTCCCGCCTGCGCCTTGTCGAACAGGAACTGCCCGATCAGCTTCTCCAGCACCACCGCCGACTGCGTCTTCGCGATGCGCCCGCCGTCCGCGATCATCTTGGCGTCCCCGCCGGCATCGAGCCCGACATAGACCTCGCCGAGCAGCCCCGAGGTCAGTATCGACGCGATGGTGTCCTGCGTGAACCGGTACTGCGGCTCGATGGCGAGCGACACGACAGCCTCGTAGGTCTTGGGGTCGAGCCGGATGCCCTCGACGCGGCCCACGACCACGCCCGCCGCCTTGACCGGCGCCCGCAGCTTGAGCCCGCCGATGTTGTCGAACGTCGCGTCGACGTGATAGCCCTCGCGCGCGCCGGTGGTCACCAGATTGCCCACCTTGAGCGACAGGAACAGGATGGCGCCCAGCCCCAGCGCCACGAAGATGCCGACCCACAGGTCGATGGTCGATCGGTTCATGGAGGATCTCGCTGCCTTGGTCGGTTCGCTGTCGGAGAGGCGTCGAGCCGCGCGTCAGACGACGCCCACGCCGCGGAACATGAAAACGGTGAGCACGAAGTCGGCCGCGAGGATCGACAGCGACGACGCGACCACGGTCCGGGTCGTCGCCCGCGACACGCCCTCGGCGGTCGGCGCGGCGTCGTAGCCCTCGAACACCGCGATCAGGCTCACGATCACGCCGAACACCGCGCTCTTGATGATGCCGTTGACGATGTCGGCGCGGAAGTCGACCACGGACTGCATGTTGCCCCAGAACGCGCCGGCGTCGATTCCGATCAGCTTGACGCCGACCAGGTAGGCCCCGTACACGCCCAGCGTCGAGAACAGCGCGGCGAGCAGAGGCATCGAGATCACGCCGCCCCAGAAGCGCGGCGCGACGACACGCGCGAGCGGATCGACCGCCATCATCTCCATCGCGGAAAGCTGCTCCGTCGCCTTCATGAGGCCGATCTCGGCGGTGATCGCGCTGCCCGCGCGGCTCGCGAACAGCAGGCCGGCGACGACCGGCCCCAGCTCGCGCACCAGCGACAGCGAGACCAGTATGCCGAGCGACTCGGAGGCGCCGTAGCGCTGCAGCACGTCGTAGCCCTGCAGCGCGAGCACCATCCCGACGAACAGGCCCGACACCAGGATGATCACGAGCGAAAGCACGCCGGAGAAATAGATCTCGCGCAGCGTGAGCCGGATGCGCTTCAGGCCCTCGGGCGAGTGCAGGAGCACCGCGAGGGCGAAGCGCGCCGCGAAGCCCAGGCGCGAGATCGCGCGGCGCGTGCCGCCGCCGACGCGCCTCAGTCCGTCGGCGATGGCGCTAGCGGACATCGAGCGCGAACGCCGTGTCGAGCGGCGCGGCGGCGACGTGGAACGGGACCGGGCCGTCGGCCTGTCCGTCGACGAACTGCCGCACGAACGGGTCGCGCGACGCGCGCACGGCGTCCGGAGTGCCCTGGGCGACGATGCGACCGTCGGAGACGAAGTACAGGTAGTCGACGATCTTGAGCGACTCGTAGACATCGTGCGTCACGACGACCGAGGTGATGCCGAGCGCGTCGTTGAGCTTGCGGATCAGCTGGCCGACGATGCCGAGCGAGATCGGGTCGAGGCCGGCGAAGGGCTCGTCGTACATGACGAGCATCGGGTCGAGCGCGATCGCGCGAGCGAGCGCCACGCGGCGCGCCATCCCGCCGGACAGCGCGCCCGTCGCGAGCGGCGCGGCGCCGCGCAATCCCACGCCGTTGAGCTTCATCAGCACGAGGTCGCGGATCATGTCCTCCGACAGGTCGGTGTGCTCGCGCAGCGGGAACGCCACGTTCTCGAACACCGACAGGTCGGTGAACAGCGCACCGAACTGGAACAGCATGCCGACCTCGCGGCGCAGCGCGAACAAGCCGTCGCGGTCGAGGTCGGGCACCGACTGTCCGGCCACCATGATGCGTCCCGCGCGCGGACGGAGCTGTCCACCGATGAGGCGCAGGATGGTGGTCTTGCCGCAGCCCGACCCGCCCATGATCGCGACGACCTGGCCGCGCGGGATGGTCATCGAGATGCCGGTCAGGATCTGGCGCGTGCGGTCGTAGCCGAACGTGACGCCGTCGAGCTCGACGGCCGTCGTGCGGCGTCGATCGAAGCTCGCGGTGGAACGGGCCGGGGGGGTGGGGGACACGGGCGAGGGAGGCGCAGGACCGGCGATTGTAGCGGGGGCGCGAGGCGCCCAGCAAATGCGTGCGGCCGCCCGCACGCCAGGATCAGCCGTCGAGCAGCCGCATCTCGGCAATGGCCAGGTTCTCGGGACGGCCGAGCAGGACGACGACGTCGCCCGACTCGAAGACCCATTCGGGCGTCGGCCGTATCGACCGCGAGCCCCGGCGGCGCACACCGTTGATTTCGACGAGGTTGTCGAGCCCGAGCTCCGAGAGCGGCCGCCCCACTGCCGCTGCGCGCTCGCTGAGCAGCACCGACTTCAGGCGCGGCTGCAGGTTCTCGGCGGCGTCGGCGGTGTCGGTCGCACCGTGGAAGAAGCCGCGGAACAGGCCGTAGCGCTCCTCGCGTATCGCGCGGATGCGCGCGAGCACGCGGTTGAGCGGCACGCCGAGCAGCAGCAGCGAATGCGACGCGAGCATGAGGCTGCCTTCGAGCACCTCGGGGACGACCTCGGCCGCGCCGGCGTCGAGCAGCCGGTCGAGCGCCGAGTCGTCGACCGTGCGCACGACCACGGGCAGCTCGGGCCGGGCCTGGTGAACGAGGTGCAGGATCTTGAGCGCGAGCGGCACGTCGGCGAACGTGATCACCACGGCGCGCGCCTTCGCGAGCCCGGCCGCGGCGAGCGACTCGCGCCGCCCGGCGTCGCCGTAGACGACGCTCGTTCCCGCCCCGGAGGCCTCGCGCACGCGCAACGGATCGTTGTCGAGCGCCACGAACGCGATGTCCTCGGCCTCGAGCAGCCGCGCCAGGTTCTGGCCGCTGCGCCCGTAGCCGCACACGATCACGTGCTCCTGGCGCGCCATCGCCTGCGTCGCGATCGCGGTGACCTGGGCGGCGCGCGCGAGCCAGTCGTTGGCGGTGAGGCGACGCACGATCCGGTCGATGTTCTGGATCAGCACCGGCGCGACGAGCATGGAGAGCACCATCGCCGCGAGCATCGTGTGCAGCACCGCGCCCTCGACGATGCGGCTCTGCGCGGCGAGCGCGAGCATCACCAGCGCGAGCTCGCCCGCCTGCGCGAGGTAGATGCCGCTGCGCATCGCGGTCGCCAGCGGCGAGCCGAAGGCGCGCGCGAGCAGCACGATCAAGCCGCCCTTCGCGGCGACCAGCACGAGGAGCATCACGACGACCCAGCCGAGGTGCGCCGCGACCGCCGCCAGGTCCAGCGACATGCCGACGGTCACGAAGAACAGGCCGAGCAGCACGTCGCGGAACGGCGCGATGTCCTCCTCGACCTGGTAGCGGAACTCGGTCTCGGCGATCAGCATGCCCGCCAGAAACGCGCCGAGCTCGAGCGACAGCCCGGCGACCTCAGTGAGCGCGGCGAGGCCGAGCGTCACCAGGAGCAGGTTCAGCATGAACAGCTCGTGCGAGCGCTGGCGCGCGACGACCGAGAACCACCAGCGCATCGGGCGCTGGCCGGCGTACAGCACCAGGCCCAGCGCGACCACCGCCTTGACCGCCGCCAGCGCGAACACCACCGCCAGCGTGGTGCCTTCCGCGTGGAGCGACGGGATCACGATCAGGAACCCGACCACGGCGAGGTCCTGGAACAGCAGGATGCCGATGACGTCGCGACCCTGGGCCGTCGCCAGCTCGCCCCGCTCCGCGAGCATCTTCGACACGATCGCGGTCGAGCTCATCGCGATGGCGCCGCCCAGCACGAGGCCGATCTGCCAGCCGAAGCCCGCGAGCTGCGCGGCGAGCGTCACCGCCGCGGTCGTGATCGCGACCTGCGCGAGCCCCAGGCCGAACACCGCGCGCCGCATCGCCCGCAGCTTGGGCAGGCTGAACTCGAGGCCGACCGAGAACAGCAGGAACACGATGCCGAACTCGGCGACGTTGCGCGTCGTGCTCTCGTCGCCGACCCAGCCGAGCGCGTGCGGGCCCACCGCGGCGCCGACGATCAGGTAGCCCATGATCGGCGGCAGGCGCACGAGCCGGCACGCCACGACGACGACGACCGCTGCCGCGAGCAGGACGAGGACGAGGGGCAGGGCCTGGAGCATCGGACAGGCTCGGCGGCGGCGCGATCGGTGAAGTCGAGCCCGACGTTAACACGGCCCTCGTCGACGCTCGCCGCTCCGCGCTCGCGCGCGCCTGGGCCGCTCAAGCGCCGCGACGGCGGCGGCGGCGCAGCGCCCCCGACCCCCCGATATAC
>DATLHR010000555.1:0-10199 GCA_035539815.1 Kofleriaceae bacterium
GCGCCGCCGCGAGCAGAGCGAGGTGGTGATGATGATCGAACGCAATGGAGCCTCCTTCGATAAGTGGTTGGCAAGCGAAGCCAAGCTGCGGTGAAGCAGAAGCGGGAGGGTGTCCTTGCAGCCCCGTTGCCAACCTCCGCAACTCCCCGAAGATTGCTGACTGCCCGCCGCGACCGAGCGGCGGCGAGCGCGCGCATCGGCACGGCGTGCATTCGACGCCGCCACCGGGGCCGGAGTAGGATGGTGTGGATGAAAGGCCGGCTCGCGGTGTTCGACCCATCGGGTCGCCTGCTCGCCGATCTGTCGCCCGTCGCTGCGGCGGCCGCGATCGAGTTGTTCGCGATCACGGCCGACGCGCCGCCGGACGCGAGCACCGCCGCGGTGCTCGTCGCGCCGCTCGTCGCCCCCGACCTCGGCCCGGCGCCGGCGGATGGGCCCGCGCGGTGGATCGTCGGTGACAGCAGCAACGCCGCGCGCCTCGCCGGCGCTGCCGCCACGGCCACCGCGACCGGCGTGCTGCTGACGCCGGTGTCCGTCGAGGCGCTGCGCGCGATCACCGAGCCCACCGCCGAGGCGACCGAGCTCGACCTCGCCCGCGCGCGCGGCCTGATCGCGACGTCGCTCGTCGATCTCACGGGCAGCGCGACCGAGACCTTGCTCGCCGTCGCGGACGGCTTCACCGCGCACGACTGCATCGTGTGGTGGCGCGACGGCGCGCAGATGACGCCGACCGCCGCGCGCACGCCGCCGACGGAGACCTATCGCGCGACGGTCGCCACCGCCGCGCGCATCGCCGCGGCAGCGTCGGGCACGGTCATCCTCGGCGGACCGAAGCCGCGCGCGGTGATCGCGGATGCCTTGCGCTCGGGCCCGAGCGAGGTCGCCGGCCTGGTCGCCATCATCACCGACCAAGGCCGGCCGTTCACGGCGGGAGAGCGCACCGACCTCAAGGCGATCGCGACGCGCCTCACCCGCGAGCTGTCGTGGCTATCGAGCCATCGTCGCATCGTCGCCGAGGGCGAGCGCCTGCTCGCGACGAGTCTCCACGATCCGCTGACCGGTGCGATGTCGCGCGGCGCGTTCGAGCAGGCGATGGCGCACGAGATCGCGGCGGCGGGGCGGCGGCAGGAGAAGCTGACGCTCGCGCTGTTCGACGTCGTCGGCACGCGCAAGATCAACTTGATGCACAGCCACAAGGCCGGCGACGAGGTGCTCGCGCAGGTCAGCGCGCGCATCCGCGCGACGGTGCGCGGCAACGATCCGCTCGGCCGGCTCGGCGGCGACGAGCTCGCGGTGCTGCTCGTCGGTGCGAGCAGCGAGCAAGCCGCGCCGGTGTGCAAGAAGATCCTCGCGCGCCTGCTCGACGAGCCGATCCAGATCGATGCGGACAGCACGCTCGAGGTCAAGGTGCGTTCCGTGCTCACCGAGATCGGGCACGGCGAGCGCAGCGGCGAGGCCGCCCTCGCCCGCTGTTACGGCGCGCTGCGCGTGACCGGGCCCGACGAGGTCCGCATCATCGGCGCCGACGAGCGGATCACCGATCTCGACGCCGCGAGCGACACGGGCTCGCTGTCCGCCGGCACGATCGTCGGCGGCACGTACCGCGTCGTGCACGAGCTGTCGCGCGGCGCGATGGGCGTCGTCTATCGCGGCGAGGACCTGGGGCTCAACCGCGCCGTCGCGATCAAGGTGCTGCGCTCGGACCTCGCGTCCGATCGCGACCTGGTCGCGCGGTTCCGCGCCGAGGCCGGCATCCTCGCCTCGCTGCAGCACCCGAACCTCGTGCAGGTCTACGCGCTCGGCGAGCACGCGCAGAACGTCTACTTCGTGATGGAGCTCGTCGAGGGCCAGCCGCTGTCCGAGGTCGTGCGCGTGACGCTCGGCCGCGGCGAGTGGTTCCCGACCGCGGCGGTCGCGCAGATCACGCTCGAGATCGGCGACGCGCTCGACGCGATGCACGCGCTCGGCGTCATCCACCGCGACGTCAAGCCGGCCAACATCCTGCTCGATCGCGAGCGCGATCGCGCGGTGCTCGTCGACGTCGGCGTCGCGGTCAAGGCGGGCGACGTGCGCGACGCCGCCGGCACGCCGGGGTTCGCGGCGCCCGAGTCGTTCCTCGAGCAGACCGACGGTCCGACGACCGACGTCTACGGCCTCGCCGCCACCGTGTACTGCATGCTGACCGGCCGGCCGCCGTTCGGCTCGGGTCCCGCGCCGCAGGTCGTGCAGCGCCAGGTCACCGACACGCTCACGCCGCCGTCGCAGCTGCGGCCGTCGCTGTCGGAGGCCGTGGACGCGGTGCTCGCCAAGGCGTTGACCCCGAACCCCAAGAAGCGGTGGACGTCGGCCTCGACGTTCGCGATCGCCCTCGGCCGCGCGCTCGAGCGCCTGCCCGACGATCACCAGGCGCAGTCCGCGCGCCAGAGCGAGGGCGATCCGGCCAAGCGCGCGCACGCGCTGTTCGAGCCGACGGCGAGCATCGCCGCGATGCCCGATCCGCCGTCGCTGCCCGGCGTCGCGCGCGTGGTCACCGGCCAGGTCCGCGCGGCGCACCTGCGCGTGCTGTCCAAGCTGCTGCAGCATCACCTCGGGGAGTCGGGCATCGCGAAGATCGCGAACGAATCGCCGCTGCTCGCGACCGTGCTCGCGCCGACGCTCGCACCACTCGGCTGGGTCGATCTCGCCGACCTCATCTTCGCCCTCGAGCGCACGCGCGAGCGCCTGCCGAGCCAGCTGGTGCCGCGCAAGATCGGGCGCGGCACGATGAGCGCGACGTTCGCGCACCTGTTCGGCGCGGATCCCGCGTCGCTGTCGGCGGTGAAGGTGCTCGCCGCGCTGCCGTCCTTCTGGGACCGCTACCATCAATGGGGCGGCATCGAGGTGGCGGTCGGGACCGACGCCGCCACCATCACGCTGCTCGGCTATCCGGGCTCCCCCGACGTGTGCACGCTCGTCGGCGCGGAGCTCGAGCGCATCGTCGAGATGACGACCGCGGGCTCGGCGGTCGCGATGCACCCGCAGTGCGCGGTGCAGGGCGCGCACCGCTGCGTGTTCCAGCTCACCTGGCCGTGAGCGTCAGCCGCCGGCGGCGGCGAGCAGCTCCTCGAGTCGCTCGAGGAACTTCGTGCTCTCGGCAGGCGCCGAGGACTCCGGCGCGTAGCGCTCGAGCGCGATGACGAGCTGATCGGTGTGCGGCGCGCGCCCGCGCAGCCGCTGCGCCGCCTGGTATGCGCGATCGAGCATCTCGATCGCGGTCCGCGGGCTGAGATCGATCAGCTGCCGCGCGTTGGCGAGCGCTTCGCGCATCTGCTCGAGCGTGCGCTGGTCGTGCAGCACGAGCACCTCGCGCTGGTTGATCGAGCCGAGCGACTCCAGGTACTTCACGAGCCCTTCGCACGTCAGGCGGGCCGCGCCCATCGGTTGGCCGCCGAGCTCGAGATCGAACTCGACCATCTGCCAGCGATCCGCGGCGCGCATCGCGCGGCACACGACCGACGTCACGAACCCGTGCAGCGCGTCGCGCATCAGCTGCAGCGCCTCCGCGTGGCGATCGACCTGATCGCTCTGCAGCACGTCGTTGTACGGCCCGAGCGTCGCGGCCAGCTCGGCCAGCCCGCGGCGCACGAGCAGCGCGCGGCCGAGCGAGGTCAGGTACCCGGGCACCACGGTCGCCGGATTCGCGTCGGGGACGAACGCCTCGTACACCGCCGACACCAGCGCGTGCACGCCTTCGCTCGCCGCGCTCTGCGTGTCGTCGAGCAAGCCGAGCACCTGGCTGATCTGGCCGTGCTCGAGTGCGGCGTTCATGCGCGACGATGCATCGTTGTACTGGGTGCGCAGGCCGTACTCGATCGACAGCACCTTCTCGAGCACCTTGCTCCACTTCTCCGCGTCGCCCTCGTTGTGGTGCTCGTCGATGCCCTCCAGCAGGTCGCCGACGTCATTCGCGCCGAAGTCGAGGCCGTCGACGATCGTCGGGCCCGACGGCCCCATCTCGAGCTCGCCGATCTCGAAGGCATCCTCGACCGCGGTCGCCGCGCGCGGCTTCTTCGGCTGCTCGCTCTCGAGCGCGCGACAGTACGCGAGCAGCGCGAGCAAGCCGCCGAACGTGTCGTCCCACAGCTTGCGCAGACCCTCGGGCCCGGTCGCGGGGCTGTCCGGCTCGTTGCGACTCGCGACGAACCGCTCGTACAAGCTGTCATCGAGGCGCTTGAGCGCGTCGAGGGCAGCCAACGCCAGACGGACCAGTTCGCCGGCGTGGCCCTGGATCTTCGGCGTGGAGATAGCTTTGGCGAGGCGCGGGTCCACCGATCCGGAAAAGTTTCTCACGGCCCGAGGCGTCGGGGCCAGTTGGCCACCAACCGGCGTGGTAGGAACGGCTCGATGCGCACCCCGTTCGTGGTCGGAAACTGGAAGCTGAACAAGACCATCTCCGAGGCGTTGGCCCTGGTCACCGAGCTCAAGAACCAGCTCGGCGCCGTGAAGGGCGTCTCCGTCGGTGTCGCCCCGGTGTTTACCGCGCTGTCCGCGGTCGCCAAGCGGCTCGAGGGCTCGCCCATCGCCACCTGCGCGCAGGACTGCCACTGGGAGACCACCGGGGCCTGGACCGGAGAGGTCTCCCCTGCCCTGCTCGCGGATGCGGGCGCGACCTGGGTGATCGTCGGCCACAGCGAGCGGCGCCAGTTCTTCGGAGACACCAACGAGAGCGTCGGCAAAAAGGCACGCGCCGCCATCGCGGCCGGCCTCGGCGCCATCGTCTGCGTCGGCGAGCAGCTCGCCGAGCGGGACTCCGGCCGCACCCTCGCGGTCGTCGACGAGCAGCTCGCGGGTGCGCTCGCGAGCGTGGACGCCGCAGCCACGGGGAAGATCGTCATCGCGTACGAGCCTGTCTGGGCCATCGGCACCGGTCGCACCGCGACGCCCGCGCAGGCCCAAGAGGTTCACGCGCACATCCGCAAGCGGCTCGCCGAGCGCTACAGCCAGAGCGTCGCCGACACCATTCGCATCCAGTACGGCGGCTCGGTGAAGCCCAGCAATGCGGAGGCCCTGATGGCCGAACGCGACATCGACGGCGCGCTCGTTGGGGGGGCCTCTCTCGAAGCCGCTGATTTCATTGCGATCGTCAAGGCGACGCGGCCGTCCTAACCCTTGCACCGCCTACTCCATTGGGCTAGAAGCTAGGTCCGCATGTCGACGCTGATCACGGTCTTGCACGTCATCGTGTGCTTGTTCCTCATGCTCACGGTGCTGCTGCAGTCGGGCAAGGGCGGCGGCATGGGCGGAGCCTTCGGTGGCACCAATGCCGGCACCGTCTTCGGCGGCTCGGGCGCGTCGACCTTCTTGAAGAAGCTCACCGCGGGCGCAACCACCGTCTTCATGATGACGTCGATCGTCCTCGCCTTCATCGCGAGCCGTGACTCCACCGACGGCCTCAAGAGCTTCGGCGAGGAGGAGCGCAAGAAGGCCGAGGCGAAGAAGGCGGCGAAGAAGCAGGCCGACGAGGCAAAGAAGGCCGAGCAGGCTGACTCCGCCGCCACGGGCTCGAACGATCCGTCGATGATGGCCCCGGTCGACCCAGCCACCGCGCCGCTCACCGCGCCGGGCTCCGATGGTTCGCTTCCGCCGGTCGAGACCCCGCCGGCCGCCGGCAGCGCGGACACCGCCGCACCGGCCGCGCCGTCGACCACCACGCCCTCGTCGGGCACCGCCGCGCCGACGACGCCCCCCGCCACCCGCGCGCCGACCGCGCCTGCGACCCCGTCGACGCCTCCAGCCGCGCCCGCCGCGACCACGCCCCCGAAGCCGGCTGCACCTGCTCCGACGCCCGCGCCTGCTGCGCCGACGCCTGCGCCTGCTGCGCCGACGCCCGCCGCGCCCGCTGGCAGCGCCGCGCCCTGACGCGAACAGCGCGGCGCGCCCGCCGAGCAGTGGCGTCCCGACGTGAACGTCGGCCGGGCACTCCATGCGCTTCGCCGTCACGTGGAGGTAGTGGACGCCGACGTGCGTGCTTCTGCCGCGCACGGCGAGACGCGCGTTGAAAGCGCTTGATCGGGTCGGGGCCTCGTGTGATCCCCTGCCGCCATGTCGGACCCGATTCGCTCGCTCCGTGTCGCCGGCACGCTCGCGGATCGATTCCGCGCGCTGCTGCAACCCGGTCTCATGGAGTCGTCCGACCTCGAGATCGCGATCGGTGAAGCGCAGCGGATCTATCCGGAGATCTGGCGCCACCTCGACGAGGCGCGCACGGCGTTGGTCGCGATGGAGCGCGACGTCTCGGCATTCGATGCGTTGCGCGTGCACGAGCTCGGCATCCTGGGCGTGACCCAGATCGACTCGTCGCTGCAGCTCGACATGATGAGCTTGATGCTCGGACGGCTGCGCGTCGCGGAGGTCAAGACGGCGACGTTCAATTACGCCGGCTATCAGCGCGCCGTCGCGGCGTGCCGAGCGCTGATGGACACGATGCCCGAGGTCGACTGGGCCGAGCTCGCGCGCGCCGAGGACCGCGAGATCGCCGCCGCTGGCTCGCTGCACGCGAGCAAGTGGAGCGGCATGGTGAAGGCTGCCGCGATCGCCGCGGCGCTCGTTGGCGTCGCGTACGGCGTCTATCAGCTCGAGAGCCATCCTCCGCGCGACCAGACGGCGAGCCCGAAGACGAGCGCGAAGGTCACCGCTGCCGCCCCGATCGCAGCGTCGACCGCGCCGCCGCGCCGCCCCGAGGACGACGCGCGGGACGCACGGATCGCGGAGCTGCGCGCGGACTACAGGACGCGCTGCGATCCTGCCGTGCGCGAGGAGCTCCTCGCGCTGCTTCGCAGCGTCAGCCCGAGCGAGGCCGCCAACCTCGCGATGACGCCGTGCACGCCCTACCGGCCGACGTGCGACGAGTTTCGCGACGAGCTCACCTCGCGCGTCGCGGAGCAGCTGGAGCTCGATCCGAACAAGCTGCAGCTGCGCTGCGACGGCGTGCTGCTCGCCATCCCCGGCCGCGTCGGCCCCGCGCTCGTCGTCACGTTCGCGCCCGAGGTCAGACACCACACCGCGCATCAGCTTGCCGCCGGCCGCGAGGACATCATCCCGTTCGCGCCGGCCCCAGCAGGCGCCAAGCTGATCACCCTCGGCGACATCGACGACGATACCGGCGAGGAGCTCGTGTTCGCGACCGAGCACGCGCTCGTGGTCACCAAGCTCGCGGCGACAGGCTTCGTCGACATTCCCGGCCCCGTGATGAAAGGCTCGTGCAGCGCCGACATCACGACCCAGCGCGACTTCCGCGACGGGCGCGACGGCTCCACCCGTCGGCTCGTGCTCACGGGCCCTCCCGACGCTCGTCGCGCGTGCCTGTCGCCGGGGCCCCACTTCTACACGCTGGCCGACGGCGCGCTCGTCGAGACCAGGTGACCCGCTTCTGCTAGGGTCCCTGCATGCGCTTCGCCAAGTACCAGGGGCTCGGAAACGACTTCGTCGTCGTCGATCTTCGCAAGGCGTCTCCGGAAGACGCCGCGGCGGTCCAGGATCCGAAGAACGTCGTCGCGCTGTGCGATCGGCAGTTCGGCATCGGCGGCGACGGCGTGCTCGCGATCCTGCCGTCGACGACCGGCGACGATGCGCGCATGCGCGTCCTCAACAGCGACGGCAGCGAGGCCGAGATGTGCGGCAACGGTCTGCGCTGCGTGGTCCAGGAGCTGCACGATCGCGGCGGCGTCACCAAGGACGAGATGGCGATCGACACCGGCGCCGGCCGGCTCGTGTGCGTCGTCCAGCCCGACGGCGTCACCGTCTCGATGGGTGCGCCCCGCCTCACCCGCGGCGAGATCCCGATGGTCGGCCCGCTCGGCGAGCGCTGCATCGAGCAGCCGATCGATGTCCCGGGGCAGCCCACGCGCCTCATCACGTGCGTCTCGATGGGCAACCCCCACGCGATCACGTTCGTCGGATCGCGCGAGGAAGCGCGTCACCTCGCCGAGACGGTCGGTCCATCGATCGAGCGCCACGCGTACTTCCCGCAGCGCACGAACGCCGAGTTCGCGTACGTGCGCAGCCGACAGGAGATCGATCTCGTGGTGTGGGAGCGCGGCGCGGGGCTCACGCTCGCGTGCGGCACCGGTGCGTGCGCGACCGTGGTGGCGGCGATCCTCACGGGCCGCTGCGACGAGGGTCCCGCGGTCAAGGTCAACCTGCCCGGCGGCGCGCTCTCGATCCGCGTGATGCCGGAGCTGTCGAACGTGAAGATGCACGGGCCGGCGAAGCTCGTGTTCGACGGCGAGCTCGATCTCGCGCGGCTCGCGCGGCGCCCTCAGTAGTACGGGCGCGGCTGCGGAGGCGGCTGCGAGTACGGCTGCGGCTGCGGCTGCGGCTGCGGCTGCGGGCCGTAGTACGGCTGATTCGGCGCCGGCTGCGTGTACGGGGCGGGCGGCGGCACCGCGTTGTTCGGATCGGCGTAGGTCGATCCACCGTACATCGAGCCGCCGTACGCCGGCGCGGTCGTCGACGTCGCGGCCGCCTGGCGCCAGCCGTTCCAGTCACCCACGCGATCGCGGCGGTCGCTCCACCACCGGCCCGAGTACTGGCGACCGGCCGGGTCGAACACGAGGAACCCGGCGCCGACGAGCGGCGGGTTGTTCGGCTCCTGCCACCGAAAATCGAGGACGTTGCCGCGCAGGCTGCCCGCGAAGTAGCCGATGACCTCCTGCCCCTGACGCTGGTAGACCCAGACGCCCTGCACGGCGCCGGTCTGCAGACCTCCCTTGTTGTTGTCGGCTTCGATCTTCACCGCGCCGAAATTCGACTGCCACACCCCGAGCGCCGCCGACGGCTCCATCTGCTGGGGCGGCGGCGGCTGGTTCTGAGCCTGCTGCGCAGGCGGGTACGGCGGCGGGTTCTGACTGGAGCTCGTCGCAGAACCGGCCGCAGCCAGCCCGAGCGCCAGCACGGCCACTACACGTGCAACATTGCCAAGCCTCATCGAGAGCCAGTATAGCCCCGGCACAACCACTCAAGCAGGGGCAACTTGACGCCGAGGTGTTGTCGTTTCTTGCCAACCTGATAGTGTGCGCGTCGCTGACGTGCGGTGTTGCACAACGCTTGGCACCGTACGCCCGCGGGCCCATAGCTCAGTCGGTTAGAGCGGCCGGCTCATAACCGGTGGGTCCCTGGTTCAAACCCAGGTGGGCCCACACTGAAAAGCAGCAACGTAGTTTCCTGCAGCTCTGCAGGGCGAAAGGTATCCACCGTGCGCGAACAGCTTGTCTCCCTCCTCCAGCTCCAGCAGTCGGACGTGAAGGTCCGCGAGCTCGAGAGCGCGGTGACTCAGCTCCCGGCCAAGCTCGATCCACTGCGGCGCGATCTGGCGAAGCTGCAGACCATGCTCGACGCCGAGCGCGCCAAGCTCGCCGAGACCGACACCTGGCGCAAGCAGCAGCAGGAGTTGCTCGATCGCGAGCGCGAGGCGCTCAAGGCGGCGCAGAACAAGCTGCAGGCGTCGAAGAACAGCAAGGAGTTCGGCGCCGCGAGCCGCGAGGTCGAGAACAAGCGCAAGTCGATCAGCGATCGCGAGAGCGAGCTCAAGAAGGTGAGCGAGGCGTCGAGCACGTCGACAGCGCAGCTCGCCGCGCGAGACAAGGACGTCGAGGGTGTGCGCACCGAGCTCGCGAACAGCGAGGCCGCGCAGGCCGAGCAGCTCACCACGCTCAAGACGCAGCTCGAGGAAGCGAAGGCCACGCGCGACGCCGCCCGCACCCAGGTCGAGAAGCAATGGCTGAAGACCTACGACAGCCTCGCCGCGAAGAAGGGCTACGCGGTCGCGCCCGTGATCAAGGGCGTGTGCCAGGGCTGCCACATGGCGCTGCCGCCGCAGCTCAACAACATCCTCGCGCGCATGGAGTCGATCGAGACCTGCCCGCGCTGCGGCCGCCTCGTCTATCGCAAGGAGCTGCTCGAGCCGCCGGCGCCCGCCGCCGATGCGCCCGCAGCGGACTCCGAGCCCAAGACCTGACCTCGACGCATCAGCGCGTCGCGCCGCCGAGGTAGCCGAGCTCGTTCGCCGCGCCGAGGATCTGCATCGCGATCGGCCCCGCCGCCGACGCACCGGAGCCACCGCGGGGCACGACGACGGCGACGGCCAGGCGCCCGCGCACGTCGACGCCGCCCTCCGCAATCGTCGTGGGCTCGGCGAACGCGACGAACCACGAGTGTGGCGC
>DATLHR010000556.1:0-12845 GCA_035539815.1 Kofleriaceae bacterium
CGGAGCTGCGGGCAGGGGCGCGGGCGGGGGCGTGAAGACCGGCGCGGGCTGCGGTGGCTGCCAGCTCACCGTGGGCTCGTGCGTTTGCACCGGCTGCCATTGCGGTGTCGCCGGCTGCGTCGCGGGTTGCGCCCACTCCGCGGCCTGCATCGGCGGCGCAGGCGGCGCGACCATGCGAAACACCAGGCTGCCGACGAACACGAGCTCGTTCATCGGCACTGCGCAGTGCTGCACCTTGTGCGGCCCGACGTACACGCCGTTCGAGCTGCCGAGATCCTCGACGTGCAGCGTGCCCGTGTGATCGAGGTAGAACCGGGCGTGGTTGCGCGACACGCGGGGATCCGAGCTGCGGATCGCGCATTCGGTCGCGCGGCCGACCAGCACCGGCTCCGCGCCGATCGTCAACGAGCGCTCGATCCCATCAGCGTCCGCATAGACCAGCGAGGCCACCGTCACGAAGACAGATCGTAACCCACATTCACGGATTTCGCGCGGTGCGGGTACGCAACGTGATCGCGCGGTCGATCAGGCCGACGAGCTCCTTGCGGTCCGCGCTGCCGTTAGCGGCGGCGGCGGCGATGGTCTTGATCGCCGCCAGGTCCCAATCCTTCGCATCGGCGCCGCCGCGCAGGACGTCGGCGAACGCGGCCACGGCGAACGCGAAGCGCAGGTCGGTGTTCGCTTGCTGGAACGAAGGTGCGATCGCCGTGGCGCCGAGCGGGACGGCGGCCTCGGTCGCGGTGTCGCCGAGGGGTGCCTTGTGGCGCACGCGCGCGGTGACGATCGGCGCCGTGCTCGCGCGCCGTGCGTCGCTCAGCTCGAGCTCGTACAGCGCGGTGACCTGGTGTCCCGCCCCGATCTCGCCGGCGTCGACCTTGTCGTCGCGGAAGTCCTGATCGCGAACGTTGCGGTTCTCGTAGCCGATCAGCCGGTAGCGCTTCACCTGGGCCGGGTCGAAGTCGACCTGCAGCTTGACGTCCTTCGCGACCACCTCGAGCGTCGCGCCCAGCTGCTCCTGGAACACGCGCTTCGCCGCCGACAACCCGTCGATGTAGAAGTTGTTGCCGTTGCCCTTGTTCGCGAGCTGCTCCATCAGCTCGTCTTTGTAGTTCCCCATCCCGAACCCGATCGTCGACAACGTGACGCCCTGTTTGACGTTGCCTTCGATCGTCTTGAGGATCTCTTCGTGCTTCGTGCTGCCGACGTTCGCGTCACCGTCGGAGAGCACGATGACGCGGCTGATCGAGTCAGGCGTCAGCCGCTTCGCCGCCTGTGCGTACGCGAGCTTGATGCCGTCGCCCATCGCCGTCGAACCGCTCGCGCTGAGATCCTCGATGGCGGCGAGGATCCTCCCGCGCTGATCGACACCGGTGGGCGGCAACACCACGCGCGTGCGGCCCGCATACGTCACCATCGCGACCGTGTCCCCGTCGTGGAGGTTGTCGACGAGGATGCGCAGCGAGCGCTTCGCGAGCGGGAGCTTGTCGGGTGAATACATCGAGCCCGACACGTCGACGAGGAACACGAGATGCGCCGGCTTGCGCTCGCGGATCGAGATCGGCTTGCTGCTCACGCCGACGCGCAGGATGTGCCGCTCGGCGGAGAACGGTGATGGCGCGAGATCCATCGCGACCGAGAACGGCTGGCCGGATGCCGGCTGGGCGTACGTGTACTTGAAGTAGTTGACCAGCTCCTCGACGCGGACCGCCTCTCTCGGCGGCAGCGTGCCCTCGGTGAGCTTGCGCCGCGTGATCGTGTAGCTCGCGGTGTCGACATCGGCGGCGAACGTCGACAGGTGATCCGCGGCCGCATCCGTCCACGCGTTCTTGCCGTAGTCCTTGTAGACCTCGGCGCTGACCTCGTCGGCAGATGGCCCGGCCGAACGACCGCGCAAGCCACCGCCACCCCCACCCGGACCGAAGCCGGACACACCGAAGCCGGCGCCGGTGCCGCTGCCATGCCCGAGCGTGCCGTACCGCCCCGTCCCGATGGTGCCGCCTCCGGTGCCGTTGGCGCTGTCGAAGCCGCTACTCACGCGCCCATTGCTGTTCCCCAGCACGCCCGCGCTGCGCGCGGCCTCGATCGCCTGTTCGCGGGCGAGGGAGGGATCCGCCTTCCCTGCCTTGCCCTCGGAGAGCTGCATGTTGCCCTCCGCTCGCTCCAGCTCCATCTTCGTACCTCCCCCTCCACGCTCGTCCTCGCTCGGTGGAGGTGGTTCGTCGCTAGCGCTGGTGTGCGTTGTCTCGACGGACTCGAACGCTTCGAGACCGCTGCTCTGGTCAGCGGTCTTGTGTGACGAGCAGGACGCCGCGACGAGCGCGGTCATCAGGATGCGGGCGAGCGTGGGGCGCATGCTCCGACGGACACGGCCGACGCGCCGAAGTTCCGCGGAACTCTCGCACCCGCGTGGTGTCGGAGCGACCGCGCTACTCGAGCTTGGTCTCGAGCTCGAGCACCTCGGCGTTCTCGGGCTCGGCCTTCTACGCCAGCGCCGTCGCGCCTCGAGACGAGCACCGGCCCCGTTGCGAGGTACGCTGCCGGCTCCCATTGGAACGGAGCGAACCGGATGAAGCTGGATGACGTGTCAGCCGATGCGCGGGGAAAGATCGAGCGGGTGGTGAGCCTCGTACGAGACTGCCTGGACCGAGCGCCGACGGAGCACACGAAGGCGGTCAGCCACAGCTTCGTCCCGGCCGGTGAAACGCTCGAGCAAGCGCTCGGAGGCGCCGACATCCGAGCACCGGCGCGGCCGCCCTTCGAGTACCCGGAGCGCGAGGTGTTGGAGGCGCACCGCGACGCGCTGTTCGCGGATCGCCGGATCCACGACCTGATCGTGCACGGCACCCGCCCGACGGCGCAGGCTCGCTGGGAGGTCTCCGCGAAGCTCGTCTCGTTCGACGAGCACGCCGGCCTCCAGGCGCTGCGGGCAGGGATCGACGAGCAAGTGTTCGCCGAGCTGCGCAGCGCGCTCACGGACGGCGTCCGGTGGATCTTCTTCGGACGGAACAGCGGGAAGCCGCCGCGGCTCGGGCGCGGGGTGCCGAAGCTCGAGGAGCTCCAGCCGACTACGCGCTTGCTCGACCTCCTCGCGGCAGCCGACCACCTCTATCACGAGGCGGGCCACGCGCTGATCACGCTGACGTGGAGGGTCGGGCCGGATGAGGAGCCGTCGGTCCAGGAGTACTTCGAATGAACTTGGCCATGTCTCCGCGGTGGTCTCGCTCGCGCTGTCATCTCGAGTAGGTGCTCGACACGCCCGAGGCCTGCGGCCCCTGCGACTGTCGCGACCCACGTGCCGTCCGGACCCACATGGCCGCCCTCGATGAGCTCCGTGCGTTCGATGAGATGTTCCGGGTTGCGCGCGATGCCGTCTCGCCGCTCCGCGAGACCGCGGGCGCGGAGCTGGTCGAGCTCTACGCACGCGTCGCCCACCCGGCGCAGGCGCGGGCGTTCTTCGACCGGGTGGACCCGCGCCTCACCCGACAGCGCCTCCAGCAGCTCGCGAACGCGTACGTCCGGCACGACAAGCGAGCCGATGCGGCCATCGTGCGCGCGCAGCTCACCGGCTGAACGAGTGCCGTGTCACCGCGGTGGCCACGTCCCGCACACTCGAAGAACGCCGACGGGGTGGCGCCCACCGTCGAGATCGGCGGCGCGTCGCGCGCGTGGGCGGCCTCGGGCTTCGAAGGTCCGAGCTCGTCGTCGGCGGCATGGAGCGCATGCTCCCTCGAACGCGCGTGGTGTCGGAGCGGCCGCGCTACTTCAGCTTCGCCTTGAGCTCGAGCACCTCGGCGTTCTCGGGCTCGGTCTTCTGCGCCTGCGCGAGCGCAGCCTTCGCGTCGGCCTTCTTGCCCTGCGCGAGCAGCGCGCGCGCGCGCCCGAGGTGGACGAGCGCGGGCCGCCGCGGCGCCGGCTTGAGCAGCAGCATCGTGTCGTACGTGTAGAGCGACTTCGCCGCATCGCCGGTCTGCAGCGACGACTTGCCGAGCGCGAGCAGCACGTCGGCGTCGTGCGGCGCGATGTACATCGCCATCTCGGCGTACTGCTTCACCTTGGACCAGGTGCCGAGCTTGCCGTACTCGGAGATCAGCTCCTTGAGCGGCGCGAGCTCCATCTGCTCGAGGAACGTGTAGTGCTCGAGCTCGGCGAGCGCCTCCTGCATGCGGCCCGCCTTCTTGTAGATGCCGGACAGCTCCTGATACGGGTAGCTGCGCTCGGGATCGAGCTTCTTCGCGGCGCACAGCTGCTTCTCGACCTCGGCGGCGTCGCCCTCGGCCTGCGCGAGCTGCGCGACCCGCGTGCGCAGGTCGTAGCTGTCGTGGCCGTCGGCGACGAGGCCCGCGTACAGCTGCTTGGCGCGCGCGGCGTCCTGCTTGTGCACGGCGACCTCGGCGAGGATGTAACGCGCGATCGGCTGCTTCGGATCGAGCGCGAGCGCGGCCTCGGCGGCGGTCGCGGCCTTCTCTGCCTCGCCGTCGTAGTAGTAGCCGAGCGCGACGTGCGCGCGCGCCTTGCCGTCCTTGGGCGCGGCGTCGGCGGCGATCTCGAGCTTCGTCACGTCATCGAAGCCGCGGGTCGGCAGCTTGAACGTCCCGGCGTACGGCTTGAGCCGCGCATCGAGGAACGTGCGGAACTCGGCGTCGAGCTGCGGGATCGTCTTGCCGGTGATGAGCTGCAGCACCTCGGGCGTCTCCTTGCCCTTGCCGAACAGCTTGAGCGCCTCGACGATCTTGGGGAACCCGTACTTCTGCACGAGGTACTCGATGGTGACCGCGGACTGGTAGTACGCGACGACGACCGCATTCTGATCGGGCTGCACGAACTCCGAGTTGAGCGCGGCGATCGAAGGCAGCGTACCGTTGAGCACCGCGCCGTAGAGGTCGGCGTCGTTCTCGCGCCGCCAGCTCGGATGCGCGATCAGCGTCTCGTACTCGCTGAGCCCCTCGGTGAACCAGCGCGGCACGCGCGAGCCGGAGAGCTGGATCGCGAACACGTGGCCGAGCTCGTGCCACAGCACCATGCCCCAGTTGATGTCACCGGTCTGCGGCGACATCGCGGTGATCACCTTGCCGAAGCACACGCCGAGCGCGCCGAGGTCGGGCAGGCCGACGGTGCGGATCGCGTAGTCGGTGCGATCCGCGTACAGCTCGAGCGTGGTCGGGTTCGTCGGGGTGAAGCCGTAGCGGCGCACCATGTCCGCGAACGCCTTCTCCATCGTCGGCTCGAGGTAGCGCGACAGCACCGCGCGCTCGTCGTTGTGGTAGCGGATGCGGAAGTTCTTCGTCGTCGCGATCGAGTAGTCCTGCGGGATGGTCTTCTTGAACAGATCGCGCGTGTTGAAGGTGCGGACGTTGTACTGGTCGCCGACCCACGACTTCTCGATCCACTCGAGCCCTTCCTTCTCCATGCCGAGCCGCAGGTAGCCGAGCCCCGCGCCGGCCATCGCTTCGTAGAAGCTCGGGCGCAGCTTGACCGCTTCCTTCTCGAGCTCGATCGCCTCGACGTAGCGGTGCTCGCGCACGGCCGAGCGCGCGACGATGCGATACAGCTCCGCGTAGCCGGGGTTGATCGCGAACGCCTTCTTGCGCTCGGTGTCGTAGCCCTTCATGTCATCGCGCAGCCACGCGATCGTCGCCTTCATCGCGATCGCCTCGACGTCCTCGGGGTTGACCGCCAGCGCGGCGTCGAGCGTCTTCTTCGCCTCGTCCCACTGGTTCTGATCGATCGCGATCGACGCCTTCACCTTCAGCGCCCGCGCGTTCTTCGGGTTGACCGCGAACGCCGTGTCGAGGTGATGGCGCACCGCCGCGAGGTCGTAGCGGGTCTCGACGATGACCTGCGCCATCACCGCGTGCGCCTCCGGATGGTTCGGATTGACCTTGAACACCTCCTCGAGCGTCTGCTCCGCGAGCTGGGCGGCGTACTTCTGGAGGAACAGATCCGCCCACTCGATGCCGGTGTCGGTCCATTGCGGGCGCAGCTTCATCGCCTCGCGGAACGCGTCGTTGGAGAGCTGGAAGTTCGACGTGAAGCGCGCGGCGATCGCGAGCTGCGCCAGCTGGACCGGGTCGTCGAGGTCGAGCTTCTGGTCGTCGCTCTCCTTGACCGTCGCGTCGAACAGCGCCTTCGCGCCGAGGAAGTCGCCCTGCGCGAGCCGCAGCTTGCCGAGCGCAGTCCTCACCGCGCGATCGTCGGGCTTCTCCTTGAACAGCGCCTCGAGGTCCTTGCGGCCCTCTCCGAGCTTGCCGCGCTCGCCGCGCAGCTCCGCGCGCAGGATGCGAGCCTCGATCGCGGTCGCGTCCTTGCCGTTCGTGAAGGGAGCGAGCGTCGCCTCCGCCGCCGCATAATCACCGGTCGCGATCTGCGCGCGCGCGAGCAGCACGCGCGCCGCCGGACGCTCCGCTCCGTTGATCTTCGCGAGCTCGGCGATCGCCGTCTTGTAATCACCGGCGGTGAGCTTGTCGCGCCCGGTCGCCAGATCCGCCGCGGCGGTGCCGCTCGCGCACAAAACGGCGATCAACGCCGCGACCCTCATCCGGTTCATGCCCTCGAATCTGTGCGACGCAGGTACCCCTGTCAAACGAGACCTTGGTGGTATCCTGCATGTGTGCCGGAGCCCCAAAAAGAACCAGCCGCAGGCGCGCAAGGGCTCTACAGCGCGTTCGACGCGTTCCTCAAGCAGGGTATCAAGGAGTACTACGACCGCGGCTGGACGACCCGGAAGGGCAACTTCATCGCCCTCCTGATCGCCTCGGGCTCGACCTCGTTCGCGATGGCCAAGGACTCCGTCGTCGACGGCTCGGGGACGAAGAAGCTTGCGGTTGGCGCCGGCCTCATGATCGCGCTGCGGATCGGCCTGCGCTACGCACTCGGTGGTCCCCTGGGCCTCGTGCTCACCGTCGCCGCGGGCGCGTCGATGGTCAGCTACTTCATCCGCAATCAGAAGGACATCGTGAAGAAGGTCGGCATCTACAAGACGGTGATCGCGGATGCCGAGAAGAAGTACGACGAGATCCAGAGCGGCTGGCGCGATGGCAAGTACCAGATCAACGATCGCAACCTGATGATCGACGGGCTGATGAAGCAGTTCATCACGCAGGTCGACGAAGCGTGACGCGCTGGGTCCTGCTGATCGCGATCGCGGCGGCGAGCGTGGCGAACGCGGCACCCGCCGGCCGCCGCATCGTCGCCGTCCTCGACATCCGCGTCGAGGGCATGCCGGACTCGGTCGGCAAGCAGTTCGAGCGCGAGCTCGAGGAGCAGCTCGACACCAACGCGTTCTGGCTGTCCACCGGCGCCCAGGTGCGCGAGCGCATGAAGTTCTCGACGAAGTGGAACGACGGCTGCCTGATCGGCCCGTGCCTCACCGAGCTGCGCACCCAGACCAGCGCCGAGCTCGCGCTGCTCGCCGCGCTCAAGGCCGAGGGCACCAGCTACGGCTACGTCGTCACGATCGTGCGCACCGACAACGGCCGCGTGCTCTCGCAGGAGTCGGGACGCTGCGACGTGTGCACCGCGAAGGAAGCGATGCGCGAAGCCACGCTCGCGACCATCAAGCTGCTCAACGAGGTGCCCGACAAGCTCCCCGACGAGGTCGGCGAGCGCGGCGCCCAGATCGATCTCGCCGTCGGCAAGCTCGTCCGCCACATGAAGAGCGACCAGCGGCGATGGAAGCGGCGAGGCATCGGCATGCTCGTCACCGGGCTCGGCGTCGCGGCGGCCGGCCTCACCGCGTACCTCGTGACCGACAGCGATCCCACGCTCGCCGCCGTCGGCGCAGGCGGCGGCCTCGCGCTCGGCGGCATCGTCGCCCTGACGTTCTGATCGCGCGCGGGTTGCGCAACTCGTGTATCGGCAATTGAATTGCTAGACGCGTGCGCCATGCGCAAGCTCGTCCTGCTCGCCGGCCTGTCCCTCGCCTCGTGCAGCTCCACCACGTACGTCGCCACCAACCCTGCGCCGCGCCCGCTCGCTGCGCGTGCGCCTGCCACGGTGACCTTGTTCACCGTCGGGTTGCCCGAGCGTCCGTACACGGAGATCGGAGACGTCAAGGCCACCGCCCGCGCGATGTGGGGCTCCCCCGAGCCGAAGGCGTTGCGGATGCTGCGCGCCGAAGCCGCGCGGCGTGGCTGCGACGGCGTGATCGTCATGGGCCCGAACGACAAGCTCGTGATCGCCGGCTACGACGAGACGCACTCGACGGGCGACGTGATCGCCGGCTCCGAGGTCCGGATCGTACGCGGTCGACGACTCGCATCCTACCCAGCCACCGGGCGGGCCTCGTTCGAGGGCCGGTGCGTCGTCTATTTGTGAGTGTCGCAGGAGGCGTGGCGTCCCGGCCAGTCGCCTTGCCAGAGACATCGCTCCCCGGCCCAACCCCGCGACGATGCTGCATTCGCCGGCTGGTCTGCGCGATGCACGAAGGGTGCGCATGGCCGCAGTCCCCCGCCGCCGCGCTCCGATGCTCTGGGCTCCGACGATGCACGGAGATGACGAATGCACTCGCGTCGAGGACCACCCGCCATGGGACGTCGTCGCGAACGCACCGTCGATGAATCCGTCGTGGATGTCGCTGCCCATCCCGTCGCTGGCCCGTCGTCCATCGCCCGCCCCCGCTGAGGCGCTGGCCGAGCCCGCCGCGCCGATGCCGTCGCTGACCGCGCCGCCGCGGACGCGCTTCCCGCAGGCCACGCCAACGCACTCTCTGTCGATGCAGCCCATGCCTATGCAGCCGCCCTCGCAGCCGCTGCCCCGGAACCCGATGCCGGCGCCGCAGCTGCACGCGCAGCCGGTGACGCCGGGCCACTTCTACTCGTACGCGGAGTCCTGCGCGCAGCACGTCGATTCGACCGCGCCCGTCGCACCGCTGCCGTTCGCCGAGCTCGCGACCCACACGTTCCCGCGCCAGATCCCGCGGTGGTCGCGCATCGCGATGCCGATCGGTGGTGCAGTCGCGATCGCGGTGTTCGTCGCCGCGTTCTTCGGCGGCTCGCGCGACAGCCAGGCACCGGCGATCACGTCGCACTCGGAGGCCGCTGTTGTGGTCGCGGCTGCGGCGCCCGCCCCTGCCGAAATCCCTGCCGACTCGCACTGGCAGCCGCGCACCGTCGTCCCGACGATGGCCGCACCGACCGTCGAGCCCGCGGCGGTCCCCACGGCTGAAGCGGTCGCCGCGCCCGCGATCGCCACCGCCGTCGAAGCCGCTGAAGAGGTCGAGAGGGCGCCGGTCGCGGTGAAGCAGCCGGCCAAGCGCTCGTCGTCGTCCTCGAGGAAGCCCGCGCCTCGCATCGCCGCGCAGGCGCCGCGCGCCGACGACGATCCGATCGCCGCCGAGATCGCGAAGCCGGCGAGCGTGCCCGCCGCGAAGGCCAAGGGTCCGGGCAAGGCCGTCGTGTCCAGCGACACGCCGAGCCTCGTGTACATCGACGGCCGCGCCACCGGCCTCAAGACGCCGACGACGATCAACCTCGCGCCCGGCGCGCACAAGATCACGCTGATCTCGATGTCGACGCGCAAGGCCAAGACCGCCGACGTCGAGATCAAGTCGGGCGTCTCGGTCAAGGTCCACCGCGACCTCGGCGCATCGGCATCCTCGTCGAGTAAGAGCCGCCGCGTGAAGGTCGACGCGTCGAGCCCGCTCGGCGACCTGCGCCCGCGCAAGGCGTGGTGACCGACCGCACGCCGCGCTTCGCATCAGCGATGGAGATCGCCGCGGCGTCGGGATAGGGTCGCGTTCCATGCGCACGTACGCGATCGCCGCGCTGCTCCTGCTCGCGGCTTGTGACGGAGATGGCGGCACGAAGACCACGGCGCTGTTCGCCGTGCCAGGTGCCTCGCCGGCGGATCACTTCTACGACCTGCCGTTCCCGAACGACCTGCGGCGCTATCCCGACGGGAAGCTCGATCTCTCGCTGTTCCCCACCAACAGCCTCATCGTCGACGCGCTGCGCGGCGCGGCCGAGGCGCTCGATGGCTTCGGCCTCAACTCGGCGATCTACGCCCGCTTCGACGGCCCGCTCGATCCGTCGAGCCTCCCCGACGCCGCCGCCTCGCGCGACGCAGGCGCGGCGGTCTACCTCGTCAACATCGATCCGGACTCGCCGGATCGCGGCACGCGCACGCCGATCGTCGTCCGGTTCAAGGCGACCGGCACCCAGACGATCGACGGCAACCACCTCGTCGCGCGCCCCTACCCGGGGTTCCCGCTCGACGAGGGAACGACCTACGCGCTCGTGATCACGAACCGCGTGCTGGACGCCGACGGCAAGCCGGTCGCGCCCGCGCCGGAGCTCGAGCAGCTCGTCGGTAGCGGCGGCGACGCCGCGATCGCCTCGGCGCGCACGATCTACCAGCCGCTGCTCGATTATCTCGACGAGCCCGGCGATGACGAGCGCGCAGATGTGGTCTCCGCCGCGGTGTTCACCACCCAGCACGCGACGTTCGTCGCATCGGCGCTGCGCGAGGGCGTGCTCGCCGCGCCCGCGCCCGTCGCCACCGGGGTCACCCGCGTCAACGACAACCCCGTCTACTCGGTGTGGACCGGCATGTACGAGGCGCCGAACTTCCAGACCGGCGATCCGCCGTACCGCAACTCGCCGAGCGGCGAGATCAAGGTGGGCGCCGATGGCGTGGCGATCTCGCAGCGCACCGAGACGCTGCGCTTCGCGCTCTCGATCCCTGCGGGCAACGTCCCGGCGAACGGTTGGCCGCTCGTCATCTACTCGCACGGCACCGGCGGCGATTATATGTCGTTCGTCGGCGGCACCGCGAACTCGCTCGCGAAGGAAGGCCTCGCCGTCATCTCGATGGATCAAGTCCTCCACGGCCCGCGCAACCCGGGCGGCAACCCCGAGCTCGATTTCTTCAACTTCGCGAACCCGTACGCCGCGCGTGACAACGCGGCGCAGGGCTTCGCCGATGCGTTCTCGCAGCTCCGCCTCGGCCTCGGCCTCTCGATCACCGACGGTGCGCGCACGCACACCTTCGATCCCGCGAAGATCTACTTCTTCGGTCACTCGCAAGGCGGCATCACGGGGCCTGGCTTCGTCGCCTTCGAGCCCTCGCTCTCGGGCGCCGTGCTCTCCGGCACCGCGGGCCTCCTCTACGAGAACCTCCTCCACAAGACGGAGCCGCTCGACATCCCGTCGCTCGTGCAGACCTTCATCCGCGACGAGCCCGTCGACGAGGACAACCCGACGCTCGCGCTCGTCCAGATGTGGGTCGATCGCTCCGACGGCGTGAACTACGCGCCGCTGATGGTGCGCAAGCCTGCGGACGGCCTCGCGCCGCGCAACATCTACCAGAGCGAGGGCTTCATCGACACCTACTCGCCGAACATCGGCATCGAGGCGTTCGCGACGGCGCTCGGCGGCGACCTCGTCCAGCTGCCCGCCCTCAAGCCGGTCGAGGGCCTCTCGCTGCGCGGCCGCACCTCCAAGCCCGCGCCGATCACCGGCAACCTCAACGGCGTCACCGCCGTGCTCGCCCAGTACGAACAGGAGGCCGGCTCCGACGGGCACTTCGTCGTGTTCGATCTCCCCGTCGCCGAGAACCACGCGGCGAAGTTCCTCGGCACGCTCGCGGCGACGGGGCAGGCTACGATGGTTCCATGAGCCGCAAGAAGCTCGGCGAGATGTTGATCGAAGCGGGCGTCCTCGACGAGACCCGCCTGCGCCAGGCCCTGGCGGACCAACGCCGGTGGGGCCGCTCCCTCGGCCGAACCCTCGTCGAGCTCAACCTCGTACCCGAGGAGACCTTGGTCTCCGTGCTCTCGCGCCAGCTCGGCATCGAGAGCGTCGACCTCGACGCCTACGACATCGCGCAGCACATCGTCGATCTCGTCCCGTCCGAGCTCGCGCGCCAGCACCACCTCGTCCCGTTCGCGCAGCCGATGAAGTTCCTCGACGTCGCCATGGTCGATCCGACCAACCTCGGCGTGATCGACGAGCTGCGCATCCGCACCCAGCTCAACATCCGCCCGTTCCTCGCCGGCCCGCGCCAGGTCGAGCGCGCGATCGGCCGCTACTACGGCCACGGCCTCGGCACGCGCCCCGAGATCACCATCGCGCTCGACACGCCCGACACCTTCGAGGCCGAGCCACAGCTCCGCAGCGCGGTTACTGTGCGCGAGCGCCGCCCGAGCCGCATGCCCATCCCCGACGCCGGCCCGCGCCGCTCTCCCACCACCGTCGCGCCTCCCCTCGCGACCGCCTCCCCCGCCGAGGTCCGCGACACCGAGATCGCCTCGCTCCAGGCCCGCATCTCCAAGCTCGAGGCCCTCGTCGAGCGCGACGAGCAAGTCCTCCGCAAGCTGCTGTCTCTTCTCATCGAGAAGGGCGTCGCGACCCGCGACGAGATCCTCGAACGCCTCGGCTAACCAGGCCCCGCCGAGGGGTTACACGCGGCGAATCGCCAGCGCGCGCTTCACGGCTTCGAGCATCGCCGGCGCGCCATCATCCTTGTGGATGTAGCCGTCCAGGCCCGCGAGCTTGCAGCGCGACTCGAGCTCGTCGTCGGGCAGGCTCGAGTAGAGGTAGATGCGGCTGTCGACGCCGAGGGAGTGGCGCAGGACATCGCCGACCTCGTCGCCTTCTTGCTCGGGCATCTGCACGTCGAGCAGCACGAGGTCGAACGGGCCGTGCTCGATCTGCTGGTCGAGCTCCGCGAGCGTGGTCGCCGCGAAGACCTGGAAGCCGGCGTTGGACAGCGTGCTCTGCGTGACGGCGAGGATGATCTCGCTGTCATCCATCACGAGGATCTTCGCGGGCACGGCTATTCGGTGTCGCCGCCCTTGAGGCCGTGGCGCTTGAGCAGCTCGCGCAGGTGATAGCGGGTCAGGCCAGCCT
>DATLHR010000557.1:0-15075 GCA_035539815.1 Kofleriaceae bacterium
GACTAGGTCCTCTATTGCGCGAGCCGCGCGCTTCGTGACGGACCGGCTGCGCTGAAATGCAAAACGCCCGGCCGACATCGACCGGGCGTTCGCGTCTCACGACGAAGTGACTACTGGTCGGCCGTCTTCACCGTGAACGACCCGGCCTGATAGCCGTGGACGCCGATGTACAGCACGCCGTTGCTGGTCGCGGTGTACGTCGCGGCCTCGTTGCCCGAGCTCGTCCACGCACGCGCGAGGTACGAGGACGTCGTCGGCGCCGCGCCCATCTGCAGATAGAGATCGACATCCTTCGTCGACGTCGTGCGCACGACCACGCGCTTGCCCGCGGGGATCGGCAGCTGGAACACCTTCATCTCGCCCTGCGTGACCGAGCCGGTCTCGTTGAGGTGCGTGAACGTCGCCGGCGGCGTGACGGGCGGCGTCGTGGTGCCGCTGCCCTCGGTGTACTTGATCGCGAGCGAGTAGTTGCTCGACGCGGCGTAGCCGTTGACGCCGACGAAGACTTTGGCCGGACCGACGATCGAGCACTCCTCGTTGGAGCCGTTGCGGTACGGGCGGCAGTCGTACGACGACGAGGTGGGCGCGGCCTCCTTGCGGACGTAGAGGTCGGCGTCGTTGTCACCGGTTATCACCGCCTTGAGCGTCGCGCCCGCGGCCACGTTGAACGGGCCGTACTGCTTCCACGCGCTCTTCGCGACGGTGCCGGACTCGCTGACCGTCTTGACCTCGCCGGTGCCCGGGTTCGGGTTCGTGCCGTCCTGCATCGAGAGGTCGTAGATCATCTTCACGTTCGCGTAGCTGATCTTGCCGCCCGCGACCGTGGTCGACCCCGCGCGGATCGGGAGCCACACGAAGTCGGGGTGCTTCTTCTTCGACGTGCCGATCCACTCGCCGCCGATGATCTTGCCGGCGCCGTCGACCTCGAGGATGTAGTCGTAGCGATCCTGGTGCGTGTACGTGTTGATCGAGGCGCCGAGGTTGCCGTCGGTGCCGGCCGCCGACTCCGAGATGTAGTCGACGTCCATGTGGGTCCGGTACAGCTTCACGGCCTTGTCGTTGAACACGTAGGTCGTCGGCACGGCACCGCCCGAGGTCACCTTGATCGTGAACGTCGAGGCGGTGCTGCCGTAGCCATTCACGCCGACGAACACCTGCGTGGCGCCCGCGGGCACGGTCAGGTTGCACGTCTCGGCCGCGCCGGTCTCGTACGGACGGCACGCGTAGCTCGACGCGGTCGGCTCGGCGCCGAACTGCACGAACATGTCGGGGTCACCGGTGCCGGTCATCGCGACGGTGAGCTGCGTCCCCGCGGTGACCGGGAAGCTGCCGAGCTGCGTCCACGCGCCGCCGGCGACGTCGCCCGTGCGCTCGGTGGTGGTGCCGCCCTCGACGGTGACGCCGATCAGCTTGTTCGCCTCGACGGCGGAGATCTCGTCCTGCTGCGTGATGCGATAGCCGCGCAGCGGCTGGTTCCACACCTCGCTGTCCCACGTGCGGTCGTAGACGAACGACGCCTTCTGCTTGCCGAGGTAGTTCGTCATCAGCACGTGGAACGTGCCGGGGTTGGTGTCGCGGCAGTTCGCGTTGGGGCCGGTCGGGCGGCCGTACTTGTCGAACGCGATCTCGTTCGCGCTGTCGAGCGAGTCGCAGCGCAGCGACACGAACTTGTTCTCGGTGCGATCGTGGACGAGCGTGAGCAGGGCCTTGATGTCCTGGATCTTGAACTCGACGCCGTTATAGGTGACCGCCTTCTTCGGCTCGGGCAGCAGGATCGCCGCGGGCGCCCACGCGTGGCAGATGCCCCACCACGTCGGGATGCAGCGGCCGCTGGTCTGCCCGGTGCGGATCGCGCACGACTCGCCGATCGACGAGTTGCACTCGCTATCCGTCGTGCACGCGGTGCGCGACGACTGCGCGTCGACGCCGTGGTAGCGCGAGACCGCGTCCTCGACGCCGGTGACGTTGAACGCGCGCCCGTACTTCGTCGACGCCGGATCGCCGGCGCCCCACTTCTTGTTGATCGAGTCCTCGTACACCGGCCAGTAGTTGCCAGCCCACGGGATGTTCTGCGCTTCGCCCTGGCGCGGCAGCGTCGCCGCGTCGTAGTCGAGGTTGGCGTTGAACAGCGCCGGGTTGTCCGAGGCGCCCCAGCCTTCGCTCTTGCCATCGGGGCCACCTTTGACGTCGCTCTGATCCGGCTTGTCTTCCGTCTCGTCCGTCACACACGCGCCAACGAGGCTCATCCCGAGGGCGAACGTCGCAAGCTTGATCGTCGTCTTCATCGCTAGGCTCTCCGAGTGGGGATCGACTCGCGCTCGGGGAGCACAGGGCGTGCCGTGCTGAGGACGGTGTGCAAGTCCTCGTACCCGGCCGATCGCGACGTCGTGCCTCTCGGACGGATGACCCGTCTGCGGAGTCGCAAGGTGGCTACCCCGGTTGCCGGGGTGCGCTGTCCACGCCTCAATTCGGGCAGTTGTCGGTCTGCGTGCCCTCGGCGAGCTTGGAGCAGTCGGGCTCGTTGGAGAACAGCGTCTCCTTCACCGCGTCGGTCAGCGCCGCCGCCGGGCGATTGACCGCGTGCTGGGTCTCGGAGAAGTCCGAGTGCAGCTGCATGTGAAGGAGGAAGCGCTCGAGGCCGTCGTCGTACGCGTTCATCTCCTGCGGCGTGCGGACGTGGACCTGCTCGAACGCCTTCCACTTGGCCTCGATCCAGCCATGGATGCGCCAGAACATGATGTTCGAGAGGTTCGTCTGCGGATTGCCGACGTCGATCGGCGACGTGCCGTCCATGAACTGGCCGTGCAGCCAGTTGTGCACGCCGGCGCCGGCCGTCATGTCACGCGAGTAGAACCGGATCGCGGAGTCGTTCGGGTCGACGCCGCCGGTCAGCCGCAGGGTCGTCTGCATGAAGTTGCCGAACTCGTCCTCGGTCGCGAACGAAGCAGGGTCGTTGATCTTGGCGAGGCCGGCCTTGAAGCGCTCGACGTCGCCGCCGCACTCCTCGAGCGCCGTGATCACTTCCTCGTCGGTGGTCCAGCCCTGGAGGACCTCGCCCATCGTCCCGCGACCCGCAGGATCGTTGGTGACCGGCTCGTCGCCCCAGCGGTTGGTGAGGAACTGGATCATCGCCCGGTGCATGACGAGGAACTCGACGCCGTTGCCCGGATCGCCTTCCTGAAGATCCGCCGAGGCCTCGCCCACGCGCGAAAGCCAGCCGCGACCCTGGTCACCGAGCAGGTACCACTTGCGGCTCATGTGAAACACGATGTGGTAGTCGCCCCACTGATACTTCTCGAGGAACTCGTGCACGTTCTCGGGCACGATGTTCGGGATGTCCGCCCTCCACTCGACGTTGGGCGAGCCATCCGCCTTGCCGTCCCCGCCGAACGACGTGTCGTCGGCGACCGGATCGGTCACGCAGGCTGCGGTGAGCAGCGATAACGACCCGGCAAGGGCGAGGGCGAGCAGATGGCGCATGCCCACGCCTGGTTGCACCGGACGTTCCAGGTGCAACCGCCTGAAATTCGAGGCGAGTGTGCTCGTGCCCGAGGAGTCGGCAGCCCCAGTAGCCAGGGCGGATCGGCCGCTCCAATAGCCGTCTCGACCCCGAGCGGCTAGGCTCCAGGACATGAAGCTCAAGGGCACGATCCGGCGCAGCGGCCTCGAGGGCGGGCTTTGGATGCTCGAGACCGAGAGGGGCGAGCAGTATCAGTTGATGGGCAAGCTCGACGGCGCCAAGGACGGCATCAAGGTCGAGGTCGAGGGCAAGGTCGACAAGGGAGCCATGGGCATCGGCATGGTCGGCCCGCAGCTGCATGTCGACAAGCTGACCGCGCTCTAGCGAGAGCCTCGAGATCGGGAAACGAGCCCGAGCCCAGCGCGAAGCGCGGAGCCCGAGCCCGAGCCCGATGGGAGTGTCGCCCGCGTCGGCTGCGCTCCAGATTCATCCCGGCCCGACGAGCGGGCGCGAACGATCTAGAGCCCCCTCGACGTCGAGCTTCGAGCGCGCGCCATCGTCGATTCGCGCCTCTGCTAAGACGGTTCGCCGTCGCGCTCGTCGACGCGGCTGCGCTGCAGGCTCGTCGCGGCCGAAGATCGGGCTCGGGCTCGGGCTTGGGCTCGGGCTCGGTTAGAGACGCTCGAGGTACGCGGCGAGCGGGACGTTGATGCCCGCGGAGAAGCCCCAGCGCACCGCGCCCGCGCGGTCGTCCTCGGGCGGGTACAGCATCAGCATCGCGGGCGAGATGTAGATCTCGATCAGCTCGCCGAGGTCGAACGAGAGCAGCGCGGGATGCACCATGACCGCGCTCGATTCCTCGGAGTCGAGGACCGCGCGGTACAGCAGTCCGGACGCCGCGACGCCGAGCTTGAACGTGACACGGTCACCCCAGAACGATGGGCTCGCGAGGCCGATGCCGACCTGCTCGCTAACGAGCGGCACGCTGCGGCGCGCGGAGCCCACGTCGCCGACGGGATCGGAGTGCAACCCACCGACGCCGACGGTGAGGTGGAAGTAGCCGCGCCACTTGTTGCGCTTGCGGAAGTCGTCGCCGTGCTGCGCGAGCCGCTGGGCGAACTTGCCGCCGTCGATGCGGAGGTCGTTGCCGGTGCGCTCGACGGACTCCTGCAGCGCGTGGATCAGCTTCGTGGTCCAGCAGTCGACGCTGTCCTCGTCCTTGCACGCATTGCCGCTCCCCTGCAGCGTGCCGATCAGCGTGTCGATGCGGACCTTGCCGATCACGGCGAACAGCAGCTCGAGGCTCATCGGCTCGTGCGTGCGGATGGAGCCGATCACCGGCTCGAGCACGTCGTAGAGCGGCGCGTCGAACACGCCGACGCGGTAGGTGCCGAGCAGGCGCAGCGCCGCGATCACGTCGCCGAGCCGCTGGGTCAGCGCCGACGAGCGCGCGACCCGCTGCATGAGATCGAGGAAGCCGGCCAGGCGCACCGTCGCCGAGCGCGCGAACCGGACCTGCATGTTCACCTCGCCGGGGAAGATCTTGTGGAGGCCATCATCGACGTCGATCAGCGCCTTCTTCGCGCCGCCCAGCTCGCGCTGGAGCTCGCCGATCGCGTAGAGCGGGATGTTGCCGACGTCGAGCGAGAACCGGCCGGTGGCGGCATCGGGGAACCGTGCGAGCAGCGCGCGCAGATCGGCGATCGACGCCTCAAGGCGATCGAGCGCGGGGTGGACCTCGTCGAGCGCCTTCTCGACCTGGCCGATCTTGAGGTTGAGCGCGACGTTGTCGCGCGGGCCCCACTCGGCGAGCCCCGCCAGCACGTCCTTGCGCAGCTTCGCGAGCGCGAGCGGGGCGATGCTGCCGGTCCCGGGGGTGGACTTGGCATCGGCGGCGATCTCGCGATCCGCGCGCTCGATCAGGCGGACCATGCGAATGACGTGCTCGATGTTGTCGCGCCCGAGCGAGAGCCGGATCGACGCGGAGTCGAGCGCGGCGCGGGCGGAGATCGTGCGCTGCTTGAGGGCGGCGATGTCGAGGCCGGTCTCGCTGTACGTGCTCGCGCGGGTCAGTGTCCGAAGCGCACCGAGCCCCTCGCGCAGCGTGTCGAGCCGGCTGCGCGAGCCGGTGACGAGCTGGCTCTGCCACTGGTACAGGTTGAGGCCGGGCGTCGCGCCGAGATCCGCGATCGTGCTCGAGCGGCTCGCGGCTTCGATCAGGCGGCGAAGATCGTCGAAGCCACCGTCGCGCAGCGCCTTCGCGAGGCGCAGGCCATCGAGCACCTTGTCGACCCCGATGGCGCGCTCGGCGTTCGCGCGCTCCGAGAGCAGCTGGCACAGCTTGACGCCTTCGCCCGAGGTCCACGGGCAGATCGGCGGCTCCGCCGTGCCGTTGTGCGGGCGGCCGAACAGGCGCGTCTGGCCGAGCCAGTAGTACGCGACGTCGACGAGATAGCCCTTCATCACGGCGCTGAGCGGCTTGCCCTGCGGCGTCTTCAGCATGGCCTCACCCGCGATCACGGTCGCGCCGATCACCTTCGACGCGCGCAGCTCGGTGGTCGTCGGATACAGCCCGTCGATCAGGTTCGCGGCGACGAACGCGCGCACGACCGTCATCGCGAGATCCTGGAACTTCTCGCGGCGCAGCGTCGTGGGATCGATGAGCAGCTTCGCGCCCTGATCGATCAGATCGCGCAGGTAGCGATAGCGCGCCCTGTCCTCGGCGGACAGCAGCTCGTCGACGACGAGCTTGATCGCGGCCTGACGCGCGCGGTCGAGGACGACGTTGACGACGAGGTCCGCATCGAGGCTGCCGCGGCGCAGGCTCGTCGGCACCTGCGCGGCGAGGTCCCCGACGGTGACCGAGCCCGGCGTGCGCGCGGATGGATCGACCGGCTTCGCGTCGACGAGGTCGACGTCGCCGCCCGCGCTGAGCTGGTACTCGGCTTCGTAGAACAGGTCGTTGTGGATCAGCGCCTGCCCGCAGATGGCCACGGGCAGCTCCGGGTTCGCCGTGCACACCGCCTCGAGCGCGATGCACGCGCTCTTCTCGGCGCCATCGCAGCCTCGCCGCAGGTACGACGCCGCGGTCGGCAGATCCGCCGCGATGCCCTCGCCGCTCTGGAAGCGCTTCGCGATCCGCTCGCACGCACCTACCTTCCCGCCTTCGATGCACCCGGCGTGATCGCGATGTGCCGCGCGCAGCTTGCACTCCGACAACGTCTCGTCCTCATGACACTCGGAGAAGCACGACGACGATGGCGTCCTCAGCGCGCACGCGCGATTCGCGAACGAGCGGGCTTTGTCGGCGTCGCGCACGGCGGCCGGTCCTTTCTCGCCGCGCAACCGTGCGGTCCCCGCGCACAACTCCGGCGACCCGTCGGTGCATAGCTTCTCGGCGATCGTGACCGCGGCCGCCGGATTGGCGTCGATACCGTAGATCGTGTTGCCGGTGGTGAGCAGCTCGATCGCCGACGAGCACAGCTCGTGCGGCTGTGCGATGCACGACGTGACCTGCGCCTTGAACGCCACCTTCAGCTTGGCGGAGTCGCGATAGTTGTCGATCGCGTCGAAGTGCGCATCGACGCCGCACGCATACTGATTGCCCGCCGTACAGCCCTTCTCGAGGGTCGCGTGAACCGCGCCCCCATCCGGTGTGTAGTTGCTGAGCGCGCGGTGACAGGCGACATAGCTCGCGTCCTTCGTGCAGGCGGCGACCATCCCGGCGGTCGCCGCATTGCGCATGCGCGTGCTCTCGGCGTCGAGCCCTCCGCGAAACGAGAGGTCGCGCAGCTGCATGCACGCGTCGAGCTTTCGCCCCTGCGTACACCCGAGCTCCGCGAGCTTGATCGGATCCGCGTCGGGGTACGGCTCGCCGCGCGCGATCCGCTCCGACGCGGCCCATGACATGATCGCGCAGCCGCTGGTCTCGGTACCGGCGCACTTGGGCTTCGCGAGATAGATCGCGCGATCGATCGCCTGCCGCTCCAGCGTCGGATTCACGTCGATCTCGAACAGCCAGCCCGTGCGATGCAGCGCCGCCGCGGCCTTGCACGCCACTGCATCCGTCCCGTTCACCGCGCGCGTCGGCGGCGGCGCTGGCGCGATCACCCCCTGTGGCGTCGGCGTCGCCACGATCGGCTTGGGCCCTGCGGGCGCGATCTCGACCGGGAGCCCACACGCATAGCGATACAGCCGGAGCGCCCGCGCGCGATCGAACGCGATCCCGCGGCCATCACGCAACGCATCCGCGAACATCACGCACGCCGCGAGGTCCCCCTCTCCGTCCTTGCAGGTCGCTTCGCATCCCGCCGGCGTCGCAGCGCTGCACGTCACCGGGGCCGCCGGTGTCGGCGTGGTCGGCGTGGTCGGTGTCGGCGGCGTGGTCGTGGTCGGCGCCGGCGTGGTCGGCGTGGTCGGCGCCGGCGTGGTCGGCGTCGGCGTTTGGGCCGAGGCCCGCGAACCGACGATCGTCGTTGACGAGATCAAGGCAAGCGCACACACCGCGACGAATCCACGCATCCGCGGGACGGTAACACGGCAGTCTTCTTCGCTACCGGCACCGTCGACGGGGCGCGGCCTCGACGGAGCGGGACGAGGCGCGGTGACGGCGAGGCGTGCGGCGAGCCGCACCGCCGCGGCTCACTTCGGCAGGACGAGCTTGACCGTCGAGCCAGCGGCGAGCGACGGATCCGCCGGACACGCGACCTTGATGGTCTCGGCGTGCGCATCGACGACCTTGCACGCGACCGGCGCACCTGCCGAGGGCTGAGTCGACGCGACGTTCACAGCGCCATCACTCGACAGCTTCACACCTGGCGGCAGCTTGAACGACACCACCGGAGCGGCCGGCTGCGCGACCTTCGCGATCACGGCGCCCGCCTCGAGCTTCGCACCGAGGACAGCAGGCTCGACGAGCTTGCCGTCGAGCGGCGCCTTCACCGCGAGCTTGTCGAGCTCACCCTGCTTCTGGGTCAGCGCCGACTGCTTCACGTCGAGCGGCTTCTTGGCGGCGTCGAGCTTCTTCTGCGCCGACGTCACGCCCTTTTCGTTGTTCTCTTTCTGCTGCTCCGCCGAGAGCGCCTCTTCCGCCTTGGTGACGGCGGGCTGCAGCTTCTCGACGTCGGCCGTCAGCTTCGCGATCTCGGCCTGGAGCGCCTTCGCGCCCTTGAGCCAGGCGATCGTGTCGCCGGCCTTCACATCCTTGTCGGCAGGTTCGATCGACTCGATTTCGCCGGCGGCCCCCGCCTTTAGCTCCGCCGGCGAAGGCGCCTCGATGTTGAGGGTCGCCGTGATGTCCGGCGGCGGTGGCGGCACGGGCGCGGGCGCGGGGACCACCTTCGAGCTCGGTGACGGCGCCGCCTCGTCGGGCTTGTTGATGACGTACTTCCACACGAAGAACGCACCCGCACCGACCACGGCGAGGATGAGGAGGATCACCAGCGCGGCGTTCGGGCCCGACGACGGCGCCGGAGGCGCGACCGACTTCGCGCGCTCCTCGGCCTTCTTCTCGACCTTCTTCTCGGGCTGCTTGGCCTGCTCGGCGGCCGGCTTCTGGGCTGCCTTCTTTTCGTCCGCGGACTTCTTCGTCGCCGCGGCGTTCGCCTCGGCCGCGGCCTTGGCGTCCGCGGCGGCCTTCTGCGCAGCCGCCTTCTGCGCAGCCGCCTTCTCCGCGGCCGCCTTCTCCGCGGCCGCCTTCTCCGCCGCCGCCTTCTCTGCAGCCGCCTTCTCCGCGGCCGCCTTCTGCGCCGCCTTCTCCGCGGCCGCCTTGGCAGCGTTGTCCTCCTCGAGGAGGTCCTTCGGCATCTCGACCGCGGTCATCACCTTGGAGGCGCGGACGGCTTCCTTGACGTCGTCGGGCTTGATCGAGAGGTGATCGGAGAGGTCGATCGAGACCTCGGACTGCGGCTGCTTCGCCTTGACCGCCTCGGGCCGCGCACCGGACGCACCGAGGCCGATGTCATCGACGGGCTGCGCCGCGCCCGCCTTCGCTGCGGCGACCACACCGGGTGCACCGAGATCGTAGTCTGCCTTCGGCAGCTCCTCGACGGCGCGCGACGATGCGGCGGCGGCGGCGGCACCCGAGTGCCCGAGCTCCACGTCGACGGACGGTGCGACGGGCGCCGCGGCGGCCTTCGCGACGACGACACCGGCGGCGAGCTCGTCCCCCAGCGCGGGCGTCGTCGACGCGGCCTTCGCCACGTTGCCGTCGGCGGCCGTGGTGTCGATGAACTGCAGCCCGGAGAGCGTCGCGATCACCGCCTGCACTTCCGTGGCAGAGGGCGTCAACCCGAGCTCATCTTGTGCCCACTTCAGGATGCCGGCGACATCGCGCTCGCCGTCCATGCCGCACGCGATCGAGTACTCGACCTCGTAGAAGCGGAACATGTTCCCGCTGTCGGGATCCATCACGTCGACGAAGCGGCCATCGTCCGCTTCGACGAGCTCGGCGATCAGGTGATCGTGCCGGAAGCGTGGCCGCTCTAGTGCCTGCATCAGGAACCCTTTCGCAGCTCGGTGAGCACGAGCTTCGCAACCGCCTTCAGCGTGTCGAACACGCCGATACCCTTGGGCGCAACCGCCTCGAAGCTGGGCACCTTCGTCGGGTTCAGCGCTTCCTCGAGCTCCGCCATGGGAATGGCGTTGGGCAGGTCGCGCTTGTTGTACTGGACGACGTACGGCAGCTTCTTGAGGTCGTAGCCCTGCTCCTGCAGGTTCGAGTCGAGGTTCTCGAGCGACTCGATGTTCGCTTCCATGCGCTCCATCTGCGAGTCGCCGACGTACACCACACCATCGACGCCCTTGAGGATGAGCTTACGACTCGCGTCGTAGAACACCTGGCCGGGGACCGTGTAGAGGTGGAAGCGCGTCTTGAAGCCGCGGATCTCGCCGAGCGAGAGCGGCAGGAAGTCGAAGAACAAGGTGCGCTCGGTCTCGGTGGCGAGCGAGATCATCTTGCCCTTCGCTTCAGGATTCGTCTTGTTGTAGATGTACTGGAGATTCGTCGTCTTCCCGCACAGACCGGGACCGTAATAGACGATCTTGCAGTTGATCTCTCGCGACGAGTAGTTGATGAAGCTCATCGCGATACCTCAGTCGTTGAAGAGATTGTCGATGTCGTCGTCGGTGATCTCCGAGAAGACGGACTGCTGACCCGAGCCCTCGCTGCTCTTCTTGACCATCGTCTCGAGGACGACGACGAGCTCCGTGGTCGCCTTGCGCACGCGCAGACGCACGAGCCCGAGCGACGAGCGACCGTCGAACAGCACGACGAGGATGACGCGCTGACCCACGATCGACACGTGGTAGCTGGTCTTCTCTCCTTCGAGGAACTGTCCGGCGAATTCCTTCTCGGCGAGCAGCGACGCGATACCGCCGGTGGCGGCCACGTTACCGGCCGTGAGCGACGACAACGACGTGACGTCGAGCTCGTGGACGTCCCCCGCGGACGCCATGGCCTGACCGTTCTTGTCGATGACGAGTACGGCTCTCGCATTCGAATCTCTTTGAAGCACGTCGCAGATGTTGTTGATCTGCGCCAGTTCTTCCTCGTACATGACGAGCTGTTGGATCATCGCGCCTTGGCTCCTTGGCCGGTTCGCCCCTGGGGACAGGTCCCCTTGTAGTGAAGGCTCCCCGCCGACGGAGCCACGGTATCAATGCACCGCGATTCGTTCAACCTTACCGGCCGCTTATAGCAGGCCGACTCTCCACCCTACATTGTCGCCCGGCCGGCGAGCGCGCGCGCGATGGTCGCCTGGTCCGAGTATTCGAGCTCGCCGCCGACGGGCAGCCCGGTCGCGATGCGAGAGACTTGGACGCCGAGCGGCTTGATCGCACGTGCGATGTACATCGCCGTCGCTTCGCCGTCGACGCTGGGGCTGGTGGCGATGATGACCTCGCGCACCGGTCCGGTCTCGGGCGTTCCCCCAAGCCGGCGGATCAGCTCGGCGATCCGCAGGTCATCCGGGCCGATGCCTTCGAGGGGCGAGAGCAGCCCGTGCAGCACGTGGTACCGGCCGCGGAAGTGTCCGCCGCGGTCGATGGCGATCAGGTCGGCCGGCGACGCGACGACGCAGATGACGTCGGGCTCGCGGCGCGGGTCGGTGCACATCGAGCACGGGTCCGCCTCGGTCATCGTCATGCATACCGAGCACAGGCGGATCTTGTCGGTGACGTCGAGCAGCGCCTGGGCGAGGTCCTGCACCTGCTGGCGGTTGCCGCGGATCAGGTGGAACGCGAGCCGGGTGGCCGACTTCTCGCCGATGCCCGGCAGCCGGGCCAGCTCCTGAACGAGGCGACGAATCGGATCGGCGGCCATCGCGCTCAGAACAGGCCGGGCATGCCGGGCATGCCGCCCATTCCGCCCATCACCGACGCCATCTTCTCCTTGCTCGTCTCGCGGACCTTCGCGGCGGCCGCATTCACGGCGGCGGTGACCAGGTCCTCGAGCATGCCGACGTCGTTGGGATCGACCACCGACTTGTCGATCTTCACGCGCACCACCTCGAACTGACCGTTGACCGTCGCCGTGACGAGGCCCCCGCCGGCGGCGCCGTCACACGTCATCTGAGCGAGCTCTTCCTGGACGCGCTGGACGTCGCCCTGGAGCTTTTGCGCCTGCTTCATGAGCGCATTGAGGTCGGGCATCTTTGGATTAGACATCGGTCTTGATCTCCTTGATCTGAGCGCCAAACGTCTGCAGCACGTGCTTCGTGATGGGGTGCTCGCGCGCTTCGGCCTCGCGCTTGGTGCGCTCCGCGGCCGAGCGGTCACGCGTGGTCTCGAGCAACGAGCGCGCACCCGCCGACGCTGACTCCCTCTCGTCGAGCATCCGGACCGACAGCTTGATGCCCTTCAGATCCGGGCCGAGCTCGCGCACGATCAGCCGCAGCTCCTCGAGCGTCCTTGCATCCGCCGCCATCTCGCCCATGGCGTGAACGTCGACGGGGAAGCCGAGCTCGAGGTGATCGATCGTCCACTTCATCACGCGCGCGTGGCTGAACGGACCGCTGATCGAGAACTTGCGGCGCGCCTCGAGCTCCTCGAGCACGAGGTTCCACGCGCGCAGCGCCTCGGTCGCATCGCGCGGGACGTGGATCGTCGAGCGGGCCGACGCCGCGGCGTTGCCGTTGCCATGACCATTGCTCTTGCCGTGGTCATGCGGGCCGCTGCCCGAGGCGGTCGCCGGCGCGGCAGGCACCGGACCCGACGGCTGCATCGACAAGGGCGCGCTCGGCGCTGCGGCGACCGGCTCGGGAGACGATGCCTCGCGCGATGACGGCGCCCCGTGCGGTGCGCTCGCATGCCCACCGCTCGCCGCTGCACTCCGCGGCGGCGCATGGGTCGTCGGCGCGGGGCTCGCCGAGCCGGCGCTCGCCGATGACTGGCTCATCGAGGACGCGCTCGTCGGTGCATTGGTTCCCGCCGCGTGGGTCGTCGGCGCGGGGCTCAAGCCGCTGCTCGACGGTCCGCTGCTCGCGGATGCGCCGCCTGCCGGCGCGGTGCTGTGCACGCGCGACGGTGCGGGACGTTCGGGCTGCGGTGTGCGAGACGCACGGGCGCCGCCTCCGCCTCCGCCACCGGGCGGGCGCACGCCGTGGCCGGCGAGGCGCGCCTCGAGCTCGCCGAGACGATCGATCAGATCGCCGAGCGGGACGAGCGGCTCGACGGTGGCGACATCGATCAGGGCGCAATCGAGGACGAGCCGCGGCTGCAGGGTCTTGCCCAGCTCGTCGCAGCAGCGGAGCATGCGCTCGAACATCTGCGTCACCCGCGAGCGATCGGTCGACGCCGCTTCGCTCACGAGCTCGGCGCGCTCTTCGTCGGAGGCATCGACGAGCTCGGGCTTGTTCGGCGCGACCTGCAGCACGGAGAGGTCGCGCAGGTAGCGCACGATCGCGCGCGCGAGCTGCACCTCGTCGACGCCGCGCTCGATCGCCGCCTCCACGGCGCCGAGCGCCGCGCCCGCATCTCCGGTCGCGAGAGAGCGCACCAGCGTGCGCGTCAGCGTGCGATCGGCGACGCCGAGCACCTCGGCCACGTGCGCCTCGGTGATCGCGGCGTCGCCGACGTACGAGATGATCTGGTCGCACAGCGAGAGCGCGTCGCGCACGCTGCCACCGGACTCGCGCACGAGGAGGCTCACCGCGCCCGCATCGATCTTCAGCTTCTCCTGCTTGAAGATCGACGTCAGGTGCTGCGCGAGCCGCGGCGCGGGCACGAGCTTGAAGTCGTAGCGCTGGCAGCGCGACAGGATCGTGTTCGGCAGCTTGTGCGGCTCGGTCGTCGCGAGCACGAACGTCACGTGCGGCGGCGGCTCCTCGAGCGTCTTCAACAGCGCGTTGAAGGCCTCGGTCGTGAGCATGTGGACTTCGTCGATGACGTAGACCTTCTTCTTCAGGACCGCGGGCTGGTAACGCACCGCCTCCGTCAGCTCGCGGATCGCGTCGATGCCGCGATTCGAGGCGCCGTCCATCTCCTGGTAGTCGACGGCGCTGCCGTTGCCGATGCTCTCGCACGCGCCGCACACGCCGCACGGTTCGCCGGTCGCGCCCTGCCCGGCCATCTTCTCGCAGTTGAGGGCCTTGCCGATGATGCGCGCGATCGTCGTCTTGCCGCACCCACGCGGGCCCGTCATCAGGAACGCGTGGTGAACGCGCCCGCTCGAGAACGCGTTCGCCAGCGTCCGCGTGACGTGCTCCTGACCCACGACCTGCGAGAAGGTCGCGGGCCGGTACTTGCGGGCGAGAACGAGATAGGACATGGCCAGCCGTCGGCACTATACCCGCGGCACCTCGTGTGCGGGCGACGCCGGGCGCATCAACGCTACAAGGAGATGCTCTCGCAGATCTTCTTCGCCTGCGTCAGGACCTCGTCGCGGAAATCACCCAGCGCGCTGTCCTTGTACAGCGAGCCGTAGCAGACGAGCCGCTTGCCGCCGTAGACGACCACCATACGGAACGCCTGACTTCCCGACGGATCTCGCCCCTCGAGCAGCCACGCGGTCCCGCGCTGCCGATCGGTCGAGACGCGCAGGACCTTCGTGTCCGCGAGGAACTTCTTGTACGCCTCGCGATCCTGCGGCGCGCCCGCGTCCTCGTAGCCGTAGTGGAACTTGAACCGCTCGCTCTGTCCGGTTCGCTGCACGTTCACGAACAGCGAGATCGTGCCGCCCTCGCCGACATCGCGCTCCCAGTTCGGCAAGAGCGAGAGCTTGATCGCGGCGAGCTCCGCGGAGACTTTCACGGGCGCCGCGCTCGCAGTGCCCGCGCTCGCAGTGCCAGCGCCCGTCGAGCCCGCGCCGGTCAAGCCTGCCCCGCTGGACGCCAGCGAAGTTCCGGGCGGCTTGTTCGCCAGCGATCCCGAGGCGGCTCCCGAAGCCGACCCCGCCCGCAGGCCGGGAACCGACGCGGAGGCCGCGCCCGGCCCTGAGCCTGTCGTCGATACGCTCACCCCCGTCGCCGTGCCCGCACCCGAAGCCGATGCCGAGCCCGGAACGGAACCTGTTGCCGCGCCCGAGCCCACGCCTTTCGAGCCCGTCGTCGTGCCTGCGCCCGAAGCCGTGCCCGCACCCGCGCCCGATGCCGATGCCGCGCCCGAGGCCGGCGTGATCC
>DATLHR010000558.1:0-41040 GCA_035539815.1 Kofleriaceae bacterium
ATCGAGGGGAACGGGCTCGCGGGGATGGTGGCAGGTGTGGCGAACGCGGCGGCGTCGATCTCGACCGCGTGCTGCTCGGTCGTGCTGGCGCGCAGCTCGTCGAGGCTCGAGAAGGTGACGGCGCCGATGCGGCCGGCGAACATCGTGCCGCCGTAGCCGTCGTAGTCGAGATCGACGGCGGTCCCCGCCGCGGCGAGCGAGATCACGCGGCCGTTGCCGATGTCGTAGGTGTTGTAGGTGCCGCCATCGCCGCCGAGGAAGAGGTTGTTGCGGGCGTACTGGCGAGAGAACACGTCGGTCGTGAAGATGCCGAACGCGTCGCCGCGCTTGACGACGGTGTTGTGGAGCAGGACGTCGCCGATCGAGCCGCGCTGGAGCTTGAACGGCGTCAGCAGCACGTTGAACTGGACGTTGCGGATGAAGTACGTGGGGCCGCCGAGGCCCGGCTGCGAGCTGAGGCCGATGAAGGAGTTGGTGACGCGGTTGCCGACGACGCGGCAGTCGTGGAAGCAGAAGTCCGCCTCGATCGCGTCGTCGGCGCACTCCGAGAGATCGTTGTGGGCGATGTCGATCGAGTGCTGCTCGATGGCCTCGGTTCCCTCGATGAGCGAGATGCAGTCGCGGAACCCCGAGACGCGGTTGTGCTCGATGACGTGGCCGGGGCCGGTGACCTGGATGCCCTCGCCGATGTTGGCGCCGTCGACGCCGAGCGCGGCCTCGTTCCAGGCGGTCGCGCCGACGACGGTGTTGTCGGCGATGTAGACGTTCTCGGCGCGCGTCTTGGTCGTGATGCCGTCCTCGGTGGTCGTGATCTGGTTGCGGACGAGCGCGAGATCGTGGCCATCGTTGAACTTGATCTTGCCGGCGATGCGCAGGCCCTCGACGATCACGAACGCGCGGCCGTCGAGCCGCACGTCACCGGTGATGTTGACGGTGGCGCCCGCGGCCGCGCGGATGACGATCGGCGCCGTCGCCGTGCCGTCCTTGGTGAACGTGAACGTCGGGTAATCGCCTGCGGCGAGCTCGAGGATCTGGCCCGGCTGCGCGGCCGCGGCGTTCGCGGCGAACGTCCCCGGCGTCGTCGCGATCACGGGGGCGCCGGCCATCGGTGCGGGCACGGTGCGCGTGGTCGCCGTCAACGAGCGGACCTCGCAGCCACCGTCGGGATCGAGGAGCGCGAGCTCGACCTCGTACGTGGTGGCGGGCTCGAGGTCGAACAGTGATCCGGCGAACCGGTTGGCCCACGTCCACGTGCCGCCCGTGACGATCGTCTCGGCGGGGATGCGCCGCAGCGGCAGCCCCTGGCGCCAGGTCCCGCCATCGGTCCGGAACCGCACGCCGACGGTCGCGTTCAGGTTCGCGTCGCCGTCGATCAGCCACTCGACGGTCAGGCTGCGCAGCGTCGGCGAGGGCAGGCTCGCGTCACCGGGCGTCGTCTGATCGGCGGGCGCGCCCGTCGGTGCACCATCCGGGCACTGCGGCGGCGGTGGTGCGCTGTCGACCGTGGCGTCGCCCGCGCCCCCGTCACCCGGGGTGGTCGCGTCGTCGCCGCAGGCTGCGCTCGCGAGTAAGAGTGCCAGGAGGAGTCGTCGCATGGCTCGACGGTACACCGGGATCGATTCTCCGCGGAGAGATCAGTCGCCGCGCTGACGTCAGTTGCCATCGGTCCGCTGCGCGCGAGGCCATGCCCTGTTCGTGCGGACGTTGGGAGTTGGTTCACACCGTCACGCGAGCCCGCGTTAGGTTCGCCCCGATGCGAGCACTGATCGTCGCCGCCCTCGTCGTGCTGGCCGCGCGCGCGGAGGCGCAGCCCGCGCAGGTGCTCGGCAAGCCGCTGCCGGATCCACAGCTGACGGTGGGTACGATCACGGTGCGTGTGGTCGCCGGTCAGCCGGAGCTGCCGCTGGTGGGCGTGCGGGTGGCGCTCACCGTCGGCGGCACGCCGCGCTACGCGACCACGGACAAGGCGGGCAGGGTGCAGGGGCTCGCGTGCGCGAAGGCCCTGGCCAACGAGCGTTAAATCATGCGCACTCCACTCGCCATCGTCCTCACCGCAGCACTGATGATCACCGCGGCGCCGCGCGCGGTCCGCGCCGAGCCGCTGCCGGAGCCAACCGAGCGCGTGCTCGGACTCGGCCGCGTCTGGGCGAAGGTGAAGTTCTATCACCCGTACCTCGCCTACAAGGACCTCGACTGGGACGCGGCGCTCGTCGCGGCGATCCCGAAAGTCGAGGCGGCGAAGACACACGCGGAGTACCGCACCGCGGTGCAGGGCATGCTCGCGGTGCTGCGTGATCCGGTGACGCGAATCGTCGATGACTCCGTGCCCACGGTGCAGCCCGCGCCCCTCGACTTCCTCACCACGCCCTCGCCGGGCGTGGTCGCCGTCGGGATCTCGGCGATGACCGCGGGCGGCTTCGACTTCGTCGGCTTGTCCGCGAAGGGGAAGAAGGTGATCGCCGACGCCGCGAAGGCCAAGGTGATGATCGTCGACATGCGCGGCGCGGACAGCAGCTCCGCCGGCTGGGCGGTCGACCTGTTCGTGAGCGCGTTCCCCGCCATCGACGACTGGCCGCTCGAGCGCACGATCCAGCACCACGGCTTTCGCACCCAGGATGGCCAGACGAGCGGCGGCTACTTCTCCACGTTCATCACGACCGGTTCCCTTCCCTCGAAGCCGGCGCCCAAAGAGGGCGTCTCCCACGTCGTGTTCGTCGTCGATGCAGACAGCGTGATTCCAGCGGCGGCGCTCGCGCTGCAGGCGGCGGGGCGCGCGACCATCGTGACGCGCGGCACGCTCGACGAAGCCAGCGTGGTCTCGACGACGTACGTCGAGCTCCCCGGCAAGCTCACCGTCCAGGTCAGGCTCGGCGAGCTGCTGTGGGGGCCTCCCGCCGCCGACCTCGTCGTCGGGAAGAAGCAGGACCTCGATGCGCGCGTTCGGACCCTGGCGAAGTCGCTCGCCACGGCGCCGCGCAAGGCAAAGCCGAGGAAGGTCCTGCCGCTGCCGCCGCTGCGCCCGCGCGACGACCTCGACTATGCCGAGCAGCCGTATCCGTCACGCGAGCGGCGCCTGCTCGCCGGTCTCCGCGTATGGGCGGTGCTCGACAACTTCTTTCCCTATCGCTACCTGATCACCGACTGGGATGGCGCGCTGAAGGACGCGCTGCCCAGGCTCGCCGCCGCACCCGATCGCGCCGCCTACCTGCGCGCGCTCCGCCAGCTCGGCGCGCGCGCGGGCGATGGCCACATCGGAGTGCGCTCGGCGACGCCCGACACGAGCGCGAAGCCGCGCGGGATCCCGCCGGTGATGACCCGGCTCGTCGAGCACAAGCTCGTGGTGACGCGGGTCGTCGACGTCGCGGAGGCGAAGAAGACCGGCCTCGCCGTCGGTGACATCCTCGAGACGATCGATGGCAAGCCGGCGGCGACGGTGATCGCCGACGCGCGCAGCGAGACGAGCGGCTCGACCGACGAGGCGCGCGATCAGCGCATCGCTGCCGCCGTGCTCGCCGGCGAGGACGGCTCCACCGTTCGCCTCGACGTGCGCGGCCGTGACGGCAAGCTGCGGACAGTGACCACCACGCGCACGAAGGCGAACCTGACCGCGGCGTGGGCCCGCGGGACGGGGCCGCACTGGAAGAAACTCCCCGGCAACGTCGGCTACGTCGACCTCACGGAGCTCGTGGTGTCGGAGGTCGGCCCGATGTTCGAGGACCTCAAGGGCACGCGGGCGATCATCTTCGACATGCGCGGCTACCCGAACGGGACCGCGTGGGCGATCGCGCCGCGCATCAACACGAAGAAAGCGACGTACGGCGCCCAGTTCCTGAAGCCGCTCGCGGTCGGTGATGGCGGCGAGCAGCAGCGTCAGAGCATTCGCTTCCTGCAGCCGATCCCCGAGCTGCCGACCGACGTCGCGCTCTACCCCGGAAAGATCGTCGTCCTGATCGACGACCGCGCGATCAGCCAGTCCGAGCACACGTGCCTGTTCTTCGAGCAGGCCGCCGGCGCTACGTTCATCGGCAGCCCGACCCACGGCGCGAACGGCGACGTCACCCAGCTGCGTCTACCCGGCGGCCTCCGCATGGGCTTCACCGGCCAGGAGGTTCGCCACGTCGACGGGCGCCAGCTCCAGCGGGTCGGCATCCAGCCGCAGGTCGTCGTGCGCCCGACCATCGCCGGCGTGCGCGCCGGCAAGGACGAGGTCCTCGATCGCGCGCTCGTGTGGCTCGGCTCGCAGAAGTGACGCGCTACGACGCGTTCCGATACGGTCGTGGTCGCGGCGCGGCGCGGGTGTGCGCGTCGGAGTCGTGTTAGCAACTAGGTGCATGAGGTGGTTTTGCCCGGCCGTGTTCGTGGTGCTGGCCGCGTGCGGCAGCAAGAAGGCCGCGCACGACGACGCCCCCGCTCCGAAGGACGACGACGCCGCCGCCGCGGATGCGATGATCGATGCGGCGCCCGAGGCCGCGGAAGCACCGTCGCCCGCGCGGCCCGAGCACGAGGTCTACGATCTCGTCGACAACCGACACGCCGCCCACCGGTCGGTCGATGGCGAGCTGGTGATCGATGCGTCGACGGTGAGCTTCGCGCGCTACACGCGGTTCGGCGTGCCGGTGCAGCGGTGGGCGATGGGGCAGGAGGTGGGCGGCAAGCGCGCGGCGATCGCGGACCGGTTCGCGTCGCTGGAGGTGCCGCTCGCGGTCGAGCAGGCGAAGGCGGCGGTGCAGCTGACCGCGCGCGTGCACGGCGGCGCGGACGGTGATGGCCTGGTGCTCGCGCTCAAGGTCAACGGACGCGAGGCGAGCAAGGATGCACGTGTCGAGCTCGCGCCCGGCTGGCAGACGATCGCGCTCGCGATCGAGCCCGGCCGCCTGCGCGTCGGGGAGAATCAGGTCGCGTTCGAGACCACGGTCGCGAAGTCGAGATCGAAGTCGCGCGACAAGAAGAAGCCCGACAAGAAGGCGCCCGCGCCGAAGGTGGCGTTCGAGTGGCTGCGGTTCGGTGCCGCGCGCACGCCGACCGACGAGGATCCGCGCGCGGCGATCGCGTTCGATCCCGAGGGCGCGCTCGACCTCGCCCGCGATGCGGGCGTCACGTACTTCGTCACCGTGCCCGAGGGAGCGCACCTGGTAGCGGATGTCGCGCCGCCATGCCGCGTCGACGTGCGGGCGCGGCCGAGCGCCGAGGCGTTCGCGGGCGGCATGCTCGGTGCACCCGGCGCCCGCGTGGATCTGACGCCGATGGCCGGCCGCGTGGTCGCGCTGTCGCTGGTCGCACGCGAGTGTCCGCGGGCGCGGATCGGTGCGCCGCGGATCACGCTGCACGGGCCAGGGCCGCAGGCGCTGCCGAAAGCGCCGCCGCCGAAGTACGTCGTGCTGTGGGTGATGGATGCGCTGCGCGCCGACAAGATCCCGATCTTCACGCCCGGCGCGCGCGCGCAGACGCCGAACTTCGACGAGCTCGCGAAGAGCAGCGCCGTGTTCCGCCAGTACTACGTGCAGGGCAACGAGTCGCAGACGAGCCACTCGAGCATGTGGAGCGGCGTGTACCCGGCCGTGCACAACGTGCGGATGGCGGGCGTCGGTGGCGTGTGGAAGCTCGACGCGCGGTTCCCGGTGATCGCGAGCAAGCTCGCCGAGGCGGGCCTGTTCACCACCGGCGTCACCGGCAACGGTTTCGTCACCGCGGACGGCGGCTACGCGCGCGGGTTCAAGCAGTACCGCAACATGATGCGCGAGAAGGGCGTCATCAACGGCATCCTCTACGGGCAGCAGGTCGTCGACGCGGCGCTCGGCCAGCTCGACAAGGTGCGGAGCAATCCCGCGTACCTGTTCCTCGGCACCATCGACACCCACGGACCGTGGATCGCGCGCAAGCCGTGGATCGACATCTACTCCCCGGGCCCGTACCGCGGCCCGTTCCAGGAGTTCGGCACCGCGAAGGGCCTCGGGTTCAAGCCGGGCAAGATGGGCTGCTCGATCATCCCGCCGCCCGCCGACATCGAGCGCCTGCGCGCGATCTACGACTCGGCGATCAGCTATCACGACCAGCAGCTCGGCCGGCTGATCGCGCAGCTCAAGTCGTGGGGCATCTGGGATCAGACGATGCTCGTGATCACCGCCGATCACGGCGAGGAGTTCTTCGAAGATCGCCGCTGCGGCCACGGTGGCTCCCTGCGCGACTCGCTCGTGCGCGTGCCACTGTTGATCTATGACCCGGCGCGCTTCCCCGGTGGCACGATCGTCGACGAGGGCGTCGAAGGCGTGGATCTGTTGCCGACGTTCGTCGATGCGATCGGTGGTGCACCCGTCGACGGCGTGCAGGGCGCGTCGCTGGTCAAGCTCGCGCAGGGCGAGGGCCGCGGGTGGCCGCGTCCGTCGTACGCATCGCAGTACGAGTACGCGCACGCGATGCGGATCGGGCGCTGGAAGATCCGCGTCGGCAAGACCGGTGTACCGCTGGTCGGCGATCTCGTGGGAGACCCCGGCGAGCAGCAGGAGCTGTCGGCCGAGAAGCCCGTCGAGCGTCGCATGCTGACCGACAACCTCAGCCTGTTCCTCGCGCTGCGCGCCAAGTGGACCAAGAGCACCTGGGGCGTGGTCACCAACATCACGCCCGCCGGCGCGGTCGCACTCGACCAGGTCGCCGTCCCATGAAGAGACGGGGGACCGTCCCTGTTACAGCGTGTCATGGGGTCGGTCCGCTCCTACTGGTCGCGCTGGGGGCGTGTGCACCGCAGGAGGCCGCGCCGGTGCAGCCGGTGATCGCGCAAGCGCCGCCGCTCGATGCACCGCTCGATGCGCCTTCCGATGCGCCCGTTCCACCCGAGGATGCGACGTTGATCGCGCCGACCACGGCGGAGGTGTGGCTCAAGGGCTCGACGCACGTGCACGCCCGGCCGTCCGGGGACAGCACCACGCCGATCCCCGAGGTGCTCCGCTGGTACGAGGCCCGCGGCTACGACTTCATCGTCCTCACCGACCACAACAAGGTGAGCGAGGTCGACGCGACGTCGACGACCGCCGGCAGCCCCGCGGTGCGTGCGCCCGAGACCGGCCTCATCGTGCTCGCGGGCATCGAGCTCACGCACAATCCGTCCGGGTGCACCCCGCCGGGCGATCCGAGCGGGAAGTGCCGCATTCACGTGAACCTGCTGGGGGTGACCGGGCGGCCCGTCGGCAAGGTCGAGTGGGCGGACCGCACGACCAACGAGCGCGCACGCAAATACGACGCGGCCCTCGCGCAGCAGCGGCAACTGGGCGGCATCGCGCAGCTCAATCACCCCAGCTGGTTTTGGGGCATGAACCACGAGCTGCTCGCAGAGCTCGCGGGGCGCGGCTATGGCCTCGTCGAGATCGCGAACAGCGCGTTCTCGGCGTGGAACGCGGGCGACAGCGACCATCCGTCGATGGATGCGATCTGGGACGGCGCGCTGGCGCTGGGCGCACGCATCTGGGGCGTGGCGTCCGACGACGCGCATGACTACGGGGCGCCCGGCACCGGGAAGTACCCCGCCGGCGGCGGCTGGATCGTCGTCAAGGCGCGCAGGGATCCTGCATCGATCCTGGCGGCGATCACCGGTGGCCGGTTCTACGCCTCCACCGGTGTGGTGCTGGCGCGCGCCGAGGTCGATGGGCAGGACCTCGTCGTCGAGGTCGCGCCGTCGGAGCGCGGCTCGTTCACGATCGAGATGATCGAGAACGCTACGTCGGTCGGCAAGACGGCCGCGCGCTCCGCGCGGCGCCCCGTGCCAGCGACCGGCTACCTGCGCGCGGTGGTCACGCGCGGCGACGGTGCGAAGGCATGGGTGCAGCCGGCGAGGCGCTGATCATCCGCACTCGCGGCTATTTGTGGTCGTCGGTCAGAGCGCCACGTAGCCGTGCTTGACGGCGAAGCGTGTGAGCTCGGAGTTGTTCCGAAGTCCCAGCTTCTTCAGCACGTGACCGCGGTGGGTATCCACGGTCTTGATGCTGATCTCGAGGTGCTCCGCGATCTCCCGGTTCGTCATCCCGCGCGCCAGCATCTCCATCACTTGCTGTTCGCGTGCGGTGAGGGCGCTCGCCGGGTGGCCGTCGCCCGAGGCGAGCAGGGCCTCCACTCCTGGTGGAATCACCTGCTCTCCGCGGCTCACGGCTCGGATGGCTGCGAGCAGCGCTTCGGGCTCCACGGATTTGTTCACATATCCGTGCGCCCCCGCCGCGATCGCGCGGGCAGCGTAGCTCGGCTCCGCATGCCACGTGAGCACGACGACCAAGGGTGCGGTGTCCAATGGGCGCATCTCGGTCAGGACGTCGTAGCCCGATCGGTCGGGTAACGACAGATCGAGCAGCAGGACATCCGGCCGCTCGCGCTTGATCATATCCAGCGTTTCCGCGGCCGTTCCCGCCTCCCCGACGACCTCGATGTCCTCGGCCTTGCCGAGCGCCTCGCGTAGCGCCCAGCGGACGATCGTATGGTCTTCTGCGATGCCAAGTCTGATCATGGTCAACTCCTCGACGAGGCTCGTTCCCAAGAAGTAGCAATGGTCAGGCCGTAATCAGCCGCGCTATGGTGAGGGTCCTCTCGCCGCGCGCCATGGACCCCGCGTCTCTTCCCCGCTCGCTCGGTGCCTTCCGCATCGAAGCTGTCCTAGGTGAAGGTGGCAGCGGGGTCGTCTACGACGCGACCTGGGGCCCGCGCCGCGTCGCGCTCAAGGTGATGCACGAGACGCTCGCCGGCACGGACCGCGTGCGGTCGCAGTTCCTGAGCGAGTCGAAGCGGCTGCAGACCATCACGCATCCAGCGGTGGTCAAGGTCCTCGCGGTCGGCGAGCTTCCCGATGGGCGCCCGTACCTCGCCATGGAGCGCCTCGAGGGCGAGACCCTCGCGCAGGTGCTCGGGCGTGGTGCCTTGCCGCTCGGCAAGGCGCTCGAGCTGTTCGCCGAGCTGTGCTCCGCGGTCGCCACGCTGCACGAGCAGGGCCTCGTCCACCGCGATCTCAAGCCCGAGAACGTGTTCATCGTCGGTGGCGCGAGCGCCGTGCTCCTCGATTTCGGGATCGCCAAGGAGCTCGCCGCGCCGGCCTCGACGACCACCATGGACGGCGGCGTGCGCGGGACGCCCGCGTACATGGCGCCCGAGCGGTTCTTCGGTCAGCCCGCCGGCATCGCGACCGACATCTACGAGCTGGCGGTGATCCTCTACGCGATGCTCGCGGGGCGTCTGCCGTGGGACGACCTCGGTGACCCCGAAGCGCGCCTGTCACCGCGGCCGCTCGTCGAGCTCGTCGACGTGCCCGCGGAGCTCGACGTCGAGCTTCGCCGCGCGCTGTCGACGCGCGCGCAGAATCGCCCCACGTCGGCGATCGCGCTGCGCGATGCGGTCGGCGCCGCCGCGGGGGGGAGTGCGCCCACCACCGCCGCGGAGACCGCGCGCATGCGCCCTGCGACCGGCGATGTATCGGCGGAGGTCGTGCGCGACGTGGTGCGCCCGACGGAGACCGCCGACACGAAGCCGTGGTTCGCCGAGCGCCAGAGCACGACCGATCGCGGAAAGACGCCGCTCGCGTGGATGCCGACGCAGCTCGCGCCGCAGCCCACCACGCCAGCGCGCCGCTCGTTGCGCGCGCGGGCGCCGATGATCGCGGGCGGTCTCGCCGTCGTGGGCGTCGCCGTCGGCGCACTCGCGTGGCGGCTCGCCGGTGACGAGAAGCCCGCGCCGCCGGCCGCACCGGCCCCTGCCATCACTGCATCGACCGTCTCCGCGGCGGCCCCCGCGCCCACGCCGGCGACCGTCGCGAACGATCCATGGGCGGTGCCGTCGGGCCCGACCCGCAAGCAGGCGCCGCCGATCCCGGTCGCCGGGCCGCCGATGCCGGTGGCGAAGGCGCAGGCCGAGCTGAACAAGGCGCTCGCGTACCTGCCCGCGGACACCACGGTCATCCTCGGTGCGACCGTCAGCCACGTGCGCAGCATCGAGAAGTTCGAGCAGCTGTTCGAGAAGTTGCGCGCCGCTCCGCAGGCCACCCTGTTCGCCGACCTCGTCCCTCCGTGCGTCGCGGAGATGATGGCCGACGCCGACTGGGCGGCGCTCGGCAGCCCTGGCTTCGACGCGGCGTTCGAAGGCACCCTGATCATCGGCGGTCGGTTCGCGCGCCGCGATGTCGACCATTGCTTCGAGGTCGCGGGCGGGCACGAGCTCCACAAGTTCCTCGACGATCACACGGTGCTGGTGAGCGTCCGTGACGACGTCGAGCGCGACACGATCCGCACGTTCGCCGAGAAGCCGCAGGGGCTCCCCGCCGGGACGCGCGCGCAGATCGCGAAGCTGCCGGTGGATCGCGCCTTCACGTTCGTCGTCGACGGCACGAACAACCTCGCGTGGCCGAGTGGCAAGATCCCCGACGGCAGTGACGCGTGGGGCTGGGTGCGGTCGGCGAAGCCGGGCCTCGCGCTCGAGCTCGCCTTCGACGTCAAGGATGCGGAGCAGGCCGAGCTCCTCGAGGCGGACCTGCGCGAACCTCTGAACACGTTGTTCACGGGCGCCACCGACGCGAGCGGCAAGCTCGTCGTCACGCGCACCGGCAGCACGGTCAAGATCTCGGGCACGCTGTCGTGGCTGATGGTGAGTATGGTCGTGTCATCCCTGAAGTAGGATGCCGCCGATGTCTCTCGTCGTAGGGATCGCCGGAGGTACCGGCTCCGGCAAGACCACCGTCGCGCACAAGCTGGCCGCCTCGATGCCCGGGCGTTGCGTGACCCTCGAGCACGACGCGTACTACCGCGATCAATCGCACCTCACGCCGGCCGAGCGCGCGCACATCAACTACGACCATCCCGCATCGCTCGAGAGCACGCTCCTCGCGGAGCACCTGCGCGCGCTGCGAGCGGGTCACGCCGTCGACGTCCCGATCTACGACTACGCGAACCACGCGCGCAGCAAGGAGACCCGGCGCGTCGAACCCGCGCGCGTGATCATCGTCGAGGGCATCCTCGTGTTCACCGAGGCCGCGCTTCGCGAGCAGATGGATGTGAAGATCTTCGTCGACACGGATGCGGACATCCGCCTCATGCGCCGCATCCGCCGCGACCTCGAGCACCGCGGCCGCACGTTCGCGTCGGTGCGCGACCAGTACTACGCGACGGTGCGGCCGATGCACCTCGAGTACGTCGAGCCGAGCAAGCGCTGGGCGGATCTGATCGTCCCCGAGGGTGGCGACAACCGCGTGGCGCTCGACGTCCTGCTCGGCCAGCTCGGCCGCATCGCGTTCGGCCGGGATTAGCGCGCGGCGGGACGGGTAAAACTAGGGGGGGCGATCGTGAAACCTGGGGTAGCGGGCGTACCCGGGTGCTCGCATTCGCCGACGAACCGACGGAAAGTCCCCCCGTGAGTGCCGTGACCAGCTGCTTGGTGTGTCACCAGCAGCGAGAGCTCGTCGGTGTCGCATGCGCGGACTGCCGAGAAGAGCTTCGACCGAACATCAAGATCACCCCCGAGCAGGTCAGGATGCGCGGCGGTGGCTCGAGCCCCGCGCTGTTCGTCGACTTCTGGGGACGCGTGCATCACGTCCAGCGCCGCACGCTGATCGGCCGCGAGCCGGAGGCCGACGGCCTCGTGATCCTCGACAGCACGATCTCGCGGCGGCATGCGTCGCTGGAGATGCGCGGCGAGCACTGGATGCTGTCCGATCTCGGCTCCTCGAACGGCACCTACGTGGAGGGCCGCGCGCTCACCAGCGAGACGCCGCTGCGCGACGGTGAGCGCGTCAGGTTCGGCGCCGTCTCGCTGTTCTTCCTCGTCAGTGCGGGTGCGTTGCTCGAGCTCGATCCGCGCACGCCGAGCGGGCTGACCGTGCGCGAGGAGCTGCCGCGCGGCCCCGGGCAGCGCGAGAGCCTGAGCATCGAGCTGCGCGAGCCGACCGGCGGCGGCGGTGGGGTCGCCGTGATCGGAGGGCGCCAGGTCCAGCTCACCCTGCCGCAGCTCGAGTTCATCGCGCTGCTGTACCGGCGTGCGCTCGCCGACGAAAAGGGAGGCTTCGTGCAGGCGAGCGAGCTGATGTCGACGCTGTCTCTCGACTCGGCGGATCCGAGCGAGGACCACGTGCGCCAGCTCGTGCGACGGCTGCGCCGCGTGCTGTACAAGGCAGGCATCGCGGACCTCATCGAGTCGCGCTACGGCGCGGGCTACCGCTTGCTACTGCGTACGTAGCCACAACATCCGGACGAGCTTCGCCACCACCTGCGTATCCACGGTGCTGCCGGTGGCGGACAGGGCATCGCTCGCGAGGCGCTGCTGGCGATCACTCGACGAGCTGAACAGCTGCGTCCCGTGCTGGGCGAGCGAGCTGGCGCCGCCGCGCACGACCACGCTCGTCGACGCCGCCGTCCGCAAGTCGAACGCGACCACGTGACCCGTGTTGCCGGACGCGCCGAAGCTCGAGGCGTTGACGTCGCTCGTGTCGGTCGTCAGGAACAGCTGGTCACCGACGACGAGCAGCTGTGCGTAGGCCTTCTCGTTGGTGCCGAGGTCGCGCTTGAACGCGAGCCGCGCCGTCGTCGCCTCCGTGAGCGGATACGGCCCCGCGGCGTCGATGCGCACGCCGATCATCGACTGCGTTCCCGACGCCCATCCTGCGGCGACCGGGTCGGTGTAGCCGCCCGAGGCGAACGCGGCGTACAGGTTGCTGCCGTCCGAGTAGATCGCAGGCACCATGCCGATCGGGTGCTTGTTGGTCGTGTAGCTGAACAGCGGCGTGCTCGTGCCGGTCTGGCTCGCGCCCGTCGCCGCCGTGAGGCGCCACAGGTTGCCGTAGAGGTCCCCCATCACGAAGTCCGTGGTGAACCCCTGCTTCGCGAGATCGACGCCGACGGCGCCGCCCGGGACGCCGTTGGTCGGCAGCGGTAGTGCGCTCGCATCGCCGCGCGGCGGCGAGGGATACGCGAAGCCGAACTGCCACACGCGCGCGCCGGTCTCGAGCGACAGCGCCGTGGCCACGACTCCGGGCCCGCTCGTGCCACCGTTGTTGGTCTGCGCGACGACGAGGTTGACGGCCCTGTTGTCGACGAGCGTCGGGCCCGCGGCGAGCGACAGCCCGACGCCGAGCTCGAACGTGCCCGGCGACGCCGGCCTGGTGTACTCCCACAGCACCGCCGGGTTCGCGGGGTCGGTGACGTCCAGCGCGTAGACCGCCGCGGCCGCGCCGAGCGTCCGGTCCTCGTAACCGGTCTGGAAGGTGAGGATCGTGCGGAACCGCTTGGTGCCGGTCGCCGGGTTGTTGACGAAGTCACCGAACGCGTCGACGACGCGCACCGAGCCGTCGAGGCGCGTGGTGTTGCGGCGGACCAGCGGCAGTTGCACGCGCGGCAGGAACGCCCACAGCTCGGTGCCCAGGCTCGGGCACACGCTGCTGTCGCTCGGCGTCGAGCCGCCGGTGCTCGCGCACACCGCGTGCAGCATGCCGTCGGTGGCGCCGAAGTACGCGACGGTCGGCCGCGTGCTCGCACTGGCGAGGGCGCTCGGGCCGATCACCGCGACCGTCGAGCGATCCACGCCGCCGAGGCTGCCGGCGAGCACGGTGCGCACGATCGTCTGCCAGTGCGTCGCGGTGATGCCGGACACCACGTTCGCCGGTGCGATCAGCGCGCCGATCGCGCTCGCATTGGTGTCGTCGAGCTGCACGCGCGGCGGGTGGAACGACACGCCGTCGGAGTCCGGCGTCTGGGTCACCGTGAACACGTTGCGGCACGCGCCGTGGAAGGAGGTGCAGCCTCCGTTGCTGACCGGCGGGATCTTGCCCGCCGCGCCGGCATCGAAGATCGCGGTGCCCGCGGAGAACGCGGACGCCGTGGTCGCGATCTGCGACGTGCTGCGCGCACGCATGTGGCCCTTGATGTACGGGAACGCGAACGTCGCGACGTCGGCGGTGGACGCGATCGTCTTCGGCGTGCCGGTCGGCCGCTCGAACGAGCCCTGGACCACCGCAGGCCCACCGTCGACCGTGGTGACGATCGGCGTCGCGCGCGACGTCTCGGCGACCGGGCACGTGAAGCCGCCGCCGGCGAGGTTGCCGAGCGACGTGTCGTAGTGGACGTGGGCGTTGCCCTGGACCTCCACGTCGTCGCACACGATCGCGCCGTAGAGGTCGGCGTTGCCCTTCAGCTCGCACGTGGCGCTCGGCGCGTAGATCGCGACGTTCGAGTCGACACCGCCTTGCAGCCGCACCGTGGTGGCCGAGCTGCTGCCGTAGAACACGAGGTTCCCCGGCACCTGGGTGGCGTTGACGACGGTACCGGCCGAGAGATCGAGCGTCCCGGTGAAGTAGACCTCGATCGGCCCGGACGTGACCTGCAGCTCGCAGTTGGCGGTCAGCGTCATCGACGTGACGAGGTACTTGCCGGCGCTCAGCGTGAGGCTGCCGTTCTTGCACGACACGGCGCCGTACGTGAGGTTCGGCGCGAGTGTCGCGTTGGTGTTCTGGAACGCGCGCTCCAACGGCGACGCGTTGGCCAGCGACGGCAGCGTGACCGCGGGCAGCGCGAGGTTGTTCGCCAGCGACGACTTGCTGCCGGTGATCGTGCCGTTGCCGGTGATCACGCTGGTCGGCGTGCTGCCCGCACCCGAGAACGCGTCGCCGCAGACCTGCGACGAGGCGCCCTGGATGTAGACGGCGCCGCCGGAGGCCGAGTTCGATCCGATGTCGGCGTCGCCGCACGTCTTGGTCGACGCGTAGGTGCCGAGCGCCGAGCTCCAGCTATCCGTGGTGGCGTTGCCCTGGATGTGGAGCGCGTCCTTCGCGAAGATCGCGTAGTCGAAGCCGGGCACGCACGAGTCGGCCTCGGCCGAGCCCGGCACGAGCGCCGCGAGCGATGCCACGACGAGGAGCTCAGTTCGCATTCGCGTTGCCTCCGCAGCCGCCGAGCTGCGCCTGATAGCAGTTGCCGCCGCCGTTGAAGCGAACGAGCTCGAGCACCTCGCTCGGGGTCTCCGAGAACTTGGTGCAGCGCGACACGATGTAGACCGAGAGATCGTTGTCGCGCGTCAGGTCGTTGGTCGCCTCGTCATCGTTGTCGCGCAGCGTGATCGCGAAGTCGGCGACGCCGTCATCGTCGAGATCGTGGTCGAGCGCGGCGAGCCAGCTCGGCTCCGTCCCGGCGGCGAGCGCCGCGTTCCACTCGGCGTAGCTCGCGGCGACGGTGGCGCGCGCCGTGACCACGCCGGCCTCGGCGCAGTGGACCGACGACATCTTGGAGCGCGTGATCGCGGCGCCGCGCGTCGAGCTTACCTGCATCGAGACCAGCACGGCGCCGCCGCCGAGCAGCGCCGCGACCAGGATCAGCGTCACCAGCATCGCGCTGCCGCACTGCCGGTCCCGGAGGCGTCTCACCACGATCCCACACTGGATCAAGCCGCGCCCCGCGCACCATGAAGACTCGGGTACAGGGTGCTACGGCACCAGGATGCTCGCCCCGGTGGTCACGCGGGCCTCGAGGTCGCGATGCGCCTGCGCGGCCTCGGCGAGCGGGTAGCGCCGCTCGACCGGAATGCGGACCTTGCCCGACGTGACGACCTCGAACAGATCGTCCGACATCGCGCGCACGTTCGCGATCGTCGTGGTGTGGGCGTTCAGCGTCGGCCGGTGGACGTACAGCGAACCCTTGCCGGCGAGCTGCGTGACGGCGAACGGCGGCACCGCACCGGAGGCGTTGCCGAAGCTGACCATCAAGCCGAACGGCTGAAGGCAGTCCAGCGAGCGCTCCCAGGTGTCCTTGCCGACCGAATCGAACACCGCCTTGACGCCCTGGCCGCCCGTGATCTCGCGGACGCGCGCGACCACGTCGTCGGTGCGGTAGTTGATCGCGTGCTCGGCGCCGTGCTGCCGCGCGAGCTCGCACTTCTCGTCACTGCCGGCCGTGCCGATCACGCGAAAGCCGAGCGCCTTCGCCCACTGGCACGCGATCAGGCCAACGCCGCCCGCGGCTGCGTGCCACACGAGGTAGTCCCCTGGCTCGAGCTGGTGGCGCGTGCGCCGCAGCAGATACTGCACGGTGAGCCCCTTGAGCATCATCGCCGCCGCGGTGTCCGTGCCGATCGCGTCGGGTAACCTGACCACGGGGAGCGCCGGCACGATGCGCGCGTCCGCATAGCTGCCCGGCGTGCGCGCCGAGTACGCGACGCGGTCGCCCACCATCACGTGCGTGACGCCATCGCCCACGGCCTCGACGACGCCCGCGCCTTCGTTGCCCATCACCGCGGGCAGCGACACGGCATAGAGGCCGCTGCGCTGGTACGTGTCGATGAAGTTGACTCCGCACGCTTCGTGGCGGATTCGCACTTCGCCCGGCCCGGGCTCACCGATCGGCAGCTCGACGAGCTGCATGACCTCGGGGCCGCCGGTCTTGTCGATCTGGATCGCGCGGATGCGTCTCATGGTTTCCTCACAAGCGACCGTAGCACCCAGGCGGTAGACTGCGCGCGATGCAGCACTCCTCGCTCGTGGTCGTCACCGGTGGCGCTGGCTTCATCGGCTCGCATGTCGTCGACGCGCTGCTCGCGGGAGGGCATCGCGTCGTCGTGCTCGACGACTTCAGCAGCGGCAAGCGCATGAACCTCGCGCAGCACGAAGGCAACGATCGTCTCTCGATCGTCGAGCACGACGTCGCCGAGGATCTCGCGGGAGTGCTCGCGCCGTTCGGTCCCGTCGAGCGCATCGTGCACCTCGCGGCGCAGGTCTCGGTGGTGCGCTCCGTCGAGAATCCTGTGTTCGACATGCGCGTCAACTACGGCGGCACGCTGCGCGTCTGCGAATTCGCGCGCGCCCAGGGCGTGCGCAAGGTGGTGCTCGCGTCGTCGGCCGCGGTCTATGGCGACGTCTCCGAGATGCCCGTCGACGAGACCACGCCGACGCGCCCGGTGTCGCCGTACGGGATCCACAAGCTCGCCTCCGAGCACGCGCTCGCCTACTACGCGACGGTGCACGGCGTGCCGTCGACGGCGCTGCGGTTCTTCAACGTGTACGGCCCGCGCCAGGATCCGTCGAGCCCGTACTCGGGCGTGATCTCGATCTTCAGCGATCGCGCGAAGGCGGGGCGCCCACTCACGATCTTCGGCGACGGCCAGCAGACGCGTGACTTCGTCTACGTCGGCGACGTGGTGCGCGCGATCCTCGCCGCGCTCGGCGACGGCAACAGCGGCGTCGTCGCGAACGTCGGCACCGGTGGCGAGATCACCGTCGCCGAGCTCGCGCGTGCGATCGTCGAGCTGTGCGGCGGCCGGTCTCCGATCGATCACGCCCCCGCGCGCGCCGGCGAGATCCTGCGGTCGCGCGCGCGCGTCGATCGGCTGCGCGACCGGCTCGGCGTGGTCGCCGCGACGTCGCTCGTCGACGGCCTGCGCGCGACGCTCGCGTGATTATCTGGCAGGCAACGACGCGAGTAACACGCGGGTGGCCCTGGCGAGCACCACAGTGTGGTCGCGTACTCACGCGGTCAGATGGTCTGGACCTTCTTGCCGGCCTTGACCCAGCCTGCGATCCCGTCGGGCAGCACCTTCACGTTGGTGAAGCCGGCCGCGATCGCCTTGCGCGCCGCTTCCTCCGAAGCCCCGCAGCTGGTGTTCGAGCAATAGAACACCAGCGCCTTCGCCTTGTCGGCGGGCAGCTCGCTCGCCGAGAACGTCTCCGAGTCCGTCAGCAGGACCGCGCCCGGGATGACGCCGAGCTTCTTGCGCGTCTGCTGGCCGTTGGCATCGACGGGGACGCACGCGTCGGTCGCGAGCTGAGCCTCGAGCTGGTCGATCGAGACGGCCGCGACCGCGCGCTCCGCAGCGCCGGCGGCGTCCGTGTTCTTCTTGGCGCAACCGGTGGTGACAGCGACGGCGAGCACGGTGCAGAAGAGGATCGAGCGCATGGCGTGGAGGCTACCTGATGTGTAGCTGCTGTGCGACGCTAGATCCGTGCTGCGGCCCGCTGTCCTCCTGACGCTCCTCTCGGGCTGCCATCTGGTGTTCGGGGTGGACCCGGAGGGGGGGCCCGCCGTGTGCGGTCCGTATGCGGCGCCGGAGGAGGTGGCGTTCAGCGAGCTCGTCGAGAACCCGCATGAGCTCTCGATCGATGCCGCGGGACAGCTGGCGATGGTGAACGCCGACTACCAGGGAACGACGGGGCCGCTCGCGCTGCGCCTGGAAGGCGGCGTGTGGGTCTTCGACGAGACGCGCAACATGGGCCTCGAGACGCGCGGCGGTGCGCGCCTGCAGGCGAGCGGTGTCGGGCTGTTCGCGTGGGACCAGGCAGGTACGCTGATCACCGAGTACACGCTCGTGGAGGTCGCGATGGGGTTTGTGTGGAACCCCGTCGTCCAGACGATCGACTTCGACACGTTCGACATCAAGATCGCGGGCAACGCGATCGAGCTCGAGCGCAACGGTGCGATCCAGCGCCTGCTCGTGCTGACGCGGATCTCGACCGAAGGAGACCGCAAGCTCGAGATCCGCCGCAAGACCGCCGACAACGAGGCGTGGGGCATCACCTCGGCGCTCGAGACGTTCCCGGCGCACTCGCCCGCCATCACGCCGAGCCTGGGGCTCCTCACCGAGGACGCCGAACGGTTCGTCTACGCGGCGACCGTCGGCGACGATCCGGTCTCGCACCTGTACGCGAGCGCACGCAACGTGGACAACACGAGCTACAGTCCCGGCGAGCGGCTGCAGATCGTCGGCGTGGGTGACGATGTGGAGGTCACGGAGCCGTGGATCAACGGCGACTGCAGCGAGCTCTACTTCACGATGGAGGGGCGCATCATGTATGCCCGCCAGCTGGACGCTCCGGATCGGGGCCAGTAGCGTTCATTGATGTCCGAGCGCCGCGACCAACCCTGGATCTTCCGGACCTACGCGGGGCACTCGAGCGCGCGTGCCTCGAACGAGCTGTTCCGGCAGAACCTCGCCGCCGGACAAACCGGCCTCTCGATCGCGTTCGATCTGCCCACCCAGTGCGGCTACGACGCAGATCATCCGCTCGCCGTTCCCGAGGTCGGCAAGGTGGGCGTGCCGATCGCGTCCCTCGACGACATGCACGCGCTGTTCGAGGACATTCCGATCGAGCGGATGAACACGTCGATGACGATCAACGGCACCGCGATGTGGCTGCTCGCGCTGTACGTCGCGCTGGCGCGCGAGCGCGGCGTCGACGAGGCAGGCCTGCGCGGCACCGTCCAGAACGACATCGTGAAGGAGTACCTCGCGCGCGGGACGTACAACTTCCCGCCGGAGCCATCGCTCGATCTGATCGCGGAGACCTACGAGTACTGCGTCGCGAAGATGCCGCAGTGGAATCCATCGAACGTGTGCAGCTATCACCTGCAGGAGGCGGGGGCGACGCCGGTGCAAGAGCTCGCGTTCGCCCTCGCGGACGCGATCGGCGTCCTCGATCGCGTGCGCGCGCGCGGCCGCGTCGATGCGGCCGCGTTCGCCCAGTGCGTGGGCCGCGTGTCGTTCTTCGTCAACGCCGGCATGCGGTTCGTCGAGGAGCTGTGCAAGATGCGCGCGTTCGGCGCGCTGTGGGACGAGCTGTGCCGGGAGCGCTACGGGGTCACCGATCCCAAGCTGCGCCAGTTCCGCTACGGCGTGCAGGTCAACTCGCTCGGGCTCACCGAGCAGCAACCCGAGAACAACGCGTGGCGGATCCTGATCGAGGCGCTCGGCGTCACGCTGTCGAAGGACGCGCGGTGCCGCGCACTGCAGCTGCCGACGTGGAACGAGGCGTTGAGCTTGCCGCGGCCGTGGGACCAGCAGTGGTCGCTGCGGCTGCAGCAGATCCTCGCGTACGAGACCGATCTCCTCGAGTACGGCGACCTGTTCGCGGGCAGCCCGGTGATCGCGGCGAAGGTCGAAGCGCTGTGCACCGCCGCGCGCGCGGAGCTCGCGAGGATCGCCGACGTCGGTGGCATCCAGGGGGCGATCGAGACCGGCTACTGCAAGAAGGAGCTCGTGCGCTCGATGGCGGTGCGCATGGCGAGGATCGAACGCGGCGAGCAGATCGTCGTCGGCGTGAACAAGTGGACGGATGCGCTGCCGTCGCCGCTGACCGCCGGTGGGGATGGGGGCGTGTTCCGCGCGGCTCCGCACGCCGTCGACGAGGCACGCGCGTCGCTCGCGCGCGTGCGCGCGACCCGCGACCCCGCGAAGGTGCGCACCGCCCTCGCCGCGCTCGAGGCCACCGCCCGCGCGGGCGAGCCGATCATGGAGGCCTCGATCGCGTGCGCGCTCGCGCGCGTCACCACGGGCGAGTGGGCCGGCGCGCTGCGCGGCGTGTGGGGCGAGTACCGCGCACAGACCGGGATCTCGGGCGCCTCGGTGGCGGGCAGCGGCGCCGACGGGTGGGATGCGGTCCGCGCGCGGGTCGCGGCCCTGCCGCGCCGCCCCAAGCTGCTCGTCGGCAAGCCCGGTCTCGACGGTCACTCCAACGGCGCCGAGGTGATCGCCGTCGCCGCGCGCGACGCCGGGTTCGAGGTCATCTACGCCGGCATCCGGCTCGAGCCCGCCGCGATCGCGCAGACCGCCGTGCAAGAGGACGTCGATCTGATCGGCCTCTCCGTGCTCTCCGGCTCGCACGTCGAGCTCGCGAAGGCCGTGCTCGGCGAGCTGGCGGCGCGCGGCGCGAGCGACGTGCCCGTCGTCGTCGGGGGCACCGTGCCCAAGGCCGACCACGCGGAGCTGCAGCGCGCCGGCATCAAGCGCGTGTTCACGCCGAGTGACTACAAGCTCGTCGACATCGTGAGCGCGCTCGTCGAGCTGGGAGCGGCGCGCATCCGCCAATGACGGAAGCCGCCGGGCTCCGGCTCGACACGCGCGCACCGTTTCACCTCGAGGCGACCGTGCGCGTGCTGCAGCGACGTCCGACCAACCCGGTCGATGTCCTCGAGGGAGGATGTTACCGGCGCGTCATCGCGACCGCCGGCGGTCTCGTGCTCGTCGAGGTCACCAACCTGGGCTCGATCGATGCGCCCCGGCTCCGCGCGCGCTTGGTCCACGGCGCGTCCTCCCCGGCGACCAGAGCCGCGCTCCGCCGCACGGTCCGCGACGTCCTCGGACTCGACGTCGATCCCGAACCGCTCCAGCGGCGACTCGCGGCGGAGCCTCGGCTCGCGACGATCGCCGCCGGCCTGCGCGGCATGCGCCCGCCGCGGTTCGCCGCGCTGTTCGAGGCGTTCGCGAGCATCGTGCCGTTCCAGCAAGTGAGCCTCGACGCCGGCGTGGCGATCATGCGCCGGCTCGTCGATCGCTTCGGCGAGTCACTCGACCACGAGGGCCGGCGCTATCGCGCGTTCCCCACCGCGCACGTCATCGCGAGCGCACGCCTCGATGCGATCGCCGAGTGCGGCATGAGCCGCAGGAAAGCCGAAACGTTGCACAGGGTCGCGCGCGCGATCGAGGGCGGTGAGCTGACGGAGGCAGCGCTCGCTCGCACGCGCACCGCCGACGCGATCCACCGCCTGAGCGAGCTGCCCGGCATCGGCCCGTGGACCGCGAGCGTGGTGCTCCTGCGCGGGCTCCGCCGTCTCGACACGTTCCCGGCGGGCGACGTCGGGGCCGCGCGCGGTCTGCACGTCCTCACGCGGCTCGCGCCCCGGCCGCTCGAGCGCATGATCGAACGCTTCGGCGAGGAGCGCGGCTACCTGTACTTCTGCGCGCTCGGCGGCGCGCTGCTCGCGCGAGGCTTGATCACCCCAGCTCCTCAGCAGGCACAACCGAAGAACTGCCAGTGATCGCGCGCGAGCGACTCGCCCGACGCGCGGTTCACGTTGCGGCCGAGGCCGAGCCACGCCGACGTGATGACCTCCAGCTCGCCGTCGCCGTCGAGGTCGACGAGCTCCTCGATCGCCGTGGCGTGCTCGTCGAGCTGGGTCGGCACCGGGGTCAGCGCGCGGTCGGCGCCGGCGCGATACAGCTTCCACACGTTGAGCGACGGCAGCCCGCAGCCGCCCTCGAACTGCGCCTGCACCGAGACCCACGTGACACCTGTCACCGGGTGCCGCACGACGCGCGTTTCGATGCGCGTGCCCTCTGCGCGCGTCCAGTGCTCGCGCTTGTCGTCGGGCGGATTCGCGAGCCACTCGGTCTGGGCGGCGGCGCTCTCCGCCGACGCGATCATCGCGCGCTCTCCGGCGCGCGCCAGCTCGAGGTCGGTGATCGCCTCGGGGCGCACGACCGAGGAGAGCGCGGCATCACGGACGAAGCGCCCGTTTGGCGCGCAGCCCTCGAGGCGCGCGGCGAGCACGCGGTCGCCCGCGTCCATCACGCCGGCCGCGGTCCACGTGTCGCCGGCGCCGCCGGCGTAGTCGGGCGAGCCGACGAGGCGCGCGATGACGGCGAGGTCGCCCACCGTCGCGCGGCACACGCCGTCGACGAGCACGGTCTTGCCGCGCCACGCGCGGTGCGCGCGCGCCACGTCGGACGCAGCGACGGGGGCGATCGCCGCGGTGACGTCATCGGTCGCGACCAGCGAGACCGGTCCATGGCGGGGCGGCGCGTCCAGGTCGGCGAGCTTCATGTAGCCGACCCCGTCGACCTCGAACATCATCGCGACGCGGGCGACGGCGCTCGGCGGCTCGGTCTCGGTCGCCACCGCCCGCTCCGTCCCGATCTCGACTCGCACGGCGGGTTCGTCGATCGAGATCGAGACCGCGGGCGACGGCGCCCGCGCGGCACCGCCTGCGACCACCAGCGCGAAGCCGACGATCCCGGCGACCGAGCCGGCGATCAGGTGACCCGCGTAGCCGGGCGGCGGAGAGGTGACCTCGGGGCGCAGCGTGCTCGACATGCCGAGCAATTTTGCAAGGTGCACGCCGCCTTGCTTCGGGTGCAATCTCGCGGGCTTAGCGTGCGGCGTGGCCGGGGTGACACGCTCAGCGTGCCTGGAGGCCGTCGAACGCGACCACACTGTCGTTCCCGAGCCCGGCCGAGTTGGCCTCGTCGGTGTCGATGTGCAGGTCGAGCTCGTACTCGGGGTGCACGCGCACGATCACGTCCCCCATCGTCATCTCGCGATCGCCGTCGACGCGGATCTTGATCAGATCTTTGTCCGCGACGCCGTAGGTCTTCGCCTGCGCCGGGTTCATGTGGACGTGGCGGTGCGCGAGGATCACGCCGCTCGTCGTCGTGACCGTGCCCTTGGGGCCGCGGAGCGTGATCCCCGGTGTGCCCTCGAGCTTGCCGCTCTCGCGCAGCGGCGGCGACACGCCGAGCGCGAAGGCGTCGGTCCTGGCGACCTCGATCTGGGTCTGCTTGCGCAGCGGCGCGATGATCGCGACCCCGCGGAGCTCGCCCTTGGGGCCGACGAGATCGACGGTCTCGCGCGTCACGTATTGACCCGGCTGCGTGACGTCGCGCTTCTTCGTCAGCTCGTAGCCGGCCCCGAACAGCGCGTCGGCATCTTCGCGGCTCAGGTGCACGTGACGCACGCTGACCCCGACCGGGATCGCCTTCGCGAACACGCTCTTGATCGCGCTCGCCGGCCCGCTCACCGAGCGCATCACCTCGCGCGCGATCATGCGCTCCTCGTCGGTGCGTACGACGAGGACCTTGGTCGGCGATCGTCCTTGCGTGATCTCGACGATGCCGCCTTGCTCGGCCGCGCGCGCGGTGTCGTTGACGTCCTCGTCGAGGACGACCCCCATGTAGACCAGGCTCTCGCACACCCGGCTGCGGATCGCCGCGGCGTTCTCGCCGATACCGCCGGTGAACACGATCGCGTCGGCGCCGCCCATCACCGCGGCGTACGCCCCCACGTACTTGCGGATGCGGTGCACGAACACGTCGATCGCGAGGCGCGCGCGCGCGTCGCCGCCGGCCGCCGCGCGCTGGATGTCACGGAAGTCGGCTCCGATGCCCGACAGCCCGGCGAGTCCGGACTCGCGGTTGAGCAGCGTCTCGATGCGATCGAAGGACATGCCACCGCGCGCCAGCTGCAGCGGGATCGCCGGATCGAGATCGCCGCACCGCGTGCCCATCACCAGCCCTTCGAGCGGCGTCATGCCCATCGAGGTCTCGACGGAGACGCCGCCGTCGATCGCGGAGACGCTCGCGCCGCCGCCGAGGTGACACGTGATCAGCTTGAGCCGCGACGGGTCCGTGCGCAGGTGCTCCGCCGCCGCGTGCGCCATGAACTGGTGGCTCGGTCCGTGGAAGCCGTATCGCCGTACGCCCGCGTTCAGATAGAGCTCGTGCGGCACGGCGTACGTGTACGCGTGCGGCGGCAGCTGCGCGTGGAAGGCGGTGTCGAACACCGCCACGTGTGGCACGGCGGGGAACACCTCGCGCGCGGCGCGGATGCCGGCGAGCGCGGGCGGGTTGTGAAGAGGTGCGTACACCGCGCACTCCTCGATGATCGCCTCGACCTTGTCATCGATCGGCGCAGGCACGATCAGCCGCTCGCCGCCGTGCACCACGCGGTGCCCGACCGCGGCGAGCGGGCCCGGCACCGACGCGAGGATCGTGCGCAGCGCGTCGGGCAGCGCGATCGCCGTGCCCACGCGCTCGATGACGCCGGTGGCGAGCCGCGCCTCGGTGTCCATCTCGTAGACGTTGTACTTGACCGACGTCGACCCGACGTTGAGGACGAGGACCTTCATGCTGCGCGCATGCTACCGCGCGTGCGGGCCGCGGTGCTCCACTCGGCGCGCGCCCCACGTCGACGAGCCACGTGAGGGCCTCGATACCGTGGATGCGACCTCCTGGGTCCGTCGCCCTTCCGCCCGCGCTGACCCTCAGGGCCGGGGCGCTATCCGTGAAAACCTGGGTCGAGCTGGCCGCTTGCGCGGGAGCGGCGGGCCACATAGATTCGCCCACCTCCCATGGGGATTGCTGACTTCTTTCGCCCCAAGTACCGCCACAGCGACGTCCGCGTACGCACCGAAGCCGTCAAGGCGCTCGGCGCGGACGATGCTGCCATCATCGAACAAATCGCTCGAACGGATCGTGACATCGGCGTGCGCCGTCTCGCGATCCAGAAGATCGACACCGCCGAGGTCCTGACCTCGCTCGCCGACAAGGAGACCGAGCGAAGCCTGCGCGAGCTGATCAACGAGCGCGCGGCCGAGCTATGGACCACGCGCGCGTGCAGTCCGGATCTCGAGGTCGCGACGCCGGCGCTGCAGGGCATCATCAAGCTCGGTGAGCAGCGCGCGCTCGTCGACGTGATCGTGAAGGGGCAGAACGTGCAGATCCGCAAGCGCGCGTTCGGCGAGATCCGCGATCCGCGCGCGCTGGCCGACCTGACGAAGACCGACGCCGCGCAGGAGCTCAAGCTGGAGGCGGTCGCGCGCATCGACGACGGCGACGTGCTGCGTGCCCTCGCGATCGATACGACGCAGAAGGAAGTCGGGCTCGCGGCTGTCGAGCGGCTCGACGACGTCGACCGTCTCGAGAACATCGCGCACAAGGCCAAGAACAAGGCCGTGCGCCAGAAGGCGCGCAAGATCGTCAACGAGATGACGGCGGCCGAGGCCGAGGCGAGCAAGGGGCCGGGGGTGCCCGACGAGGTCAAGCGCCGGCGCGCCGAGAAGGCCCAGCTGCTGCGCGAGGTCGAGGCCGTCGCCGACACCTTCGACTTCGCCGTCGCGAGCGAGAAGGTGAAGGCCGCGGAGGAGGCGTGGGCGAAGCTCGGCGGCCCGGACGACAAGGACGACAAGTTCACCAAGACGGTCGCCCGGTTCTGGAAGCGCAAGGAGCTGCACGAGAGCCAGGCGCGCAGCGCCGAGGAGCTGCGTGCCATCGAGCGCGAGGCCGAGGCGGAGAAGCAGCGCGCGGCCGAGGCGCGCGCCGCCGAGAAGAAGGCGAAGGAGGATGCCGCGGAGATCGACCGGACTCCCGAAGCGGATCCGAAGCGCGAGGCCGAGGCGACGGCGCGCCGCGAGGAGCGCGAGCGGCAGCGCGCCGAGGACGAGGCCAAGAAGGCGCAGCGGGCGGCCGAGCGCGCGGCGAAGGACAAGGAGCTCGCCGAGCGCGGCGCCGCGATCGCGGCGACCCTCGAGGCGCTGCTCGGCGAGATGGAGACGCTCGCCGCCGACGCCAAGGCCGACGGCAAGGCGGTCGATCGCGTGCTCTCGCAGTCGGCGAAGGCGTTCGAGGACATCGGCAAGGTCGCCGGCGAGCTGCGCGACAAGCTCGCGGATCGCTACCAGGCGGTCCGCAGCAAGCTCGTGATCAAGGCGAGCGAGCGGCGCGAGGCCGAGGACTGGCTGCGCTGGCAGAACGTCGCGAAGGCCGAGGAGCTGATCAAGACGGCCAAGGAGTGGGCCGCCGGGCCCGCGACGCCCGATCTCGGCCAGCGGCTCAAGGGCCTGCAGGCGCTGTGGAAGGAGGTCGGCCCGATGCCGCAGCGCCGCAGCAAGGAGCTGTGGGAGACGTTCAAGGCCGAGTGCGACAAGGTCTACGAGCTCGTGAAGGGCGTGCGCGCGGTCGAGAACGAGAAGTTCGTCGAGGTCACCAAGGTCAAGGAGGCGCTGATCGTCGAGGCCGAGGCGCTCGCGGACTCCACGGACTTCGCGGCGACCGCCGAGAAGCTGAAAGGACTGCAGGCGCAGTGGAAGGTCTCGGGCCACCTGCCGCGCAAGCAGGGGGACGAGCTGTGGAAGCGCTTCCGTGCCGCCTGCGACAAGTTCTTCGAGCGCCGCAAGCCGCTGCTCGAGGCGCGTGCCGCCGAGGAGCAGGAGAACCTCGCCAAGAAGCAGGCGCTGATCGCGCGTGCGCAGCAGGTCGCCGACAAGGCGGGCGAGGGCACGTGGGGCAAGGCGATCGGCGAGATCAAGGAGCTGCAGCGCGAGTGGAAGGAGATCGGGTTCGTCCCGCGGCGCGACGCCGACGCCGTGTACAAGGCGTTCCGCGCGGCGTGCGATGCGCTGTTCACGAAGCGTGATGCGGCTCGCGACGCCGAGGCCAACGAGCACCGCGCGCAGGTCGAGGAGCTCGAGGGAGAGATCGCCGACGTGCTCGTCGGAGGCGACGACGTGGTCGCGCGCGCGCTCGCGGTGCGTGGCAAGGCGCGCGAGCTCGGCGTGCTCGGGCCCAAGGTCGCGGCGATGGTCGCGCACGTGATCGCCGCGAACCCCGACGCGGTGAAAGGCACCGAGCTCGATCCCGCGCAGCTCAAGGCGAGGCGCGAGAAGCTGATCGGCAAGCTCGAGGAGCTACTTCCCAGGCAGGCCCAGCAGGCCGAGACGGGCGGCGACGTCGCCGCGCAGCTCAAGGCGGCGATGTCGAAGAACGCGTTCGGCGACCTGCGGTTCTCGGGGCGGGATCCGATCGAGGTCGTCGACGAGCTGCGCACGAGCTGGGCCGAGGCCGGGCCGATCCTCGACGACGAGGATCGCGCGCAGGTCGCGCGCTTCGAGGAGACCGCGTCCCGCGTGCTCGACGCCGCGGGCGCGACTGCACGGGCAGAGCGCCCCGAGCGCCGCCGCCGTGGTGACCGCAGTGCGCCGATGGTGGACGCGAGCGTTTACACGGACGAGACGCGCCCGGTCAGCGTGCCGGCCGTGCGGGCGCCGGTGTCGCCGGAGCCGGTGGCGATCGCGGAGATCGCCGCGACGCCGGCCGCCGTGCCCGAGCCGTCGCCGGTCACGATCGTCCCCGACGCCGCTGCCACGGCGACCTCGGCGATCACCGCGCCCGAGGACGCGGCCGCGGTGTCGAGCTCGGTGCCGGTCGCGTCGCACGACGCGATCACGCAGCCGGCGCGGCTCCCTCCCGAGCCGCCGATCGGCATGCCCGCGGACATCCCGCCCGTGGTCACCACGCCGCTGCCTCCGCCTCCCGCGCGTGCGAAGTCGCCGTCGATCGCACCGCCCGCGCTGGACGAGCTCGATGAAGGTTGGGACATGGGGGACGACGATCCGACCGCGGGCAAGGATGATGTTCCGTCATCGGCGGAGATGGCCGGCGACGGCGCCGTCGAGGGGGATGGGCTCGACCAGGTCGATTAGGTGCTAAGCACCTAGGGTGATCGGTGAGCTCGCACGCGGCGTGAACGACGGGCTCCGCGGGGCGCGCTACCTCGGCGCACATCGGCGGCTGTGGATCTGGGTCGCGGCGCCTGCGCTGGTTACCGTCCTGTTGCTCGTGCTGGCGATCGGGTGGCTGCTGACGGTGCTCTCGGGGCCGATCGCTGCGGTGTCCGCGCTCGTGCCCGGCGGCTGGCTCGATAACGTGCTCGAGATCGTCGCGACGATCGTGCTGGCGATCGGCAGCATCACGATCTTCGCCTCGGTCGCGGCGGTGATCGCCGCCCCCTTCAACGAGATCCTGTCGGAGAGGATCGAGGAGCGCGAGACCGGCCGACGTGCGCCGCGGTTTCACGTGTTCGGCTTCCTGTACGAGCTGGTCGTCGGGATGGCGCACGCGCTGCGGCGCGCGATGGTCTACGTGGTGTCGGTGCTCGCGCTGCTCGTGATCGGTGTCGTCGTCCCTGTCATCGGCACGGCGCTCGCGATGGCGGGCAGCGCGTACGCGACGGCGCGCTTCGCCTCGTACGACTCCTACGACGCGGTGTGGGCACGGCGGCACTGGCGCTACCGCGCCAAGGTCACCTACCTGCGCGCGCACGCGGCGCGCACGCTTGGCCTCGGCGCCGTCGTCGGCGTGACCCTGGTCGTGCCCGGCCTCAACGTCATCGGCCTCGCGATCGGCGCGACCGCTGCGACGCTCCGGACGCTCGACCACGAGCGCGTGCAACCCGCCGCGGTATAAGGCGCGCATGGGAGAACAAGCCGCACCGTCAGGTCCCGATCTGCAGGCAGGCGTCGCCGAGAGCGACGTGAAAGAAGGCGTGCCGCTGCTCGGCCACGTCGGCGATGAAGCCGTCGTCCTCGTGCGGTCGGGCGGCGCGGTCCACGCCGTCGGCGCGACGTGCACGCACTACAGCGGTCCGCTCGCGGAGGGACTCGTCACCGACGGCACGATCCACTGCCCGTGGCATCACGCGTGCTTCGATCTCGCGACCGGGCGCGCGCACGGTCCGGCGCTGTCGCCGATCCCGTGCTTCGACGTCGCGCTCGAGGGCGGCAAGCTCCGCGTCGGCGCACGCCGCACGGTGACGCCCGCGGATCCGGGTGGACCGAAGGCGGTGGTGATCGTCGGCGGCGGTGCGGCCGGCGTCGCGTGCGCCGAGGCGCTGCGCGCGGAAGGCTACCGCGGCACGATCACGCTCGTCACCGCCGAAGGCAGCGACCCCGTCGATCGCCCGAACCTCTCCAAGGACTACCTCGCCGGCGCGGCGCCCGAGGAGTGGGTCTACCTGCGGACCGCCGACGCGCTCGCCGCGAGCGAGGTACGCCTGGTCGCCGGGCGCGCGACCGCGATCGATCGCTCCGCGCGCACGATCACCGTCGACGGGAACACGCTCGCGTGGGATGCGCTCGTGCTCGCGACGGGGGCGGAGCCCGCGCGGCTCTCGATCGAAGGCGCGCAGCTGCCGCACGTCCACGTGCTGCGCACGCTCGCGGACAGCCGCGCGATCGCCGGGGAGGCGCTCGCCGCCAAGCGCGCGGTCGTGATCGGATCGAGCTTCATCGGGCTCGAAGCCGCCGCCTCGCTGCGCGCGCGCGGAGTGGACGTCACCGTCGTGGGCCCCGACCGCGTGCCGCTCGCGCGCGTGCTGGGCGACGAGCTCGGCGCATTCATCCGCCGCGTCCACGAGAGCAAGGGGGTGCAGTTCCGGCTCGGTCACAAGCCCGCGAAGATCACCGCGACCGAGGTCACGCTCGACGACGGTAGCGTGCTCCCCGCGGGCGTCGTCATCACGGGCATCGGCGTCGCACCGCGCCTCGAGCTCGCCCAGGCCGCGGGGCTCACGATCGATCGCGGTGTGGTCGTCGACGATCAGCTGCGCGCCGCGCCCGGCATCTGGGCCGCCGGCGACATCGCGCGCTACCCGTGGGATGGCCAGCCGGTGCGCATCGAGCACTGGCAGGTGGCGGTGCGCCATGGCCAGGCGGTCGCGAATTCGATCCTCGGCGGCGTCCCGCGCCGTGACGTCCCGTTCTTCTGGAGCCAGCACCACGACGTGACGCTCGGCTACGTCGGTCACGCCGAGCGCTTCGATTCCCCGGTCGTGCGCGGCGACCTCGAGGCGCGCGACGCCCACGTCGTCTACCGCGACGGCGGCCGCGTGCGCGCGGTGGTCACGCTCGGCCGCGATCGCCTCGCGCTCGAGGTCGAGGCCGCGATGCAGCGCGGCGATCACGCCGCGCTCGACGCACTCGTCGCGTAGCTATTCCCAGAACCGCGCGAGCGCGATCTGGCCGAGCTCGGCGCCCGCGATCGAGTAGCTCGACATCACGACGCGGCCTTGTCCGTCGCGCACGAGGCCATGGCCGTACTCGTCACCAGCGGTCATGTCGGCGAGCGAGAGGCCGTCGGTGCCGAACGTCGCGGCGGGCGTACCGTCGAACCCCAGCTTCTCGAGCGCAGCAGCATCCGTGCCGGGCGGGCTGCCCACGACGATGATGCCGTCATCGACGACGACCACCTGCCCTGCACTCGAGAGCCTGAGCTGGGCGAACCCGTCGCCGCTGAAGCTGGTGTCGAGCTGCCCATCGGGCTTCACGAACGCGATCCCGGGGAGGCTCCCCTGGCGGTAGGTGCGCAGCGCGATCCGGCCGTCGGGCAACAGCGTGAGGTCCTCGAAGCCCGTCGACGAGCCTGCGTCGAGGACCATCACGCCGTCGGCCGAGAACGTCGGATCCAGCTGACCCGACGTGGTCAGCTGCCCGATCGCGAACGAGTTGTACCCGCCCTGGTTGTCGGCGCCCGCGACCACGATGCGCCCGTCGGGCCGAATCGCGAGGCTGGTGACCGTGTTGTTCGTCGAGCGGAACGCGAGCACGGCGCGGCCGTCCTCGTCGAAGCTGGAGTCGAGCTGACCATCCGGCGTGAGGCGGACGACGTTCACGCCACTTGCGTTGGTACTGCCGAGCACGAGCGTGCCGTCGGCCGCAGCGGTCATCGCATAGAGAGGAAACGTGATGCCGAGCGTCGCCGCCGACAGCATCGCGACACCGCCTTGCCCGTAGCTCGTCGCCAGCTGGCCGTTCGTGTCGAGGGCATAGATGATGGCGTTCGAAGCACTCTTCACGCCGAACAGGATCGTGCCGTCCGGTGTGATGGCGAGACCGACGGCGTAGATGCTCACGTTGCCGTCGGAGATCGCGACGACACCGCCGGACCCGAAGCTCGTGTCGAGCGCGCCATCGGCGTGGTAGCGCGCGACGAAGAAGCCGTTCGCGGTGTCGTCGCGCCCGCCCACGACGATCTTGCCGTCGGTCTGCATCGCGAGCAGTGTGGCGACCTCCTGGTGTGCGCTCGTGTAGCCCCGGACGCTGCCGCCGCCGATGCCGAACGTGACGTCGAGCGAGCCCGACGGATCGGTGAGGTGGAGGTCGAGCGGCAGCGCCGACTCGAGGTCGCCCGCCGTCGCGCGGATCGTCGCCGTGGCGAACGAGGCGAGGGTCATGCTCGCATCGCCCGCGAGCTCGAGCGTCCCGCTGGTCTGTCCCTCGGCGAGCGTGAGCGGCGCGGCGGTCACGCCCGCGGGCAGGTCCTCCGCGGTCACCGTGATCGCGCCGGCGATGTCGCCCGTGCGCTTCACCGAGACCGCCACCTGCACCGAGCGGCCGCGGATCACGCGCGCGCGATCGGCGCCGAGCGAGAGCTGGATCGCGGGCGTCTCCATCACCGGCGGATCGTCGATCGGATCCGGCATCGGCGAGGACTCGGTGGCGCAGGCGGTGAGGGCGAGGGCGAGGGACGAGCAGAGGAGGTTGCGCATGATGCCGGCACCAACAGCACGGTGCGTGCCGGCATTCGTCCCAATGATTCCAGCTCGATGGGCGCCGAGCGACTGCGTGCGCGCACGCCGGGCCAGCGTGCGCGAACGCTTTAGCGGTCGTACATGCGGGGGTCGAAGCGCACGAGCTCGAACGGGCCCGGCGAGCCCGGCAGCACGAACTGGGGGATGTTGCTGCGCAGGACGTACAGCTGGCCGCGCGCGACGGTGACGGACGCGAGCTTGAAGCCGAGCTCGAAGCGATCCATGCGCGCGGAGCGCCAGCCGTCGGTGCTGCGCAGCCGGAGGAGCGACGAGCCGAACGTCACGTACATCGCGTCGCCGAGCCGCACCATGCCATCGGCGCCGGCGAGGAACTGGGGCAGGGGATGGTCGCCGCGCAGCGAGACGTCGGTGACCGCACGCGTGGCGACGTCGATGCGGCGCAGCTTGCCGGGCAGGTACATCGTGACGAGCACGGCGCTGCCATCGGCGGTGAACGCGATGCCGTTCTGGCCGATGCCGAGCGAGGCCTTCGCGAGCAGCGGCGACGTCGCCCACAGCGAGACGCGCGCGGTGCCGTTCGCGCCGGGCTCGACCTTGTAGACGTTCGGCAGCTCGCGGTCGGTGACGAGGATGTTGCCCGCGCTATCGACGACCATGTCGTTACACGACGCGGTGGGCGCGCCGGGAGCCAGGTCGATGTCGTGCGTGCGCGCGCCGGTGGCTGCGTCGAACAGCCAGATCCGGCCGGCGTGCGGCTTCATGTTCGCGTACTGGCACGCGATGACGCGGTCGCGAGGCGCATCGAACTTGATGCCGAGCGTCATCTTCTTCGCCTCGCCGGTGCCGGGGAACAGCACGGAGACGTCGCCGACGCGCGAGACCTTCGAGACGTTTCCGGCCGACAGGCTGCTGATGTAGAAGTCGCCGCGCGACTCGTCGAAGCCGACGCTCTCGGGAAATAGGTTCGCGCCGGGCAGGGCGTAGCGATCGAGGAGGTCGAGGCCGGTGGGCCGCGGGACCTCGCAGTCGCTGTCGATCGTCGGGCAGAACTTGTCGCACTCGCCGTCGTCGTACCAGCCCATCACGTGGCACACGTCGAACGCCCAGTCGGCCTTGCCGCCCTCGACCTGCGCGGAGGCGTCGTCCTTGTCGATGTCGAAGTCGGCCGGCGCGTCCGTGGTGTCGACGCAGCCGACCAGCGCAGTCAGGGTGAACGACGTGAACGCGGCGAGGGCTCTCATGCCCACAAGACGCAGCAATGCGCGTTCCGGCCCGGTGCGCGGTAAGTCCTGGAGATCCGAGCGCGTCGGCGGTGGCCTGGCGAGTCGAGTAGCCGGGTCGTGACGCGATCGGGGGGCGGCCTGGCGCGCTCAGCGGGTGCGGGCGAGCAAGCCGCGCAGCGTGACGGCGCCGACGACGATCACCCCGCCGACCGCGGCCCATGCGCCGGGCCGCTCGCCGAACGCCAGCGCGACCCACAGCGGGTTCAGGATCGGCTCGATCACGGGGATCAACATCGCCTCGAGCGCGGTCGCGTGGCGCACCGCGCGCGCGTAGGCGAGGTACGCGATCGCCTGCTGCCCGATACCGAGCCCGACGAGCGCGAGCCAGCCGGTCGTGTCCGGCGGCGCCGTCGCGAACATGAACGGCGCGCCGAGCACCGCGCCGAGCACGTTACCGAGCACCATCGGTCGCAGTGGATCGCTCGGCGCGTCGGCCGTGCCGCTCAGCGCCACGCGCCGCAGCGACATCGCCGAGAACGCGAACGCGACGCCGGCCGCGAGCGCGACGAGGTTGCCCGCGACGTGATCGAACGTGAGCTGCTCGAAGAAGAACAACGTGATCCCCGCGAGCACGAGCCCGATGGTCACCCAGTCGAGGCGCGACGCCCGCTCGCCGAGGAACCAGGCACCGAGCAGCGCGATCCACACCGGCGCCGAGTACTGGATCAAGATCGCGTTGGCGGCGGTCGTGAGCTTGTTGGCGAGGATGAACAGCCCGGTGGTGGCGGCGAGCGCGATCGCCGCGCCCCACTCGCCGCGCGAGATGCCGGTCAGCCGCGGCCTCCGCACGGCGTACAGGGCGAGCGCACAGATCGCGCTGCGCGCCGACCAGATCGCGAGCGGATGCCAGCTCACGAGCTTGATCAGCAAGCCACCCGTGCTCCAGGACAGGCCGCAGATGACGAGCAGCCCGATCGCGCGGCGATGCTCGTCGGTCGACTTCACGAAGCCGACAGCATACTAGAGCGGGACGGCGAGCGCGCATAGCGCAGCGGCGCGCAGCGCTGCTTCGCTGGTGGTCCGCGACGGGGCCCCCGTGCATGTCGTATCTCCGACCCGCGGCACGTCTCGAGAGCTCGGTCATCCCCCCTGATCGGGGTAAGGTGCAGGCGTGACGTCTCTGCTGACCAGCGACGATCTCTTTCTCTTCAACCAGGGCTCCCACTACCGCCTGTACCAGAAGCTCGGCGCGCACGTCGTCGCCGGCGGAACGTACTTCGCCGTGTGGGCGCCCAACGCCAGCATCGTCAGCGTGATCGGCGACTGGAACGACTGGCGCCCCGGCGTCGACACGCTCCAGCAGCGCGAGACCTCCGGTATCTGGGAGGGCGTCGTGAAGGGGATCGGCCACGGCGCCCGCTACAAGTTCGCGATCGTCGGGCCCGACGGGGTCACGCGCGACAAGGCGGATCCGTTCGCCGCGCGAGCGGAGCACCCGCCGGCGACCGCTTCGATCGTGTGGAGCGCCCGGCACGACTGGCATGACGCGGCGTGGATGCGCTCGCGAGGCGCGCGGATCTCGCGACGCGCGCCGGTGAGCATCTACGAGCTGCACCTCGGCTCGTGGCGACGGGACCACAACGAGGTGCTCGGCTATCGCGATCTTGGCCAGCACATCGGCGAGCACGTCTCGAACCTCGGCTTCACGCACGTCGAGCTGATGCCGGTGATGGAGCACCCGTTCTACGGATCGTGGGGTTATCAGGTCACCGGCTACTTCGCACCGACGACGCGCTACGGCGCCCCCGAGGACCTGATGGCGATGATCGACGGACTGCACCAGCAGGGCATCGGGGTCATCGTCGACTGGGTGCCCGCGCACTTCCCGACGGATGCGCACGGCCTCGGCCTGTTCGACGGCACGCACCTCTACGAGCACGCCGATCCGCGGCGCGGCTTTCACCCGGACTGGACGAGCTACATCTTCAACTACGCGCGCCACGAGGTGAAGGCGTTCCTCATCTCGTCCGCGATCTCGTGGCTCGATCGCTTTCACGTCGACGGGCTACGCGTCGACGGCGTGGCGTCGATGCTGTACCGCGACTACTCGCGCAAGGAAGGCGAGTGGGTGCCCAACGAGGACGGCACGAATCACGATCGCGATGCGATCCGGTTCCTCCAGGACTTCAACCGTGCGGTGTACGGCGCGTACCCCGACGTGCAGACGATCGCCGAGGAGTCGACGGCGTGGGCCGGCGTCTCACGGCCGCCGGAGCACGGTGGCCTCGGGTTTGGCTACAAGTGGGACCTCGGCTGGATGCACGACACGCTCGCGTATCTCGCGCGCGATCCGATCCATCGGAAGCACCACCACGACGAGCTCACGTTCCGGGCGATCTACGCGTCCACGGAGAACTACGTACTGCCGCTCTCGCACGACGAGGTCGTGCACGGCAAGCGCTCGCTGATCGGCAAGATCCCCGGCGATCCGTGGCAGAAGTACGCCACGCTCCGGTTGCTCTATGGCTATCAGTGGACGCTCCCCGGCAAGAAGCTGCTGTTCATGGGCTCCGAGCTCGGCGTGTGGGGCGAGTGGAACCACGATGCGCAGCTCGACTGGGAGCTCGGCAACCATGCCGCGCACGGCGGCATCGGGCGCTGGATCGGTGACCTCAACCGCGCGTACCGCGAGCTGCCCGCGCTGCACGTCGGGGACTGCGAGCCGTCGGGCTTCAAGTGGATCATCTCCGACGATCGCGAGGGCTCGACGCTGGCGTACGCGCGGCTCGGCGATCCGGACGATCCGCCGATCGTCGTCGTGGCGAACTTCACGCCGGTGCCGCGCGAGGGCTATCGCATCGGCGTCCCGAAGGGCGGCTTCTGGCGCGAGGTGCTGAACTCCGACGCCGAGATCTACGGAGGCAGCGGCCTCGGGAACCGCGGCGGCATGGAGGCCGAGGAGATCGCCGCGCAAGGGCACATGCACTCGCTCGTGGTGACCGCGCCGCCGCTCGGCATCGTGGTCTTTGCCTCCGCGACCGCGGGGAGCGCACCGTGAGCACGAAGTGGGTGTGCATCCACGGGCACTTCTACCAGCCGCCGCGCGAGAACCCGTGGCTCGAAGCGATCGAGCCGCAGCCGAGCGCGCACCCGTATCACGACTGGAACGAGCGCATCACCGCCGAGTGCTACCGCCCGAACACCGCCGCGCGCGTCGTCGACAACTCGAACCAGATCATCCAGATCGTCGACAACTATCAGCGCATGAGCTTCAACGTCGGACCGACGCTCATGTCGTGGCTCGCTGACAAGGCGCCCGACGTCTACGCCGCGCTACTCGAAGCGGACCGCGCCAGCGTCGCGCGGTTCGGTGGCCACGGCTCGGCGATGGCGCAGGTCTACAACCATATGATCATGCCGCTCGCGTCGGCGGCGGATCGCGCGACGCAGGTGACGTGGGGCGTCGCGGATTTTCGCCATCGCTACGGTCGCGCGCCCGAGGGCATGTGGCTGTCGGAGTGCGCGGTCGACACCGCCTCGCTCGAAGCGCTCGTCGAGGAGGGCCTCCAGTTCACGGTGCTCGCGCCGCATCAGGCGAAGGCGTGGCGCGCCCCCGGTGGTGCGTGGCGCGAGACGCCGATCGATCCGGGGCGCGCGTACCGCTGCAAGCTGCCGTCGGGTCGATCGATCGATCTGTTCTTCTACGACGGCGCGACCTCGCAGGCGGTCGCGTTCGAGCGCTTGCTCGCCGACGGCCATCAGATCATCGCGCGGATGACGGCGCGCGCGCCCGCCGACGGTGCGGACACCACGCTGTGTCACATCGCGACCGACGGCGAGACCTACGGACACCACCACCGCTATGGCGACATGGCGCTCGCGTGGGCGCTCGCGCAGGTGGAGAAGGGCTGGGACGGGACGCGGCTCACCAACTACGCCGAGTTCCGCGCCAAGGTGCCTGCGACGTACGAGGTGCAGGTCGCGGAGGACACATCGTGGAGCTGTGCGCACGGCGTCGAGCGCTGGCGCAGCGATTGCGGCTGTCACACGGGCGGCAAGCCCGGGTGGAATCAGAAGTGGCGCGCGCCGCTGCGCGAGGCACTGGACTGGCTGCGCGAGCAGGCGCGCATCGTGCTCGATCGTGCGGGGACGAAGCTGTTCCGCGATCCGTGGGCGGCGCGTGACAGGTACATCGAGGTGCTGCTCGAGCGCACGCAGGGCACCCGTGACCGGTTCCTCGCGACCCATGGCGCGCGCGAGCTGAACGCCGAGGAGCGCGTGCGCGCGCTCCAGCTCATGGAGATGACCCGCCACGCGATGCTCATGTACACGAGCTGCGGCTGGTTCTTCGACGAGCTGTCGGGGATCGAGACGCTGCAGTGCCTGCAGTACGCGGCCCGCGTGATCGAGCTGATCGCGGAGGTCGGCGGCGGCGACGTCGAGGCCGACTTCGTCACGCGGCTCGCGGCGGCACGCTCGAATCTGCCCGAGGCGGGCGATGGGCGTCAGGTGTGGACCGAGCGCGTGATGCCCGCGCGGATCGATGCCGAGAAGGTGTGCTCGCACGTCGCCGTGCACACGCTCGTCGAGCCCGACGCGGCGAAGAGCGTCGACGTCTACGGCTACCACGTCGAGTTCCTCGATCGCATGGAGCGCAAGTTCGGGCGCACGCGGCTGGTCGCCGGCGTCGTCCGCGTGCAGTCACAGCTGACCGAGGAGCGCACCTCGCTGTGCTTCGCCGGCATCCACCTCGGCGAGCAACACGTCACCGGTGGGGTCCGGCCCCCGCTGCCGGAGCCCGAGTGGGCACACGTGCTCGAGGAGCTCGCGCTCGCGTTCAAGAGTGCGGACGTGTTCGCTGCACAGCGCGTGATCGACCGGCACTTCCCGGCGGGCTCCTTGTCGCTGTCGTCCTTGCTCAGCGGCAGCCGCGAGCGCGTGCTCGCGCGCGTCCTCGGCGATGCGATCGGCCACGCCGAGGAGGAGCTCGCCGTGGTCTACGACGAGCAAGCGCCCCTGATCCGCTGGCTCGTCGCGCACGACTTGCCCGTGCCGCCGGTGCTGCACACCACGGCCGAGGCCACGCTGCGCCGCCGCGTGCTCGCCAACCTCCGCGCGGCAGAGCCCAGCTTTTCCAAGCTGCGGGACCACATCATCGAGGCGAGCGAGGTGAAGGTCAGCCTCGACAGCCCCGAGATCGCGCTCGCCGCGAGCGACAGCCTGCGCCGGCTCATTGATCGACTCTCCGCGTCGTCACGCGATGGCGAGCTCGATCCCGCGGTGCTCGACACCGTCGCGCGCGCCGCCGAGATCGCGACGCGGATGAAGAGCAACGTCGATCTGTGGTTCGCGCAGAACGCGACGTGGCGGCTCCTCGATCGTCTCCCCGCGTTACGCAAGCGCGCGCACGATGGCGATGCCGCCGCGCAGCAAGCGGCGCTCGATCTCGAGCGGCTCGCGCGGGCCCTGCGGCTCGCGGTGACGACCTAGCTTCCTGCGCCCGCTGTCCGGATCTCGGACATCCTGACGTTTCGATCATGGTGCCCGGATCGCCGCGACCAGGCAGTGTCTTGTCCGAGAGTCGGCCTCAAATGCACTCGAAGTGCACAAACTAGGTCGGACCTGGTTTTCCCAAACTAGGTCGGACCTGGTTTTCGCACTCGAAGCGCACAAACTAGGTCGGACCTGGTTTTCGCACTCGAAGTGCACAAACTAGGTCGGACCTGGTTTCGGCACTCGTACCTAGCTCTTCACCGACGTCGCGATCGGGACGCCGGCCTTGAGGGTCAGCGTCACCGGCGTGCGCTCGGCGATGTCGGCGAGGCGCGCGACTTGCTCGGCCTCGAGCCCGCCTTCGAAGCGCAGCGTGCGCTCGATCGTGGCGGCCGTGCCCTTCTCCTTGTTCGCCGCCGTGAAGTGCACGTTGACCTCGACGCTGGTGAGTGGCCAGCCCTTGCGCTCGGCGTACATGCGGAGCGTGATCGCGGTGCACGCGGTCAGCGACGCGCACAAGAGATCATAGGGCGAGGGCCCGGCGTCCTTGCCGCCGAGTGCGGGGCCCTCGTCGGCCGTGAGCTGATGGTGCCCCGCGGTGATCTCGACCGCGTAATTCGTCGTGCCGATGCTGCCTCGTGCGTTTGCCACGCACCGAGTCTCGCACGGCTCGCTCCGATGTATCGTAGCGGCGATGTTCGCCGACCTCGCCGCCGACACCGCGGTGCGCCCCGATCCGGAAACGCCTGGCCGCTACCACGTCGATCTGCCGGGCCACTGGGACTATCTGTTGCCGTCGGGCGGTGTGGTCATGACCGCGGCGCTACGCGCGGCGCAGGCCGAGCTCGCGGATCCGGCGCTCCGGCTCGCCTCTGCGACGACGATCTTCTGCACGCCGCTACGTCCGACGGCACTGGTCGCCGATGTCACGGTGTTGCGGCGCGGGAAGGGCTCAACGCAAGTGCGGGTCGGGCTGCGCCACCGCGATGCACGTCCGGATCCCGAGGACGAGACCGACAACTCGCGCGGACTCGAGCTCACCGCGACGTTCGTGCGCGATCGCAAGGGGCCGGACGTGCGCGGTGTGGCGCCGCCGCACGTGCGCCCGGTCGCGGACGCGCTGGTCGTCGACGACGGCGCGCCCAACAACCCGCACGAGCGGTACCGCATCTATCACCAGATCGAGACGCGGATCGCCGAGGGCGAGCGGTTCTGGACGCCCGAGCTGGCCGCGGGGCCGGCGCGCTATGCGCGGTGGTTCCGCTACAAGGTGCCGCAACGCGATGCGCAGGGCCGCATCGATCGGCTCGCGCTGCCTCCGCTGATCGACACGATGCCGACCGCGCTCCACCGCGCGATCGGGCCCAGCGACTACCGCTTCTATGCGCCGAGCCTGGATCTCACGACGTACTTCGTCGACGACACGCAGCGCGAGTGGTTGCTCGTCGCGACCACCGTGCGGCGCGCGCACAACGGCTACGCGATCGCGGACACCGAGGTCTGGGACGACGAAGGCCGCTTCCTCGCGTACGGTGCGCAAGCGATGTGGATCGTGAACCTGGCGGGCGAGCCGCCGGCGGTCGACGCGTCGACACGCACGTGAGTCCGCTCTCCGCGCCGCGCGCGGGGCCCGCGTCGAACCCGCGCGCTACGGTGGCCGATCATGAGGTCGCCGTTGATGGTTGTGGTCGCGCTCGGAGGTTGTGCGAGCGCGCATGGTGAAGGCCCGGCGGACGCGAGCTTCGAGCCGCCCGACCAAGCGAGCATCGTGACGCCGCCCGACGTCGGATGCATCGAGGACTGCAACCCGCTCGCGCTCTACGTCGCGCGTTCGGGGAGCGACACCGCGCCCGGGACGAAGCACGCGCCGATGCTGACCATCCCCGCCGCGATCGCGAAGGCACACGCGATCGGCGCGATCGCGGTCTATGTCCAAGGCGGCACGTATCCCGAGACCGTGGTGATGAAGGGTGGCGTCGGCGTGTACGGCGGGTTCGATGACGCCTGGCTGCGCGCGGCCGCCTCCGTCACGCTCATCGAAGCCGCCGCGCCGGCCGTCGCGTTCGACGGCATCAACGCGCCGACGCGCCTCGACGGCGTCACCATCAAGAGCGTCGATGCCGTCGGGACCGGCGCGAGCTCGTATGCGGTCGCGGTCACCGGCTCGACGCAGATCGAGCTCGTCGACGTCACCATCCTCGCCGGCGCAGGCGCGCCCGGCTCCGACGGCTTCGACGGCGTCGCGGGTGCCTTCGGCAGCGCAGGCGGGCCCGGCAAGCCCGGTGTCGAGCGCTCGACCTCCACGTTCTGCGACTTTCGCCCGCTGCCCGCTGGTGGTTCCGGCGGCACGTCGTCGTGTGGCCGCAGCGGCGGCTTCGGCGGCACCCCGGGCACCGGCGCGAGTGGTGGTTCGCCCGGCATCTCCGGCATCGGCGGGACGGCCGGCGGGCTCGGCGCCTCCTCGTCCTCGCGCAATGGCAGCCCCGGCTCCAACGGTGCGATCGGCATCGCGGGCTCCTCGGG
>DATLHR010000559.1:0-12095 GCA_035539815.1 Kofleriaceae bacterium
CGCCGCGGCCGCCTGCTTCGCGATGTCGACGAAGTTCGCCGGGACGACAACCGAGCCCCCGGTGGTGCCCATGTTCGGCTCGATGCAGACCACCTTGGGCGTGGGGGCGAGGAAGCCGACGAGACCGAAGTTCTCCACCTCAGGCGGCGTATCGGTGGGCGTGGTCCACGAGACAGTCAGGTCGGTGCCGGCGGCGAGCACACCGTTCGTTTGCGGGCCGGCGCCATCGAGATCGGCCATGGCGTCCGCGCCGGTACTAAGGGCGATACCGGCGGTGGTCTCGAGCGCGGTGCCCGGGGTACCCGCGAGATCGAACGCCGCCGGCATGTAGAGCGCGTTCGGGAACGTCTGGCCCGGGAACGTGTCCGAGCCGCCGAGCGTGACAGAGTACGTGGTCTTCTCGGTGAGGGTAGCGGGAGTAGTACCCACCACGTGGAACCACTCGTCTGCGACGTGCGGACGACCGAACGGGTCTCCCGTCGGCATGTCCCTACGCGGCACGTTGATCGCAATGTCCTCGTTATGAACGACGACGCTGCTGAGGTCGTAGTACTCGCGCTCGCCCACCGGATTCGAGCCCGTCGGCCAGTACATGTTTGCGAGGCTGCTGGTCGAGACATCCGTACATCCGGCCAGGCTCAGGAACTGGGTGAACTTCACCGAGCCGGGGTTCTTGTACGCGAATGCAGTAATGCGCATATGGGTAACGCTGCCGGGCTTGTTGATGTACTCGGCGCGAAGCTCGCCGCCCTCGTCGGCGTCGAATCCCTTGAAGACCGGCGGGACCGCCATATCGGGCGGCTGCGGGCACGCGGCCGCATCGACCGGGTCCGGGCACATCGGGTTGGTGGTGGTGTCATCACCACACGCGGCCAAGAGCGCCGGCGCAGCGAGCAAGGACAGGCTGAGAATAGTCGTACGCATTCGTTCCCCCTAGAACGTGAGGAGGCCATCCTAATCGGAATTCACGCAGGGCTCAAGTCGACGAGCCGATCACTGTAACGGGGGGAGCTCCTGGGCGCCCTTGAACAGCAAGACGCCCTGCGTCGTCGGCGCGCGATCGAAGTCACCACCGACCGCGAACAGGCTGCCGTCGTCGGTCGCCCACGCGGCGTGCAACGAGCGCACGGTCAGCCCCGGCGTGTCGGAGACATAGCCACCGTCGGTGCGGTGGAGCACCGTCCCACCGGCACCGACGATGTAGCGATGATCACCGACGGGCGTGACGCCGCGCAGCGCCGGCGGGTCGCCGGGCTGCTTCTCCCAGCCCGCGCCCGTGTTCTCGTACAGAACGCCGTTGCCGAGGTTCGCGCCTGCGGTGACGCAGGCCTCGGCGCTGCATCCGATGGAGAACAGCGACTCGCCGGTCTCGCCGATGCGCTCGTCGGAGAGCGTCTGCCCGTCCCAGTGCATGACGAGGCCGCGCGACGAGGAGAGCCACACGTCGTCCGCGGCGCGGCCCGTGACCTTCCACACGGCGCCCATCGAGAGCTCGGCCGGTGTGCCGGGCATCACCTCGAAGGAATCGCCGCCGCGGTAGCGCCACACGAACCCATTCGCGGCAGGTTGACCGCCGACCGCCCACATGTCGTCGGGAGACGATCCCCACAGGCCGAACACGACGTCGCTACCGGGTGTCGTGATCTGCTCGAACGTCCCGTTGCGGTAACGCAGGATCGTGCCGCGCGACCCAGCGAGGAAGACATCACCGCCCGCAAACCCAAACACCTGCCAGAGATCGAGATCGGGCATGCCCGTGTCGAGCTTCGTCCACGCGGTGCCGTCGTAGTGGAACACGCTGGGCCCCAGCCCGATCGCCTCTCGCCCACCGACCACCCACACGTCGTCGACGCTCGAGGCCCAGACGGCGAGGAACGACGACGGGCGTTGCTCCGCGAGCACTTGCCAGGTTGCCGGGGTGACCGGAGGGCCATCATCACCGGAACAAGCGGGTGATACAGCCAGGACAACGGAGGCGATGTACGGCCACGCGCGCATGACGCCAGCATAGCTTCTTGCGCGTGACGTTGGGTATACTCCCCCTCGTGGCTCGGGGACTCGCCCTCATCTCGCTCGTCGGGCTCGTGGCGTGCGGCGACGATCACGCCGCGATGACGCCGGACGGCGGCGACGGAAATGGTGATGATGCCGGCGCGCTGGACGCCAGTGCGCCCGATGGTTCGTTCGGATTCGACGAGTGCTGGCCGACGATGGAGCCGCGTCCTACGGCCGGGTATGCGATCCTCGGCGCCGGCGACGTGTTCACCGCGATGCCCGGCGAGCTACCGCTCGCGTACGGGCCGCAGGGCGGGTTCATGGTGTTCATCAACGTCCACATGTCCGGCTTCGCACCGGGCAACCCGCGCTCCCTCCTCGATCCGAGTAACCCGAGAACGCGCCTTCAAGCGTTCTACGCCGACACGAACGTCCCGCTAACCGGAGCCGGGTGTACTCGCGAACCGTACGTGCCCTCACCAGCAGGTGGGTTCGTGTTCGGAGCTTCGATGCCGGTCATCTTCAACCCGTGCTGGCGATCGGACTGGTTGATCGGCGCGCGCATCCGCATCGACATGGAGATCATGGACCCGGCCACCGGCGCCTACGCGAGCGACAGCAAGATCGTCAACGTGACGGGATCCGCGGATGCCGGCTATCCCATCGAGGAGGGGACGGACCCGTGTCCGGACCCATCCCTCGGACCACCGCCGGTCACGCCGCTGAAGCACCCCATGGTCGAGATCCGATCGCGCTGACGTATCCCACCTGCGAGTGCGCGATCGAGGACACGCGCCGCGTGGGCTGCGACACCTAGCCCCAGTGACTCCGCTGGAGCAGCAGCCTGCGGTTGGGATACGATCGCGTTCGTGAAGCTTACTACCCTAATCGTGACTTCGTTCGTTCTCGCGGTCGCAGGCTGTAGCGGTGATGACGGCTCCCCGCAGCCGATCGATGCGGCGGACGTCGACGCCGACCCCAACGCCATCGATGCGCCGGCGGTCTGCAGCGGCGGCACGCTCGGCTACCTCGAGACGTGCACCATGGTGGCCGGCGAGTGTGGCTCGTGCGAGTGCCACAGCTTCGGTCACACGGTCGTGTGCACGACGACGTGCACCACCGACGCTGACTGCGCGGCGCCGTCCGCCGGCTGCACCGGCGGCTTCTGCCGCAGGTAGTTACGGCGCGACGGCCGTCTTCGCTTCGGCGAGGCCATCGATCGACGCGTCGGCGTTGCTCCACTGTGCGAGCAGCTTCTCGTAGGACGCCTTCGCGCCGATCAGGTCCTTGATCGCTACCTGTGTGCGCGCAGCGCCGAGCAGCGAGCGCGCGCGGCCGGGATGATCGGTGAGCGCGAGCTTGAACGCGGCCGCGGCGGCCTTGTGGTCGCCCATGCGCGCGAGCAGCTCGCCGATCTCCTCGTGCGCGACGAAGCCGCTCGGGTTGCTCTCACCGCCGGTCTCCGCGCTGGCGTCGGTCGCGGCGGTGCGGAGCGCGGCGAGCAGCGCGCGGTCGTTGCCACCGGCGCGCGCGAGCAGGACGGCGCGCGCGCGCGTGTGCACGGCGTCCTGCTTGGCGAGGACGTCGGCGGGCATCATGCTCGCGAGGGCGCCACGCAGCTGCTTGCGGACGGTATCGAGCTCGCCGACGAGGCGCTTGGTGCCGGCGGCGTCGCGCTGCATCGAGGCGGCGAGCGCGCGCGCCTCGAGGACGGCGACCTTCTCGGCGAGCTCGCCCGCGGAGGCGGCGACCGGTTGCGTGCACGTGGCCGACGGGGCGGTGCGCGCGCCGGGGAGCGCCTGCTCCTCGACGGCCGGCGAGGCGAGGGGCTGCAGCAGCTCGTCGACGCGCGCCCACTCGCCGGTGCGGCGCAGATAGGACGCGACCTCGGTCGCGTACTGCATGCGGTGCTGGTGACCGAGGCCGGCGCGCACGGCGTCGGCGTAGGTGGTGAGCGCGGCGTCCGCCTCCGAGCGCCGGCCGAGCTCGAACGGCATCTCGACGAGCCAGCTCAGGCTGTGGAAGTCGTGGTGGTTCGCGGACAGCTTCTCGCGCGTGGCGGCGGCGACCGAGGCGTCCCACGCGGCGCGGCAGCTCGCGATCGCCTCCTGCCACATGCCGAGGCGCGAGAAGATGTGCGCGGGCATGTGACGCGCGTGGAACGCGGCGGGGGCGATGGTGGCGTACGCCTGCGCCATCGCGAGGGCCTGCGGCGCGAGCTGCGGCGTATCGAACGCGTGGATCATGTAGTGCGCGGCGCCCGGGTGCTTGGGGTTGCGCGCGTAGACGGTGTTCGCGAGCTCGGCGGCGCGGCGGCGCACGTCGAGCGTGTCCGGATCCTCGGGGCGCGTCGTCGACAGCAGCGCGAGCGCGAGGAACGTGGCGGACTCGTCGTCGGGGAACTGGGTGTGCAGCTGCGTGAGCGCCTGCACGAACGTGCGGCGGCTCGAGCGGACGTCCGGCGCCTTCAGGATCCCGATCAGCGCGAGGATCCACGCCTGCTCGCGCGGCGAGAGCGCGTCGGGGTTCGGCATCTTGCCGAGGTACTTGGCTGCGACGCCGACGTCGTCCTCGCCCCACAGGACCTTGATCTGGCTCATCGCCGCGCCCCAGTACGCCATGTTCATCTTGGGGTCCGCGGCGATCGCTGCCTCGAACTCGCGCGTCGCCTCGTCGTACCAGAACGAGTGCAGCGCGAGCAGGCCTCGCGTGAAGTGCGTGCGCGCGGCGGGCGTGCCTTCGGTCAGCTGGAAGGAGAGCGCACCGAGCGCACCTGCGTCGTAGCGATCGTCGGCCGGCGGTGCGGGCGCGGGTTCGACGACCTTCGGCGCGGGCTCCGTCGATTTCGGAGGCTCCTTCGATCCCGAGGACGACGAGCACGCGCACGCGAGGCAAGCGACTAACCAGAGGCGCATCGCGCGCACTCTAGCGCATCTCGTCGACGACGACGGTGCCCGTGAGCGGCCCCGTGAGCTCGCTGCGCGTGCCCGACGGCCAGCGCACCTCGACCGCCTCCACGACGTCGGCGCCGAGCCCGACGTGCGCCTCGGCCGGCAGCGACGCGTGGACCACGCCGCCGTGGCCGACGACGCGCTGCACCGTGCGCCGCGTGGTCCGCACGGTCACGACGGCGCCGAGCCCGTCGCGGTTGCTGGTGCTGCCGCGCAGGACGACGCGCAGCCACGCGGAGGGTGCGGGCGTGCCGCGATCTTCGAAGATCGCGAGCGGGCCGTTCACGTAGGCGATCGCGAGGTCTTGGTCGCCATCGCCGTCGAGATCGGTCGCGACCTGCGCGCGCGCATCCATGCACGGCAAGGTCGGCGACAGCTCGCGGTAGGGCAGGGCACCGTCGCGCGCGAACATCGTGACCGGGGGAATGTCGAACGGCGTGGTCTCGCCGTTGACGACGAGCAGCTCGTCATCGCCGTCGAGATCGAAGTCGACGATCGCGCCGCTCCACGACATCACGAGGCACTCCTCGGTGCGCGCGGGGCCCTCGCAGTACTTGTTGACGCGCTCGGTCGCCGCGAGGCCGAGCTCCGGTGCCCGATCGACGAACCCACCGTTCGCGTCGCGCACGAACACCTTGTCGGCGCCGAGATCGGGCACGTAGAGGTCGAGGCGGCCGTCGTCGTCGAAGTCGTGCAGCACGCCGCCCATCGAGCTGCGCGGGCGGGTGAGGCCGAGCTCCTCGGCGATGTCGGTGAACACCGGCGCGCCGTCGGCGCCGGGGCCGTCGTTGCGCAGGAACAGATCGACGGGATAGAGGACGGGCCCCGACAGCTCGCCGGTCCCGTAGTCCGCGAGCAGCGTGTCGTTCGCGATGTAGAGGTCCTGGTCGCCGTCGTCGTCGACGTCGAACGCGGTCGCGGTCCACGACAGGCCGGCACCGCCGACCACGGCAGGCGCGAACGCGAGCCCGCCGCGATTCATGAGGACGCGGTTCTGCGTCTTCACCTCGTCGCGCAGGTCGTAGTTGCTGAGGTAGAGGTCGAGCAGGCCGTCGCCGTCGAGATCGACGGGCAGTACGTGCTCGGTGGTCCCGCTGTCCGCGAACCGGACGACCTCGCGAAAGCCGCCCGCGCCGTCGTTCGCGAACACCACGGTGGCATCGAAGGTGGCGAGCACGAGCTCGCGGTCGCCGTCGTTGTCGAGATCGGCGGCGGCGATCGCGTTGGCCGCGAGGTCCGAGGGGACGCCCGAGTCCGGGCGCGGCGCGAACCGCATGCCGCCGAGGTTGTGGAACACCATCGCACCACCGCGCCGCCGCGTCGCGACGAGCTCCGGCAGGTCATCGCCGTCGAGATCGGCGACCGCGAGCCCACCGCCCTGGAACAGGGGATTCTCGTAGACGAAGTCGACGCCGCTCTCGGCGGTGACGTCGGCCAGCCGCGTCATGTCGGGGCCCCGCGGCGGATCGACGCAGGTCCCGCCGCGGGGATCGGGCTCGCTGCCGCACGCCGCGAGCGCCGCCGCACCGACGAGGCCGAGCCAACGCACGCGCGCTCAGCCGCCTGTGGGGGCCGGCGTCGCCGTCGGGCGCGCGAGCGCCGCGGCGTGATCGATGGTGGTGAACAGGAGCTTGCTCGCCAGCGCGGGCTGCTGCTGCGCCGCCGCGACGCCATCGCGCAGCCGCGGGCCGAACTCGTCCGCGGTCTCCTGGTGGAAGCCGAGCACGACGAACACGTCCTTGTTCGGCGCCGCGGCGAGCCGCTTCCCCGCCGCCTCGATCACGCCCGTGATCTCCGCGGCCGTCGCGTAGTCCGCGAACGCCGCGATCGGCAGCTCGAGCAGCTGCCCGCCGCGCTGGGGGACGTAGAACGGCTGCGTGCCGCTGTCGACCTTCGGCCAGATCTCCGTCACGCGCCGCGGCAGGACGTCGTCTTTGCGCTCGTCGAGCTGGCGCGCGTCGGTCGCGGACGAATCGACCGTGTAGCCCTCGTCGTGGATCGCCTGCAGCACCTTCGGCGTACCGAGATAGCCGCCGGCGCGGAACGCCTTCGACACCGGCAGCTTGGTCTGTGCTTCCAGCAGACGGCGCGAGGTGCGTAACAACGTGCGCAGCTCCGGGCCCGAGTACGCGTCGAGGTCGGTGTCGAACCCGACGTCGCCGTCCGCGAACTCGAGGAGCTTGTCGGTGCCTGTGAGGAACGACGGAGAGAGCCGCGGCTCGATCGCGCTGGCCACCGCGAGCGACTTCCAGCCGTGCAGGTGCACCGCGAGCTCGTCGCCGCTGCGGACCGACTGGGTCAGCGTCTTGACCACCGCCGGATCGGGATTTGTCTTGGTGAAGTAGGCCGCGCACACGAAGTGGGTCACCGGCACCTTCGGCCCGAGCGCCTCGCGGACCTCGTCGAGCGCGTCGAGCCCCTCCGGCGAGAGATAGGCGCCCTCCCAGTCGACGGTGATCGCGACCACGATGCGACCCTTCGTCGCAGGCTTGCTGTTCGAGCAGGCCGCGAGCGCGAGCGCCGCGACCAGTACCGACGAGCCGATCTGCATCACGAATACATTCCCAGAATTGCGAACGAAGCAAAAGGCTGTCGTATCCTCGAGCCGAGGTCTACTCATGGGGAAATGCCAGACCGCGCTTAGCCTTGTTCTGTCCGTGATCGCATTCATCGCCGTCGGCTCGCGCGACGCCGCTGCTCAAGGCGCCTGGGTGGGCGACAAGGGCGGCCTCGACGTCGGCCTCGACTACAACTTCGCGACGTCGAGCAAGGTCGTCACGGACGAGATGGATTTCGAGAACGGCGGCGTCGACTCGCACACGCTCACCGTCAGCGCCGAGTACACGCCGATCCGTAGCCTCGCCGTGAATCTGCAATTGCCGGTGCAGATGCTCAAGTTCACAGGCGACGTGGCGAACGGCGTGCCTTCGGAGTACCCGCACCCGGGCCACGGCAGCTACGACGACGGCGACTTCCACACGACGCTGACGGACCTGCGCGTCGGTGCGCGCTACCAGGTCCTCGACGAGCCGGTCGCGATCGCGCCGCACGTCGCGTTCTCGATCCCGGTCGCGGACTACGAGACCATCGGCAACGCGGTCGCCGGCCGTCACCTCAAGATGCTCCACGTCGGCGCCGGTCTCGGCTACCTCATCGGCGAACGTGGGTACACGCAGCTCGTGTACGAGTTCACGCTCGCCGAGAAGTACGGCGATGTGGAGGCGCTGACCAAGCACAGCCAGAACCGCAGCGACCTCTCGTACGTGATCGGCACGCGGCTGCTCGACTACCGCGTCGACGTCCACGCCGACCTCAACCTGCGGCGCACGCACGGTGGCGTCGGCCTCGTGGAGTCGTTCGGGCTCGGCGGGCCGGAGGCCGTGGAGCACGACGCGATCCTGGACGAGGACTTCTTCCTGGTGGGCGGCGGTGTCGGATACCAGCTCTCCAACTCGCTCGCGATCAACGCGTCGGCGCGCATCTTCGTCGACGGCGACAACGCGCTCAACGCCAGCGTGTTCGCGCTCGGTCTCGCGTGGAGCCCGATCCAGTAGACGTGGTATCTTGATCGACGAGCTGTGCTGAAGCGTCGAGACATCCTCAGGCTCGCGCTGGGCACGAGCGCCTGGCTCGCCGGGACGTCCCTCGGCTGCTCGAGCAAGAAGAAGCCGCCACCGCCGCGCGACGAGCCGACCGGCCCGCGCTACTGGGTCATGGTGCTGCTGTCGGGCGGGCACGACACGCTGTTCACGACCGATCCCAAGACGGCGGCCGAGGTCGACGGCATGGTCACGCTGCCGATCGACAACAAGATCGTGACCGCCGATGGCGTGAAGCTCGGGCCGCACTTCGCGCCGCTCGCCCGGTGGGCGCCCGAGCTCGCGGTGCTCAACGGCGTCCAGGTCCGCACCGTGAACCACGACACGGGGCAGAAGCAGTTCTGCCATCTCAAGAGCAACATCGCGGACGTGATGCCGAGCGTGCTCGACGCGATCGCGACGCGCCGGCCCGGGCAGCCGCTCGGCGTGGCGTACCTCAATCTGTCGTCGAGGATCATGCACACGCCGGCGTACTTCGGGTCCGCCGACCCGTTCTACTTCGGCAAGGGGGACGTCTTCGATCAGGTCGCGAACGCCAAGCCGGAGGAGCTGGTCGCGCTCGCCAAGGTGCTGCGCCGGCGCGCGGGTGACGTCTCGCGCAGCGTACCCGGCTGGCGCGAGGCCGAGCAGACGGCCCGCTACTACTACGAGGTCGCCGACTTCTTCGAGGTCGCGTCGAAGGTCGAGCCCATGGAGGGCACCGAGCGCTCGACGGACTACGTCGCGCAGACCATGGGCAACAGCCTCGATCGCGCGCTGTGGCTGATCGAGAACGACCTGTGCAGTGGCATCGTGATGGACCTCGGCCTGCTCGGCTGGGACACGCACATCCGCAACGAGAGCAAGCAGGCCGAGATGAACGGCCACTTCGCGAAGCTGTTCGACGAGTTCATGTCGGAGCTCCGCGCGCGCAGGAATCGGTTCGGCGTGCTCGCGGACAACACGGTCACCGTCGTCGGCTCGGAGCTCGGGCGGTTCCCGCACCAGAACGACATGCTCGGCAAGGATCACCTGCCGCAGACGTCGTTCTTGTTCAGCGGCCCCGGCCTGAAGAAGGGCCGCGCGTTCGGCCGCACCGGCCGGCGCATGGAGGGCCTGCCGATCGCGTACACCAACGGCGATCACGTCGACGCCGGCCGCGTGCCCGTGATCGATGACATCGGCACGACGCTGCTCCACCTCGCGGGGCTCGATCCCGAGCGCTTCGGGTACACGGGGCGGGTGTGCCAGTTCCTCCTGGATCGGACGTCGTGACGCGCGGGCTGCTCGCGCTGACGCTGTTCGCGGCGGCCTGCTCGGACGCCTCGTCCTCGCCGCGCCCGCCGATCGCGCGCGGTGCGAGCTCGACGGTCCCGACCGCGGAGCTCCTGCGCACGATGTCGACGCTGGCGGGCGAGGCCGCCGCGCCGGCGCGGATCGACGAGTGGGCGCGCAAGATCGACGCGGGCGAGGCGACGATCAGCGCGTACATCGACGAGCTGCTGACCTCGGAGCGGTTCGCGAACGACGTCATCCCGATGCTGGTGTTCGGCGCGTACGGCAACATCCGCAACTACTACGCGCTGCCGTCGGCGTTCACGCTGTCGCGCGCGGCGGACGGCAGCGGGCCGTACTACCTCCGCGCCCCGTGCACGCGCGCCGAGGCCGTGGACGTGCGGCCGTGGTGGGACCTGTCGTCGACGGTGACGGTGTGCCCCGACGCGTACCGCCCGGAGCGGTGGTCGGTGAAGGCGGACGAGCAGGCGTACAAGACGGCGGCCGTCCTCGCGTGCGACAGCCAGATCGGCTCGCCGGAGCTCGAGACCCAGCCGCTGTGTGGCTGCGGCCCGAACTTGATCCGCTGCCTGCGCGACACCGCGCACTACGAGGACCTGAACCGCAGCCTGATGAACGAGGTCAAGCGGACGACCGCCTATGTCGTCCAGCACGACCTGCCCATGCAGCAGCTGTTCACGAGCAACGCGACGTTCCGCGATCGCAACGCCGAGCTGTATTACCGGCGGCAGAAGATCGGCGCGCGTGAGGTCGCCAACCCCGAGAAGCTGCTCGAGACTCTCGGCAGCTGGCCGCAGGAAGGGCAGTGGGCGCCGCGCGAGGAGCTCGTGCCCGGCCAGCACGCGGGCCTGCTCACGGCGCCGCAGATCCTCCACTGGTCACCGGATCGCCGGCAGCGCCAGCGCGAGTACTACGAGGTGTTGTGGTGCAGCCTGCGCAACAACTTCGGCGCGACGACGCACCAGGTCCTCGAGATCAACAAGACCGGCAACAACCTGCTCGTCGCGGACTCGTGGCAGAAGCTCGCGCACACCGAGCTGTGCTCGGCGTGTCACGCCCGCCTCGACTATGGCTTTCAGTTCTTCCTCGGCTATCCCGACAGCCGCACGAGCACACACTTCCAGCCGTCGCTGCAGTCGACCGCCAAGGGCCCGCTGTACGGCCGCGACATCGACGATCCGCGCGGCGACGCACCGCTCAACCCGCTCGCGTTCGCGACGCTGGCGACGGCGCAGCCGGACTTCCAGCGCTGCATGACCGACCACTTCGTCGACTACGTGCTCGGCGACCGTGCGACCGCCGACGACGTCCGCGCGATCGAGACCGCGGTCGCCGAGACCAAGACGTTCAAGGCGGCGATGAAGGTCGCGCTCGAGCGGTGGGCGCTGACGTGGCGCACGCAGACGCACGTCGCGGCGCCCGTCGAGGCCGCGTCGCCGATGCCGGCCGCCCCGCCGGCCGAGACCGTGAAGGTGAGCCCGGCGCTGCGCGCGCAGCTCGATCAGCACTGCGCCGACTGCCACGACGAGGTGCCCTACACGGACCAGGCGGACGCGCCGTACGCTCCGTTCACGTTCGCGCCGCCCGAGCTGCCGCGCCGCCTCGTCGTGCGCATGGCGGAGCAAGTCTCGTTCGGCATGATGCCGCAGGGCCAGTCGTTCGCCTCGCCGCGTGAGCGCGAGGAGCTCGTGGACCTTCTGCTCCAGGCGCTGTGGCCCGCCGATCCTGCCGCGCGCGCCGAGGCCGCGCGCTATTACCTGGGCGGCGCGCGCGGGCTGCCCGCGCATCAGATCGACAACGCGGTCCACGCGATCGACCTGGCCGCGGGTCGCCGCCCGGACGTCACGTGGGGCGCCCTCGAGCGCGCGATCTGGACGGATCAGTCGACGATCACGCCCGGGTTCGTCACGCTCACGGCGCTCGAGGCGCTGCGCGCGTGCGCCGGCGCGGGCGACAAGCTCGACGCGTGCCTCGACAAGACGCTGTCCGTCGAGACGCTGTCGCGGGTGCCGGTCCCGGCCGGCCGCTAGCCCGCCGCTGAAGGTGGCGTCGACTTCGACGGTTCACGTCATCGCCCACGTTCAGCGGCTGTCCCCGCTGGGTGGGACTACGCAGCGCGGATCGCTGTTAGGCGAGTGCACTGCACATCGTTGGCAATCCGTTGTTTCAGAAGGGGAGCCGCCAAGATCGCCAAGATCGCCAAACAGAGGGAAGTTCTCGGGCCTTCGGCCCGGCACGCCGGCCGCCGAAACCTGTCCCCCGTGTTGCCCAGACC
>DATLHR010000560.1:0-2794 GCA_035539815.1 Kofleriaceae bacterium
CCCGCCCGCGACGCGACCATTCCGGCCGAGGTCGACGGCCCGAGACACCCGCACGGCGCATTGCGACCGCCTACCGGCGAACCGTTCGGCCGCTATCTGCTCGCCGATCCGGTGCGTCGCAGCGATGCCAGGATCTCGTACCGGGCCCGCGACCCCCAGCTCGATCGTGACGTCGCGATCGAGCTGATCCGTCCGCCGACGACGGACGACGGCGTGCAGGGGCGCCTGCTCGCCCGTGCGGGGCGGCTCGCCAAGCTGCACCACCCGGCCGTCGTGCCGGTGTTCGACATCGGCGCCCACGATGGCGCGGTGTTCATCGTCACGCCGCAGGCCGCCGGCAGCTCGCTGACCGCCTGGCTCGCCGCCGCACGTCGCTCCGGGCGCGTCGTGCTCGCGGCGTTCCTCGCCGCGGGCCGCGGGCTCGCCGCGGCGCACGCCGCCGGGATCGCCCACGGCGACGTCACCGCCGAGCACATCATGATCCAAGCGTCCGGAGAGGTCGTCCTCACCGGCTTCGCGATCACCGTGGACCCGGGCGATGACCTTGCCGCGGCCCGCGCCGATCAACAGGCCTTCTGCATCGCCATGCGGGAGGCCTTGCGCACCGGCGACGGCCCGCGTGCGCCGGCCTGGCTGCTCGCCGCGCTCGATCGCGGCGCCGATCCAGCGCCCGACCGGCGCTGGCCGTCGATGGATGCGCTCCTCGACCATGTCGAGGCCCGCATGCGCCGGCCGCGCCGCATCGCGGTCGGGTTCGGTGCCCTCGCGGTCATCGGAGCCGGCGTGGCGCTGCTCGTCGTCGCGCCGGGTGCACCGGCCGCCGGGTGCGCAGAACCGCAGGCCCGCCTCGGAGGTGTCTGGGATGCCGGCGTGCGCAGCCAGGTCGAAGCTGCCTTCGCCGCGACGAAGCTCGGGTTCGCGACGGACGTGTTCGCGCGGGTAGCTCCCGCGCTGGACCGATACGCCGAGCAATGGCGCGCCATGCACGTCGCGGCCTGCCGGGCGACCACGGTCGAACGCCGGCAGCCCGCCGAGGTGCTCGATCGACGCATGGTCTGTCTCGATCGCCGCCTGGCGGAGCTGCGAACGCTCACCTCCACCCTCCGCGACTTCGCCGGAGTCGAGGTGCTGCAGCGCGCGTCCACCGCGGTCTCGGCGCTGTCGTCGATCGAGGACTGCGCGGACGCCGACCGCCTCCTCGCGGCACAGCCACTCCCCACCGACCCTCGACTGCGCGCGCAGATCCTCGGGCTCGAGCACGAGCTGGACGAGATCTACGCCGTGCGGCTACGCGGCGAGCCCAAGGAAGAGCTTCGCCGAGCCGAGGCTGCGGTGGTCACCGCCCGTTCGATCGGCTACCCGCCCGTGCTCGCGCGAGCGCTGTCTCGCCTGTCGATCGCGCAGAGCGGGAGCGAGGTCCCCAGCGAGGACACCCTCCGCGAGCTGACCCGGGTCGCGGCCGAGGCCCACGACGACGGCCGGGCTGCGGAGGCCTGGTCGGATCTGATCGTCGAGCTCGCGAACACGACGGGTCGACTCGGCGAGGCGAAGGCGCTCGAGCCCGTCGCCGAGGCCGCTGTCGCACGGGCTGGAAGCACACCTAGCGTCGAGTACCGGTTCCTCTTCAGCGCAGCCGCGCGTGCCCAGAAGGCGGAAGAGTTCCCGCTCGCCATCGAGCGACTGCAGGCCGCGTACCTCGTCGCACCCGGTGAGGAGGAGCGCGCGAACATCCAGGCGAACCTGGCCAGGGCCATCGTCCTGAAGGACGGTCCCGTTGCCGCCTTGCCATTGGCCGAAGCGTACCTCCGAGCGTTCGAGCGGCTCTACGGCGCGAACCACCCGTTCGTCGCCAGCGCACTGCAACTGCTGGCACAGCTGCACCGGATCGGCGGCAACCTGGACCAGGCTGAGTCGTTCGCGCGGCGGGCGCTCGTCATCCGCGAGGCCGCGTTCGGCGACGACAGCGCGGTCGTCGCTTCGACGCTGCACACGATCGGGGGCCTCGCCTACACTCGCGACCGTCTCGTCGAGGCGCGCGACGCGCTGGAGCGCGCGGTCAGGATCCTCGAACAGGGTCGCGACAACCTGGCCCTCGCGGTCTCGCTCGACTCGCTCGCGAACACGCTCTACGAGCTCGAGGGCGTTGCGTCGTCACGCGGCCCTCACACGCGCGCGCTCCAGCTCATCGAACAGGAGCTCGGCCGCGATACCCTGCGCTACACGCAGATCTCGCTGAACCACGCTGCACACCTGGTGAACGCGAACGACTGCGTCGCGGCCATGCCCTATGTAGCCCACGGGCTCGCGTTCTTCGCGACGCGACGGCCGGTCGACTCCGCGATGCCGCTCGTCCTGTCGGCGCGGTGCGCGTACGCGGCCGGCCAGCGGGCACGCGCGCTCGAAGAGCTCGAGCGCGCGGACCAGCTGTGTCGAGAGCACCGTTGCCATCCTAGCATCGGCGAGAACGCGCGCTGGCAGCTGGGCAAGCTCATGTACGAGAGTCGTGCGGATCGCGCGCGCGGCCTGGCGCTCGTGCGCGAGGCACGCGCCCTGTTCCAACGGCTCCGCATGCCCAAGGAGATCGCTTTGCTCGACGCATGGCTGAAGCAGCACGCTCGCTGATCCGCCGAGCGGCGCGGCTCAGTAGGTCAAGAGCGCGTCGAGGTGGGCGCGCTCCCAGGCGCGGGCCTCGGCGTAGCGGGCGAAGCGGGCCTCGTCGGCGAGGAAGGCCTTGGAGTGGAACTCGCGGCGGCCGTTCTTGACCTTGATGTCGTGGACCTGGTGGAGCATCTCG
>DATLHR010000561.1:0-2195 GCA_035539815.1 Kofleriaceae bacterium
GTACGAACGCTGGTCGCTGCCACTGTCGGTGCTGCTGGCGCTGCCGTTCGGCACGTTCGGCGCGCTCGCCGCCGTGTACCTGCGCGGCGAGGATCAGGAACACCATGATCACGGCGAGCACCAGCGCGAACGTCGACGCGCCCCCCGAGCGCTTCTCCTGGTAGCTGACGCCCCCCCAGTCGAAGCCGAAGTCGGCGGGCAGCACCTCGGTGGCGACCTGCTCGATGCGCGCGATCGCCTGGCCGGACGACACCCCCGGCGCGCCCTGGCCGAGAATCTTGACCGCGGGCAGGTTGTTGAACCGGTCGAGCGAGTCGGGGCCCGAGCTGAAGCGCACGGTCGCGAGCGCGTTGATCGGCACCATCGTGCCATCCATCGCACGCACGTAGACGCCGCCGATGTCGTCGGGCCGCTTGCGGAACTGCGGCTCGGCGCTCATCAGCACCTGCCAGGTGCGGCCGTACTTGTTGAAGTCGTTGACGTAGTAGGTGCCGAGCGTGCCGGCGAGCGCGCCGTAGAGATCGTCGAGCGACACGCCCAGCTTCTTCGCCTTCTCGCGGTCGACGTCGACGCTGACCTGCGGCACGGTCGCGCGCCAGAACGTCTGCACATACGAGAACGTCGGGTCCTGGCTGGCCCGGCCGAGGAACGCGTAGGTCATTTCCTGCAGTCGCTTGGCGCCGCCGTCGCCGCGGTTCTGGATGTAGAACTCGAAGCCGCCCGCGGTGCCGAGCCCGAAGATCGCCGGCGGGCCGAACGCGAGCACCAGCGCCTCCTTGATGCCCATCGTGCGGCCGAAGAGCTCGCCGACGAGTTGCTGCGTGCCCACGGTCCGCTGGTCCCACGGGATCTGAGTCACGAAGATCGTCGCGGCGTTGTTGCGGAACCCGCCGCCGATGAAATCGAGGCCCGCGAACGAGACGATGTCCTTGTTCGCCGGGTTCGCGCGCATCTGCTCCTCGACCAGCTTCACGACCTTCTCCGTGCGGTCGAGCGACGCGCCGTCGGGCAGGATCACCGCCGCGATGTAGAAGCCCTGGTCCTCGTCGGGCACCAGGCTCCCGGGCGTGATGCGCCACAGCGTCGCCGTGAGCGCGACCATGCCGAAGAAGAGGATCGCGCCGATCACGCCGCGCCTGATCATCCAGATCACGCCGTCCGTGTAGCCGTGCGTGACGCGCGCGAAGAAGCGGTTGAACGCCGAGAAGAACCGGCCGGGTGGCCGGTGCGAGTGCGACAGCATCAGCACGCACAGCGCGGGAGACAACGTAAGCGCCATGAGCCCTGAGATCACGACCGAGATCGCGATGGTCACGGCGAACTGGCGGTAGAGCTCGCCGGTCAACCCGCCGAGGAACGCGATCGGCACGAACACCGCGGTCAGCGTCAGCACGATCGCGATGATCGGCCCGGTCACCTCGCGCATCGCCTTGATCGCCGCGTCGCGTGGCGGCAGCTGGTCCTCGCGCATGATCCGCTCGACGTTCTCCAGCACGACGATCGCGTCGTCGACGACGATGCCGATCGCGAGCACCATGCCGAACAGCGTCAGCGTGTTGATCGAGTAGCCGAGGACCTGCAGGCCCGCGAACGCGCCGATCAGCGACACCGGGACGGCGAGGAACGGGATCACCGCGGCGCGCCAGCTCTGCAGGAACAGGAACACGACGAGGAACACGAGCAGCATCGCCTCGCCGAGCGTGAACAGCACCTCCTTGATCGACACCTCGACGAAGCGCGTCGTGTCGTACGGGATCGAATAGGCGAGGCCTGCGGGGAAGCGCTTCGCGAACTCGTCGACGCGCCTGGTCACTCTCTGCGCGACCTCGAGTGCGTTGGCGCCCGGCGAGAGGAAGATGCCGATCAGCGTCGCCGACTTGCCGTTGATGCGGCCGTTGAATTCGTAGTCCTTGCTGCCGAGCTCGACGCGCGCGACCTCGTTCAGGCGCACCGTCGAGCCGTCCGGGCTCGCGCGCACGATGATCTCGCCGAACTCCTTCGCGTCGGTGAGGCGGCCCTTGGTGGTGATCGTATAGACGAGGTCCTGCGCCGGCCCGATCGGCGCCGCGCCGACCTTGCCCGCGGCGAATTGCGCGTTCTGCTCGTTGATCGCCGCGACGACGTCGCCGGGGGTCAGCTTGAGTTGCGCAAGGCGGTCCGGCTTGAGCCAGATCCGCATCGCGTAATCCTTCGCG
>DATLHR010000562.1:0-2865 GCA_035539815.1 Kofleriaceae bacterium
TCGTCGGTGCGACCCTGTTCTGGTTGCGGGTGGTGCGGGGCGGTTGGCGTCCGGCGGCGGCGGCGGCCCGGCGGGCCATCGCGGGGACCGCGGTCTAGGCGGCGCGCCGGGGGAGGGGCCCTCAGATCGGCGTTGATCTGAGGGCGCGCCCGCATGACTATGCGCCGCATGAAGCGCGCGTTGCTCGTGATCGTCGCCACCGGCTGTGCACGGGGTGGTGGAGTCGCGAGTGATGCGTCCCAGGGCACCGACGCCGAGGGCATCGACGCCCCCGCCGTCGATGCACCGCAGACCGATGCTCCCGACCTCGACGCCCCGATGATCGACGCCCCGATGATCGACGCCCCGATCATGATCGACGCGCCGATCATGGTCGACGCCCCGATCATGATCGACGCGCCGATCATGGTCGATGCGCCGATGGTCGATGCGTGCGTGCCGGTGGCCACCCAGCTGCTGCTCAACCCGGCGTTCGACGCGACCCCGCGGGGCAGCGGCTGGGTCGCGGACCCGATCGACTCCAGCTTTCCGATCATCACGAGCGACGATGGCCCGCCCGAGCAGACCGCGCCGTACAAGGCGTGGCTCGGCGGCATCGAGTCCGGCGACGACTCGCTGCACCAGAACGTGACGATCCCCGCGAACACGACCCAGCTCGTCCTCACCGGCTACTACTGGGTCGCCTCCGAAGAATCTGCGACGACGTCGAGCGTCTATGACACCGCCGTCCTCGCGCTCGTCCAGACCAACAACACGAACATCGCGACCGTGCTGTCGCTCTCGAATCGCTCGGAGACGACGGCTTGGATCCCGTTCAGCTTCACGTTCGCGCAGAACCTGTCGGGACAGACCGTGCGCCTGCGCGCGAGGTCCAGCAATGACGTGCTCAACGCCACGTCGTTCTGGTTCGACACGCTCGCGCTGACCGCCACGCATTGTCCGTGATGAACGAGCGAGCACTGCTAAGCTCGCTCGTATGGTGAAGCACTCGCTCGCGGCCGTCGCCGTCCTCGCCTGTCTCGCACCGACGCGCGCCGACGCGGATCCGGCGAAGGCGTGGGCCGCCGCGAAGACGCACCTGTCCGGTGCGCCGGTGATCGTGGGTGGCGTGAACATCACCGAGCTCGGCAAGTCATCGATCGTGAAGATGGCGCTGCCACTGGCGGCGCCGGACGTGAAGAAGGCGCTCGATCAGCTGCAGCGCGTGTGCGGCATCGATGCGTGGAAGACGGTCGAAGCGATCGCGTGGGGCACCGACAAGGACTTCGACGAGGGCGTGCTGTTCGTCGCGGTGAAGGGGATCGATCAAGCCAAGGTCAGCGCGTGTGTCGAGGGCATCGTGAAGGACGACGGCGACGCGGCCGCCACCGTGAGCGTGACGAGCGACGGCGCGATCACCGCGCTGTCGACGGGCAAGCACACGTATCACCTGATGTGGATCGGCAAGGACGTGGTCGCGCTGTCGCTCGATCCCTCCGACAAGGCGCAGCTCGCCCGCTGGACGCCGAAGAAGGGCGCGCTCGCGAGGTCCAAGCTCGGCAAGCTCGCCGCGAAGACCAACACGCGTGCGACGGTGTGGGCGGCGACCACCGACGTGAACGACTACGACGGTGCGAAGATCAGCGCGACCTATGGCTCGCTGTCGCTACGCGGCGGCAACGTCGCCGTCGATATCCACGCGGCCTTCGACGACGCCGCGAAAGCGAAGGAGGCGGCGGACAAGCTCGGCGCGCAGCTCGCGGGCAGCGCAGATCTGAAGTCGATCGCGGATCGCATCTCGATCAAGCCGGCCGCCTCCGAGCTCGTCGTGAAGGCGAACGTGACCGAGTCGGAGGTGATGCAGGCCGCCGGATCGCTGCGGCCCTGAGCGCTACTTCTTGTCGTCGCCGTCGGTCAGCGACTTCGGCAGCGGCGGCAGCTCGTTGATCGCCGGCAACAGCGCGATCTCGATGCGGCGGTTCTTCGCGCGGTCCTTCGAGATCGGATCGTTCTCGCCGACGCCCGCGGGCACCAGGTTCTTCGCGTCCATGCCCGCCTTCACGAGCGTGCGCGTCACGTTGAGCGCGCGGGCGGCAGACAGCTCCCAGTTGTCCTTGAACGCGCCGCCCTTGAGCGGCAGGTCGTCCGTGTGACCGACGACGAGGAACCGGCGATCGCTGCCGAGCCGCTTGAGCGTGGCGCCGATCTCGACGACGGCGAACGTGCCCTTCTCGGAGAGCTCCGCGCTGCCCGACGCGAACAGCACCTCCGAGGGGAGTGACAGCATGAGGCTGCCGCGGCGCGCGCTGACCTTGACCTGGCCCGCGGAGGTGATCTTGGCGAACTCCTTCTGGAAGGTCTCGATCGCCGCGAGCCGCTTCTCTTGCTCGGCCTTCTGCGCGCGGAGCGTGACGAGCTCTTCTTTCGAGGCGTCGAGGTTGGTCGAGACGGTCGCGAGCTTGCCCTCGAGGTCCTTGCCCTTCTCGGAGGTGGAGGCGAGCTTGCCGTCGCACTCCTTGAACTGTGTATCGATGCTGGCGAGCTTCACGTTGCAGGTCTCGGCCGACTTCTTCGCGCTGTCGGCAGCGGCGGTCGCATCCTTCGCTTTGTCGCGGTAGTGCCACGCGAAGTAGCCGCCCGCGCCGGCGGCGCCGGTGATCACGACCGCGTAGAGCCACAGGCGCCACGGAAAGCGGCGCTGTGGCTTCATGGGCTTCGAAAGGACTTCCCCGGTTTCCTCGCGGAGCTTCGTCATGCACTGACGATAACGCTGTCTCACGTAAGACGGGCAGTGCCGATGTCGTATGCGCAGCCGCCGTGAGCGCGCTTACGTGCAAGGCACGTGTGACGGTCGCGGGCCGTCGCACGTCGCGGTCGCGGGACAGC
>DATLHR010000563.1:0-13045 GCA_035539815.1 Kofleriaceae bacterium
GGCGACGACCTTCCCGGCCTTCTTGGGCGCGGTGTCGACCTTCTTGGCGTCGACCTCGGCTTCAGTGACGACGAGGACGACGACGACTTCGCGGTCGGCTCGAAGCGCCCGAGCGCGTCGACCGAGGCCGACGCAGCGGCGTTGGAAGCGGAGACGCGCAAGGGCAAGCGTGGTGGCGCGTCCGGTGGTCGCGACTCCAACAACATGCGCGACAAGCTCATCGAGCTCGGCAAGACCAAGGGCTTCGTGACCTACGACGAGGTCAACGACCACATGCCCGAGGACGTGGTCTCGACCGATCAGATCGACGGCTGGCTGTCGGCGCTCGGCGAGCACGGCATCGAGGTCGTCGACGGTGCGGGCGGCCGCCGCCCGGACCTCGTCGATCAGCCGCCCAAGGACGGCCTCGGCATCGGCGCCGAGAAGGACGACAAGGAAGAGGTCGACGAGGACGAGGAGTACGCGTACTCGCGCACGAGCGACCCCGTCCGCATGTACCTGCGCAAGATGGGCTCGGTCTCGCTGCTCACCCGTGAGGGCGAGGTCGAGATCGCGAAGCGCATCGAGGACGGCGAGCGCAAGATGCTGCAGGCGGTGCTCAACAGCACCGTCGCCGTCGAGGAGCTGATCGCGATCGGCGAGCGCCTGCGCAACGGCAAGATCCGCGTCAAGGATGTCGTCAAGGACATCGACGAGGACGAGGCCGAGTTCAACGAGCAGTTCTACGTCGACCGCGTCTGCAAGATCATCGACAAGGTCAAGAAGCTGCAGCGCGACACCGAGAAGCTCGAGGAGAAGCTCGGCGAGCAGGACACCGAGGGCAAGAAGAAGAAGACCAAGGAGGCGATGCGCGAGAACCGCGCGCAGATGTTCGAGGAGCTCAGCGACCTCCGCCTCAACAAGCCCACGGTCGACCGCATCGTCGCGCAGCTGAAGAACATCATCATCAAGCTCGACAAGGCCGAGCTCGAGGTGCGCGACTGCGAGCGCAAGGCGGGCATGCCGGCGAGCGAGATCCGCAAGACGCTGCGCGAGATGCGCGCGAACCCGGCGCGGGCGCGCGCGGTCGGCAAGAAGACCATGATGACGGTCGCCGACTTCGAGGAGATGGAGGAGCAGATCAAGCAGGCGATGCGCAAGGTCGCCATCATCGAGGAGGAGGCGCGCGGCAACGCGAACGAGCTCCGCTCGACGTTCCGCGATCTGCACGAGGGCGAGCGCATGGCGGACCGCGCCAAGAGCGAGCTCGTCGAGGCCAACCTCCGCCTCGTGGTCTCGATCGCGAAGAAGTACACGAACCGCGGCCTGCAGTTCCTGGATCTGATCCAGGAGGGCAACATCGGCCTGATGAAGGCCGTCGACAAGTTCGAGTACAAGCGCGGCTACAAGTTCTCGACCTACGCGACGTGGTGGATCCGCCAGGCGATCACGCGTGCGATCGCCGACCAGGCGCGCACGATCCGCATCCCGGTCCACATGATCGAGACGATCAACAAGCTCGTGCGCACCACGCGCTACCTCGTCCAGGAGCTCGGCCGCGAGCCGACGCCGGAGGAGATCGCGGAGCGCATGGAGCTGCCGCTCGACAAGGTCCGCAAGGTCCTCAAGATCGCGAAGGAGCCGATCTCGCTCGAGACCCCGATCGGCGAGGAAGAGGACAGCCACCTCGGCGACTTCATCGAGGACAAGTCGATCGTGTCGCCGAGCGAGAGCGTCATCTCGGTCAACCTGGCCGACCAGACGCGCAAGGTGCTCGCGACGCTCACGCCGCGCGAGGAGAAGGTCCTCCGCATGCGCTTCGGCATCGGCGAGAAGTCCGACCACACCCTCGAGGAGGTCGGTCAGGACTTCGAGGTGACGCGCGAGCGCATCCGCCAGATCGAGGCGAAGGCGCTCCGCAAGCTGCGGCACCCGTCGCGCAGCAAGCGCCTCAAAGCGTTCGTGGAGAATTGACGCCCGGCGCGAACGCGACGGGGTGCGGTCGCAGACCGCGCGGCGGCAATGAACGCCGAAGGCGGACAACTGACGCTCGCCTGCCCGCCCGGGCAGTTGACCTCGAATGCACTTGAAGTCGTAGGGTGGCGGTTCACCTATGACCGAGCGTCGTCTCCTGTTCCTCATCGGAGCGGTCCAGTTCATCAACACGCTGGACTTCATGATGGTGATGCCGCTCGGGCCGGACTTCGCGAAGGACCTCGGCATCCCGAGCTCGCAGCTCGGCGTGATCGGCGGCAGCTACGTCGCCTCGGCGGCGGTCGCGGGGATCGCGGGCGCGTACTTCCTCGATCGCTTCGATCGGCGCAAGGCGCTCGCCGTCGCGCTCGCGGGCCTGGTGATCGGGACCGCCGTCGGCGGGCTCGCGATCGGCATGGGCTCGATGATCGGCGCGCGCGTGCTCGCGGGCATGTTCGGCGGCCCGGCGACCGCGCTGTCGATGGCGATCGTCAGCGACGTGGTGCCGCCCGAGCGGCGCGGCCGCGCGATGGGCGCGGTGATGGGGGCGTTCGCCGTCGCCTCGGTGCTCGGTGTACCGGCGGGGCTCGAGCTCGCGCGCGTCGGCAGCTGGCGGACACCGTTCTTCACCGTCGCGGGGCTCGGCGTCGTGATCGCGTCGCTCTCGATCGCGATGCTGCCGTCACTGACGACTCACCTCGATCGCAAGGAGCCGCCGGCGTCGCTGTCGCAGGTGCTGCGCCGGCCGACCGTGCTGCTGCTGCTGGCTGCCACCGTCGCGATGACGGTCGGGACGTTCTCGATGATCCCGAACCTCTCGGCGTACTTCCAGTTCAACCTGGGCGTCCCGCGCGACTCGCTCTCGACGCTGTACCTCGTGGGCGGGGCATGCACGTTCGTCACCATGCGGATCGGCGGCTGGGCCACGGATCGGTTCGGCGCAGGCATGACGTCGTTCGGCGGGGCGCTGTGGTTCTGCGGCGTGCTCGCGGTCGGCTTCATCCATCCGGTCGAGATGCCGGTGATGGTGCTGTTCGTCGCGTTCATGATCAGCTCGAGCTTTCGCATGGTGCCGCTGCAGGCCCTGTCCTCGCGCGTCCCGGCGCCGGCGGAGCGCGCACGCTTCATGTCGGCGCAGAGCGCGGTGCAGCACCTCGCGTCGGCGTTCGGCGCGATGCTCGGCCCGCAGCTGCTGACGGAGCGCGCGGATCACTCGCTCGAAGGCATCGACACCCTCGCGATCCTCGCCGTCGCCGTGACCGTCGCCGTGCCCATCCTGCTCGGGCTCGTCGAGCAGCGCGTCCGTCGAGAGCGCGCGCTTGCGTGAGCGGCGCAACGCATCCGCGCGCACTCGATGACGAGCGAGCGCGAGCTGTCTCACGAACCAATTCCTCGACGAGGAATCGCCGTACGAACGTTTCCTGTAGGCTGATTCTTACGGCGACGACTCCGCACGCGTGCGCCTACGCTCGCGCGCGATGTTGAGAGACCCAAGCGCGATCATCCGCGCCGCGGTCGTCGGTGGAGCGGTCACGCTCGTGATCGTCGCCGGCGCGTGCGGCAACGAAACCCAAGACACCACCATCGACGGCGACGACGGCTCGACCGAGGTCTTCCGCAACGGCGGCAAGGGCCACGGCCCGAAGAAGTTCCGCGACGCCGGGGTCGAGCCCGTCGACGCGTACGTGCCGCCGCCGATCGATGCGTACGTGCCGCCGCCGGATGCGCCGACGCAGCCGCCGCCCACCGACACGCCATCGGCGCGGTTCGACGTGACGCTGATCCCTGCCGGGGTCACCGGCACGCAGCGCGTGAACTTCGCGGTTCCGCTCGCCGCGGGCACGCTGTCGGATCCGACGCGCATCCGCGTGCTCGCCGGGACGACCGAGCTCCCTGCCGCGCGCCGCGCCCTCGCCCGCTACCCCGATGGCAGCGTGCGCAGCGTGCAGGTTCAGGTCGACGCCAACGCCGGGACCACGCCGAAGCTCACCGTCGAGATCGGCGTCGCCGGTCTCGGCGGCCTGACGATGGCCGCGGTCGACACCACCGTGACCGGCAGCGGCAGCGACGTCCACCCCAAGGTGTGGGCGGTGCTTCCCGCCGCGACGCTCACGTCCAGCACCCTGTTCGGCCCGATGATCCCGAAGAGCGCCTTCGCGGGCAGCTCGCTCGACGCCTGGAGCACGGTCTGTGACTACGCGCGCTGGGACACCGACGCGTTCCTCGTCAACGCGAGCACGAGCCGCGACGTGTGGCTGTTCGATCGCGTGACCGCGATGTACCGAGGCTACGCGCTGACCGGCAGCCAGGTGCCGCTCGAGTCCGCGTACCGCGAGGCGGCGCTCTATCGCGGCGGCATGACGATCACCAACGGCGTCGCGACCGCGATCCCGGTGCCGACCGCGTCGAGCGACCTCAAGTACTACTACGCGCAGGGCATGGCCCTGCACTACCTGCTGACCGGCGACGATCGGTTCCGCGAGGCGGCCGAGGCGGTGTCGGCGAAGGTCGTGACGATGTGGGGCCCGAGCTATGACGGCAGCGACAAGTTCTGGACCGAGCGGCACGCCGGGTTCGCGCTGCTCGCGCACGAGTGGGCGATGCTCGTCACCGACGACAAGGCGGCCGAGATCGCGGCGCGCTCCGAGGCCGCCGTCACCGCGTTCCTGACGATGCAGATGGCCTCGTATTTCGGCCAGACCAGCACGACCGCGCGCTGCTTCGCGCACACCGCGAGCGCGCACGGCGAGGGCTTCGGCGGCGCGGGCTGCAGCCCGTGGATGAGCGCGATCCTCGCCGATGCGCTCGATGCCTATCAGCGCCGGATCGGCGGCACGCGCGCCGCCGAGGTCCGCACCTCGCTCGGCCGGCTCGCGAAGATGTTCGCGAACGAGGGTCGCGACTCGACCGGCAAGCCGTTCTACTGGATGGGCGTCGGCACCAACCCCGACGAGATCGACTACTACAACGAGCACTGGGGCGAGTCGGCGTACGTGATCGCGCTGGGCTGGAACGTCACGGGCAAGACGGACGCGACCTTGAGGCAGGTCGCCGATGCGCTCGTCGCGGGCATGAAGTCCAAGGGCACGGCCGGCCAGATCCGCAGCTTCAACTGGCAGTGCCGGAGCGCCGTGATGACGCCCGCGCTGTTGAAGTAGCTCCTCGTCAAGAATTCGCCTTACGAGCGGCTCGTGTAGGCGAATTCATACCCGTGCACGCCAAGGAGTGTGCGCCTACGCTCGCCCGCGATGAGAGAGCACAGTGCGATCGCCGTTCTCGTCCTCGCGTTCTGCGCGTGTGGCCAGTCGGCGGACAACGACAACAATCCGGACGCCGGCGAGCGCGGCGATGGTGGAGGAGGCGGCGGCGATGGTGGCGGCGGTACGCCGGCACGCTTCGACGTGACGCTCGTGCCCGCGGGCGCGAGCGGGATGCAGCGCGTGAACTTCGCGGTGCCGCTGTCCGAGGGCGCGCTCTCCGACGAGCAGCAGGTCCGCGTGCTCGCGGGCAGCACGGAGCTCCCGGCGGCGCGCCGCGCCCTCGCCCGCTACGCCGACGGCAGCGCGCGCAGCATCCAGCTGCAGGTCGACGTCGACGTCTCCGCGACGACGACGCTGACGGTCGAGCTCGGGGCGCGCGGCGCCGACGGCGTGACGATGGCGCCGGTCGAGAGCACGCTCACCGGCAGCGGCAACAACGTCCACCCCACGGTATGGGCGGTGCTGCCCGCCGAGGCCCTCACCACCAGCACGCTGTTCGGGCCGATGATCCCGCAGGCTGCGTTCGCGGGCTCGGCGCTCGACGCGTGGAGCGACGTCTGCGACTACACCCAGTGGGACACCGACGCCTTCCTCGTCAACGCGAGCGCGAGCCGCGACGTGTGGCTGTTCGATCGCGTGACCGCGATGTATCGCGGCTATGCGCTGACCGGCGACACCGTGCCGCTCGAGTCCGCGTACCGCGAGGCCGCGCTTTATCGCGATGGCATGACGATCACCAACGGCGTCGCGACCGCGATTCCGGTGCCCACCGCGTCGAGCGACCTCAAGTACTACTACGCGCAGGGCATGGCCCTGCACTACCTGCTGACCGGAGACGATCGCTTCCGCGAGGCCGCCGAGGCGGTGAGCGCGAAGGTCGCCACGATGTGGGATCCGAACTACGACGGCAGCGACGAGTTCTGGACCGAGCGCCACGCCGGGTTCGCGCTGCTCGCACACGAGTGGGCCGCGCGCGTCACCGACGACAAGGCCGCCGAGATCGGCGCGCGCGCCGAGGCCAACGTCACCGCATATCTCGCAGCGCAGATGGCGGAGCGGTTCGGGCAGACGAGCTCCACGGCGCGCTGCTTCGCGCACACGGCGAACGCGCACGGCGAGGACTTCGGCGGCGCGGGCTGCAGCCCGTGGATGAGCGCGATCGTCGCCGACGCGCTCGATGCGTACCAGCGCCGGGTCGGGGGCGGGCGCGCCGAGGAGGTCCGCACGGCGCTCGGCCGCCTCGGCAAGATGCTGGCGACCGAAGGCCGTGACTCGACTGGCAAGCCGTTCTACTGGATGGGCGTCGGCGACAACCCGGACGCGATCGACGACTACGACGAGCACTGGGGCGAGGCGGCGTACGTGATCGCGCTCGGCTGGAACGTCACGGGCAAGTCGGATACGGCCATGAAGCAGGCGGCCGACGAGCTCGTCGCCGGCATGAAGTCGACGGGCGAGGCCGGCCAGGTGCGCAGCTTCAACTGGCAGTGCCGCAGCGCGGTGATGACACCCGCGCTCTTGAAGTAACGCCGCCGCGCGTTGCGAGGAGAACGCGGTGGGAGTTGTGCGATGCTCCCGGCATGGTCCGGATCGCGCTCGTGCTGCTCGCTCTGATCGCAGCCTGTAAGGGGAAGGCAGCGAAGCAAGCCGGCGCGGGCTCCGCGGGGTCCGCCGCCGCGAAGGCCGCCGAGCTGCCGGCGCCGCAGCCGCCGCCGACCGGGTCCGCGCCGAAAATCGTGTGGACCGACACCGACGGCGAGGTGCTCGTCGCGACCGACGGCGAGGTGCTCACTGCGGCGTGCGGCCTCACCGGTAAGGTCACGCCCACCGAGGTCACGCTCGCCGGTGACACCCAGCCATGGAACAACCTGCTCCGCGACGGACGCACGTACTCGCTGCCGCGGCTCGACTGGAAGATCGTCGTCAGTGACAAGGGCATGGTGAACCACAAGGTCGGCGGCACCGAGACGCTGCTCGGCACGGTCACCGGGCTCACCGGCGATGCGGAGCTGCAGTGGTTCGGCGCGCTCGTCGTCGCGGCGCCGATGGTCAAGCACGAGCTCGCGCTGACCTCGTGGGACGGCGCGTACAAGCTCTCGCTCGGCGGTGCGGCGGACCTGCGCGCGTGGGAGGTCAAGCAAGGCACCACGCCGATCGCCGTGCGACGGCGTGGCGATCTGCGGCCGGTGTTCACCGACGAGCCCGCGTTCGCGACCGACAAGGTCACCGTGTCGATGGAGTCACCGGGGAATTATCTGATCCAGATCGTGCGCGATGACGGCGCCCTCAAGGCCGCGTTCACGAGCGACACGTACCGCGTACACGAGCACGACAACGGCGAGCTCTCGATCGACGCGACGCCGCAGGGCGCCAAGCCGCTGAAGCCGAAGCCGTTCGCCAAGCTCGTCGGGCGCCAGAAGTGCCGCGCGCACGATCAAGCGATCATCGCGCTCCTCTGGTCGTTCGTGGCCTCGAAGAGCGGCCACGACGTGGCATTCTAGGGAGCACGACGTGGAGCTGTGGTCGACCATCGGCGCGGAGCTCTGGTACGCGCGCACGCCGTTCATCCTGCTCGCGTACTTCGCGATCCGTAAGCTCGCGCAACGTGCGCCGCGCGCCGACCGCTATCACATGCGCGCGGCGGGCCCGCTCCTCCTCGCGCACCTGATCGCGGCGTTCGTCGCCGGTGTCCAGCGCTACTACGAGTACAACCCGCAGATCGCCAGCGTCCTCGCGCTCGCGTTCATCCTGCTCGCGAGCGTGACCATCGGCATCACGCTGGTGTTCCGCGTCCTGCTGCCGCGCGTCGGCTTCCTGCTGCCGCGCATCGTGGTCGACCTCGTCACGATGGTGTGCACCGTCGTGGTGCTGATCATCGTCGGCAAGCGTGCCGGGTTCTCGGTCGCCGGCCTGATCACCACGAGCGCCGTGCTGACCGCGGTGATCGGGTTCTCGCTGCAAGACACGCTCGGCAACGTGATGGGAGGCCTGTCCGTGCAGCTCGACAAGTCGGTCGCGGTCGGAGACTGGATCACGCTCGGCACCGGGCAGCCGACGGGGCGCGTGACCGAGATCCGCTGGCGCTACACCGCGATCGAGACCCGCAACTGGGAGACCGTGATCATCCCCAACGGCGTGCTCGTGAAGAGCCAGGTCATGATCCTCGGGCGCCGCACCGGGGAGCCCGAGCAGCTGCGCCGCCACCTCGAGTTCTTCGTCGACTTCCGCACGCCGCCGACCGACGTCATCAGCGCGTGCGAGGCCGCGCTGCGCGCCGATCCGCTGCCAGAGATGGCGACCACACCCGCGCCGCAGGTGCTGTTCTTCGGCGTGCGCGACAGCTTCGCGGTCTACGCCGTCCGCTACTTCCTGCGCGACCTGAGCCGTGACGATGGCGTCGACAGCGCGGTCCGCGTACGCGTGTGGTTCGCGCTCAAGCGCGCGAACATCTCGCTCTCCATCCCCGCCTCCACGGTGTTCGTCACGCACGAGACCGAAGAGCGCGCGCAAAAGAAGGCGATCAAGGATCTCGCGGAGCGGCTCACCGCGCTCGGCACGGTCGACCTGTTCCGCGGCCTCTCGGAGGCCACGCGCGAGTCGCTCGCCGAGCAGCTGGTGCGGATGCCGTTCGCGAGAGGCGAGGCGATCACGCGGGAGGGCGAGGCCGACGATGGCCTGTACATGCTGGTCGAGGGCGAGGCGGCGGTCCGCATCGGGACCGACGCCGCCGAACGCGAGGTCGCGCGGCTCCAGCCGGGCCAGTTCTTCGGCGAGATGTCGCTGATGACGGGCGAGGCGCGCACCGCCACGGTCATCGCCGCGACCGACGCCATCACGTATCGCGTCACCAAGGCGGCCTTCCAGAAGGTGCTCGAGGAGACCCCGGGCCTGGCCGAGCAGATCGCGGACGTCCTGGTCGCCCGGCGTACGGCGTTGACCGCAGCCCAGACCGAGCGCGACCCTGCTGGGCAAGCGCGGATCGAGAACGCGCGGAAGGACCTCGTCGGGAAGATCCGCGGCTTCTTCGGCCTCGAGCGACCGAATTAGCAAGGCCGGTGCGTAGCGGGGTTCGCACCAGGTGACGGGCTACACACCTGAGTGGGTCGTGAGCGATCCAGTTCGTGGCGATCCCGCTCGTGTTTCCAGCGGCTTAGCGAGGTGCGCCGCTGGCACACGCAATGCTGTTGCGACCCCTGACCCATGACGGATCGCGAAGCAAAGTCCCGCGCGGTGAAGATCCTGGCCAAGTCGATCTACCGCGACCTCGAGTCGCAGGGCTTTGACGAGAAACAGATCGTGGCCCTCGCTACGGAGCTGATCAGCGAAGTGACCACCAAGATCGCCCGCAACCACGAGAAGCCGGGCGCCGCGACCCAGGTCGCGTGAGCCGACCGCCGCCGTAACCGCTGACCGCGACCGTACAGGCCTCTGCTCTCAGGGGCCTGTTGCCGTTTTCGGCGGCAGTACATCCAACCTCGGCGCGCTGTCGTACGGACGGAGATCAAGGACGAACCGCTCGCGCTCCAGGAGTAGTCACCGATGCAACCGCGCAACCTCCCTGCCCTGCTCTGCGTCCTCGCGCTCACCGCGTGCGGCGACGACGCGCCCGCATGGGACGTCCGCAATCCCCTGCTCGGGCTCGACGACGTCGCGATCAAGGACGCGTTCATGGTGCGCCACGACGGCAGCTGGCACGTCGGCTACAGCCACATCAGCGACAACCCGTTCCGGTTCCGCCTCGGGTTCTCGACGACGCCGGACCTGCGAACGTTCGAGACCGCACCGACGCTCGATCAGCCCGAGACGGGCGGCCTCGCCTCGCCCGACGTCGTCCGCGCGCCGGACGGTCGGTTCGTGATGGTCTACAACTCGCACACGCGCGACGTCGAGGGCGTCGACAGCAAGCTCTACTACCGCACGTCGAGTGACATGACGACGTGGTCGCCGCCGACGCGCCTGCACGTCGACGGGCTCGACGCCGCGACGGATCGCCTCATCGACGGCGCGCTCGCGTTCACCGACATCGGTGCGTTCCTCGTGTTCAAGCGCGAGCAGCGCTCGAACATCGCGTACTCCGCGTCGGGATCGCTCGACGGGCCGTGGACGCTGCTCGGCGACCTCGAGCCCCTCAACCTCGAGAACTATCAGCTGCTCCGCATCGACGGCCGCTGGCACCTGCTCGGCACCACGATCCCGCTCATCCACCGTCCCGTGCTGCACCGGCTCGAAGGCGACGAGCGCGATCCGATGGCGTGGCGCACGTGGACCGCCGTCGGCGAGCTCGAGGTCGAAGAGCAAGCGTGGAACACCGGCGGCGTGATCGGCTACGAGCGCGCGAACGCCGGGTACCTCGTCGACGACCGCGACGGCGACGGGTACTTCTACCTGCTGTACGCCGGCAGCATCGAGACCGAGAGCTTCATGGGCCGCGGTCATTCGTCGCTCGGCCTCGCGCGCAGCCTCGACCTGGCGACCTGGGAGGTCGCACCGGTCGAGTAACCTCCCGGTGCGTTCAGGTGCGCCAGGCGCGGCTCGCCCGGAGGCGCGCACCGTGACCGGGACGCGCGGGTAGCGACGGCGTTTGCGCGCATTTCCGCCGGATCTGCACGGGAGTGAGCGCCGGCACCGCGGCTGCTAGGCACGTGTCCGTGCGGCACGTGCTCCTGCTGATCGGCCTCGTGGCGTTGACGCGCCCGACGTACGCCGACCCGGCACAACGGCTCTCGCTGCGCGGGCAAGCACTCGCGCGGAGTGGCCGGTTGACCGCCGCGATCGACGTGTTCAAGCAAGCCGATCGGCTCGCACCCCGCGCGCGCCACTCGTGCTTGATCGGCCTCGCGTACCTGCGACGCGAGCTGTGGACCCAGGCGGAGCTGTACCTGGAGCAGTGCCGCGAGCGCGCGACGTCGCACGATCCCGCCCCCGACTGGCTCCCGCTCGCGGAGCAGCAGCTCCGCCGCCGCTCCGCGCATGCGCAGCTCGCACCGATCGACGTACGCGTGGAGCCCTCGTCCGTGTCGGCGGCGATCGAGTTCTCGAGCTTCGCGCTCGGCGAGCAGTTCGCACCCGGACAGGTGCGGCTGCCGCGCGGCCTGCACGTGCTCACCGCGACCGCGCCGTCGCGCCCCGCCGTGCACGCGGTGGTCGAGGTCACCGACACGTCCGCGCGCAGCGTGGTGCTGCGCTTCGCCGACTCCCCGCCGCCGCGCTCGAGCGTCCCGGCCGCGCTCGCCGCGCTCGGCGGCACCACGCTCGCTGCCGGTCTCGGCTACCACGTGTTCGCGCGCGACGAGCGGCGGCCGGTGACCTACGCGCTCTACGGTGCGGGCGGCGCCGCGCTCGCGGGCGCGCTCGTGCTTCGTTACACGCTGTATCGCGACGCGCCCGAGCACGCGCCGCGCGTGCTGACGAACATCGGCGGCGAGGCGACCACGCTCGCACTGGAGTGGCAGCGATGAGCATCATCCTCGACCTCGATGAAGACCGCGAGCTCGTCCCCGACGATCGCTACTGCCCGCAGTGCGAGAAGTCGTTCGGGGTCCCGATGCAGGTGTGCCCCGACGATGGCACGCGCCTCGTCAGCCTCGCGCCGCGGCCCGATCCGCTGATCGGCCGCACGATCGACGATCGCTACACCATCGTCGAACGCCTCGCCGTCGGCGGCATGGGCGCGGTGTACCGCGCGAAGCAGCACTCGGTGGATCGCGAGGTCGCGCTCAAGGTCGTGCGCCCCGGCCTCGTCTCCGACGCCGATACGATCAAGCGCTTCCTGCGCGAGGCCAAGCTCGCGAGCCAGCTCGCGCACCCCAACAGCGTCGGCGTCCTCGATTTCGGCGAGACCAGCGAGGGCATGTTCTACCTGGTGATGGAGCTCCTCGCGGGCCGCACCCTCGACGAGATCTTGCGCCAGGAGGGCGTGTTCGACGCGAAGCGCCTCGTGCGCGTCGGCATCCAGATCTGCGACGCGCTCGGTGCCGCGCACGCGCTGTCGATCATCCACCGCGATCTCAAGCCATCGAACATCCTGATGCTCGACAACTCGCGCGACCTCGTGAAGGTCCTCGACTTCGGCCTCGCCAAGTCCCTCGAGGGCGACGCCTCGATGACCCGCTCCGGCGCGATGTGCGGCACGCCCGCGTACCTCGCCCCCGAGCGTGCGTGCGGCCGCCCCGGCGATCACCGCAGCGACCTCTACGCGCTCGGCTGCGTGCTCTACCTGCTCGGCTCGGGGCGCCTGCCCTTCGTGTCCGACTCGATCCCCGTGCTCCTGCGCATGCAGGTCTGCGAGCCCGCGCCGCCGATGACCGGCGTCCCGGCCGCGCTCGCCGAGATCATCGATCGCCTGCTCGCGAAGGATCCCGACCAGCGCTTCCAGACCGCGGACGCGCTGCGCGACGCCCTCGAGGAGACGCTCCCCGTCACCGGCCAGGTCACGATCTTCCCCCGCGCGCGCCGCAAGCCCTCCGTGCACGGCCCCGAGACCATCGCCTCGCTGCCCGTCGCCGACGGCGTCGCGCTCTTGCCAACCCGCCTCGACACCGCGCCCCCCGTGGTCGCTCCGCCGCCCCCGCGGCGCCGTCGCCAGGCCTGGTGGCTCGCAGGCGCCATCATCATGGTGGCCGCGGGCGCGAGCCTCGGGCCCGACGCCTCGCGCGCACGCGCCGCCGAGCCCCCCGTCATCCCGGTGCTCGCGCCGCGCGTCGGCGACCCGATCCTGCTCGAGGCACGCATCGACGAGCCCGCGGCAGAGCGACGCGCGGAGCCTCCACGCACGCGCGCCCCATCACCACATCGCCCGCGCACGCCGCGCGGACCACGGCTGCCGTTCTGAG
>DATLHR010000564.1:0-10595 GCA_035539815.1 Kofleriaceae bacterium
GCCGAGCGACATCCAGTCCGTGGTGATCAGCCCGGAGTCGCGCTCCATGTTCAAGATCGCCCAGTTGCGCTCGGAGAACAGATCGATCACCGCCTCCCACGCATGCGCGTAGGTCGTCCGCACGCTCGCCGTCGTCACCACGTGGCGCTTCTTCGGCGCGGTCGCGCTCGCCGCCAGCGCCACCACAGACATCACCACCGTCACGACTCGAAGGATCGTTCGCATGACACCTCCACCCGGTTTGGCCCATGGTCGCGACGAACTGCGTCAGCCTGCGAGGCGGTAGCGGCCGATGATTACAGCGAGCCCGCGATACGATTCAGCCGATCGAGCACGAGAGGGAGCCGCGCCTGGCTGGCACTGTCACCGGGAAGGTGCCCGGGGAGTGCATCGACGAACGCCTGGGTCGCCAGGAGCTCGCCGATCTTCTGCGATAGGTATTCGCGGAGCTTCTCGGCCGATGCTTGGATTCGACGATGAGACTGTCACGTCCATCGACCAGGGCAATGACGTCCTCGAGGTCGTGGCTCGCGATGTAGTCTCCGCTACCGCGACCCGCGAACGCTTCCAGCTTCATCGCGAGGAAGTACGTCGCCGTCGCGACCCGGATGGTGAGGCCCGGCTCGATCTCGTGCTCCGACGCGTGGGAGATCGCGTCCGCGTACCAGATCTTTCCGAAGCCCAAGATCTCGGCCGAGGTCGGCATGACATCGACCTTGATCCCGTCGATGGTCCAGCGGCACATGGGAGCGCCCTCGGAGCTGTCGGGCTGAAACCCGCGCGAACGAAGCTCCGCCTCGAGCTCGTAGTAGCGTTGCCGCGACGAGGTCTCGACGATCATGTCGAGGTCATCGGTCGGACGAACGGGCATGCTCGCCGGGTCATCGATCAAGAGCCCGATGGTCGCGCCGCCGACAAACACGACCTGCGATGCGAGATCGCCGAGGCGTCGGGCCACCGTCGCCAGCCACACATCACTCGCGGTTGGCACCGATGACCTCCTCGAGCAGCGATGCGCCCATCGTGCGCTCGCGTGCGCGGCCGCCGCGGATCGCATCGACGAGCGCCATGGCCTGGTCGGCGACTTCGGCTATCGCGGTCGCGACAACATCGGGACGTGGCTCGTCGGTAAGGTCGCCCAGGACCGCGCGATCGAGAAGATGCGAAACCTGCTCGGCGCGTATCCCAACGTCTCCTCTCGCCTCGCCTCGCAGCCGACCGGTCAGTTCTTCGTGCTCGGTAGCAACCAAGCGGTAGAAGTTCGCTGCGACCGCGCGATGATGAGCACGGAGCAGCTGCCCGAGATGGAGATCGTCGAGCTCGCGCGGGCGACCGCATCCTGAGATAGTGGCGCGAGCGCAGACGTACGAATCGATGAGCGCGAAGAAGTCCGTCGAACAGTTCCTTGTCGAGGGGGTCTACGAGCACCTCGTCACCGAGCAGCTCGAGCGCGCGCTGGGTACCGCGCCCCACCTCGAGCGCTTGCTCGAGACCGTCGACGATGCGGATGCCCATGTCCTCCTCGCGCGTCACCTCGGGCGTGAGATCGAGCGCGCCCTCGACCTGCTCCCCTCGGAGCAGCGCGCCGAGCACGCCCGCGCGCTGAGCGCCAAGCTCCTCGAGTTCCTCGCCGACCAGCTCAAGCCGGAGGCCGCCGAGGTCCTGCGCGAGCAGCGGCCCGTCGCCCCCGCACGCAGGCTGCTCGCGATCCATCGCGGCGGCGTGCCTCCCCGTCCCACCACGCCGCTCGCCACCTCGACCCTGCTCAGCAGCCGCAAGGATCCTTCGTTCGGTCACGAGCTCGCGCGCGAGGCAGCGAGCGCCGACCGCATCGACGCGATCATCGCCTTCGTCACCGTCGGCGGTGTGCGCACGATCCTCGACTCGCTCCAGCAGTTCTCGCGCCGCGACGCCGCGCAGCTTCGCCTCCTCACGACGACGTTCACCGGCACGACCCAGGTCGCGGCCCTCGACACGCTCGCGCGTCTCCCGGGTGCACAGGTCAAGATCTCGTATGACACGCGCCGCACACGCCTCCATGCCAAGGCGTGGCTGTTCCATCGCGCGACCGGCCTCAGCACCGCGTACGTCGGCTCCGCCAACCTGACCGCCACCGCGCTCGGCGCCGGTCACGAGTGGATGGTCAAGATCAGCAACGCCGACCTCGGTCACGTGATCGACAAGTTCGCGGGGACGTTCGAGACCCTGTGGGAGGATCCCGAGTTCGAGCGCTACGATCCGGACGACGCGGCTCATCGCACGCGGCTCGCCGCAGCGCTGTCGGCCGAGGTCTCCTCTCCCGACGAGCGCGACCGGTTCCTGGTCCGCCTCCAGCCGTTTCCATTCCAGCAGGAGATCCTCGACAAGCTCGAGGTCGAGCGCTCGATCCACCTCCGGCGTCGCAACCTCGTCGTCGCCGCGACGGGAACCGGCAAGACCGTGATCGCGGCGCTCGACTACGCGCGCGCCGCGCACCGCGTCGGCACGCCACCGCGCCTCCTGTTCCTCGCGCACCGCGCCGAGCTCCTCGAACAAGCGCGCCGGACCTTCCGCTACGCCTTGCAGGACGCCTCGTTCGGCGAGCTGCTCGTCGGTAACGACCAACCCACGCGCTGGGAGCACGTGTTCGCGAGCATCCAGAGCGCGGTGTCCACCAAGCTGCTCGACCGGTTCGGGCCCAGCTACTTCCAGCACGTCGTCGTCGACGAGTGCCACCACGTGCCCGCGCGCTCCTATCAGGAGCTCGTCCCCAACCTCCGCCCCGAGCTCCTCGTCGGTCTCACCGCGACCCCGGAGCGAGCGGACCATCAATCGCTGCTCCCCGACTTCGACGGCCACATCGCCGCTGAGCTGCGGCTGTGGAGCGCACTCGACAACCAGCTCCTCGTCCCGTTCGAGTACTACGGCATCTCCGACGGCACCAACCTGCGCGACGTCCGCTGGACCCGCACCGGCTACGACACCGCGGCGCTCGCGGGCCTCTACACCGGCAACACCGTGCGCGCGAACCTCGTGCGCCATCAACTCGCGATCCGCGTCGCCGACCCACGCGCGATCCGCGCCCTCGGGTTCTGCGTCAGCATCGAGCACGCGAAGTTCATGGCCGCGCAGTTCTCCGCCGCCGGGATCCCGGCGCTCGCGGTCTACGCCGACAGCCCCGATCGCGAGCGCGCCCCCGACCTCCTCCGCGAGCGCGCCGTCAACGTCCTGTTCACCTGCGACCTCTACAACGAGGGCGTCGATCTCCCGTTCGTCGACACGCTCCTCCTCCTGCGCCCCACCCAGAGCGCGACCCTGTTTCTCCAGCAGCTCGGTCGCGGCCTTCGCCTCCATCCCGACAAGACCTCGTGCCTCGTCCTCGACTTCATCGGCCAGCACCGCGACGAGTTCCGCTTCGACCACACGCTCCCCGCGTTCACCGGCATCCCTCGCCCCGCGCTCAAGCGCGCCATCGAGGACGGCTTTCCGTTCCTGCCGAGCGGCTGCAGCCTGCAGCTCGATCACGTCGCGCGCACCCAGATCCTGACCTCGCTCCGCTCCTCCCTCGCCGGCGCGCGCCGCCTCACCGCCGAGCTCCGCGAGCTCTCCGCCCACACCGCGCCCCCTACCCTCGCGCGCTTCCTCGACCTCACGGGCCGCGACCTCGAAGACATCTACGATGCCGGCGGCTGGACCACCCTCAAACGCCACGCAGGCCTCCTCGCCACCACCCCCGACGCCGACGACGTCGACGATCTCAGCCGGCGCCTCGGCATGCTCCAGCACATTGACGAGCCCGAGCGCCTCCGCACCTATCGCGACATCGTGCGGGCCGCTGCACGCAACGACCAGCGCCCGCTGTCCGACCTCGAGCGCCGGCGGATGACGATGCTCGAGTCGCAGCTCCATCACCGCGGCACCCTGCGCGCCGCCGAGCAGACCGCCACCTATCTCGCCACCACCCCGGCGATCGTCGACGAGCTCGAGGAGCTGCGCGAGGTGCTCGAAGACCGCGTCACCTTGCCCGCGCAGATCCTGCCCGTCCCCGAGTGGCCGCTCGCGCTCCATCGCCACTACTCGCGTCGCGAGATCGCCGTCGGCGTCGGCTACGTGAGCGCAGGCGACAAGAGCCTCAACCTGCAGACCGGCATCCTCAAGCTCAAGGACACCAAGCAAGAGCTCCTGTTCGTCACCCTCGACAAGTCGAGCAAGGACTTCTCACCCACCACGCGCTATCGCGACTACGCGATCAGCACCGACCGCTTCCACTGGGAGACCCAAGCCGGCGCGAGCGTCACGCGCCCCTCGGGCAAGCGGTATGTCGACCCGAGCAACGACTGGCGCTTCTACCTGTTCGTCCGCACGGATCCCGGAGCCGCCTTCTGCTTCCTCGGCCCCGTGCGCTACGCGACCCACGAAGGCGACCGCCCGATCGCCGTGACCTGGCAGCTCGAGACGCCGATGCCCGCGTCGCTGTTCGAGCGCTACGCGACGCTGCGACCAACCTGAGATTCGTGCGAACGTCGCGACGTGGCCGGCCGTCGATCCGCGCGTTCTCCGCAGAGCGTCAAGCTCACGCCCGCCGACACCTTCGATCTCATTCGGTGGCTCGCGCGCAGCCAGAGCGATCCGCGCAAGGCCGTCGCGGAGCTCGTCCAGAACGCGATCGATGCCCACGCGCGCACGATCGTCCTCGAGCGCCGGCGACGCGGACGGCGCGCGGCCCTCATCGTGCGCGACGACGGCGAGGGCATCCGCCCGCACGAGCCACGCGAGGCCGCGCTGCGCTACATCGCCACGCACATCGGGCGCTCGCACAAGCGCAACCTGTCGCCGGCCGAGCGCCACGCGCAGATCGTCGCCGGCCAGTACGGCATCGGGCTCCTCGGCTTCTGGTCGATCGGCCATCGCATGGAGATCCGCTCGCGCGTCGGCGGCGGTGCGGCCTGGCTCCTTCGCCTCGTCGAGGACGAACCGCGCGCCGAGGTCGTCCCGGCCCCTCCCTCGATCGACGTCGCCGATACCTTCACCGAGCTCGCGATCACCGATCTCCACCCGGCCGCGCTTCGGCCGCTCTCGATCCGCCGCCTCGCCGACTACCTCGGCGCCGAGCTGCGCGGTCCGCTCCTCGCGAGCGGCGTCGACGTCGAGCTCCGCGAGTACGATGCGCGCGGACAGGTCGCCGATCGCACGAAGGTCGTGCCGCGCCGCTTCGAAGGCCTCCGCCTCGACGTGCCCTCGGAGATCGCCGTCCCTGGCCATCCGCCGATCCTCGTCGAGCTGTACCGCACCGCCGCTGGCGCCGGCGCAGGCGCAGGCCCCAGCGGCGTCGAGCTCACGTGCGCCGGCACCGTGGTCGCCGATCACTTCGGCGAGCTCGCGCCGCTCGGCCTCGACGTCCTGCCATGGACCGATCGCGAGCTCACCGGCACGATCGAGTTCGCCGGCTTTCACGTCCCGCCCGGTACGCGCCGCGGCGTCATCCCGGATCTCGCCGCGAGCTCGTTCGTCTCGGCGCTCGCGCAGCTCGCGCCCCATGTCCAGCGCGCGCTCGACCTTCACCGCGAGCAGCAGCACGCTACCTCCGAGCGCCAGCTCGTCGTCGAGCTTCGTCGCGCGTTGCGCGGCCTACGCGATCGCCTGCCCTACCTCGAGATGCCCTCCGGCGTCACCGGCCGTGGCGGTCCGGGCCCGGAACGTACGCGCGACCCGCTGGGCACCGTCGAACCGATCGATGCGAGCGCCGAACCGCCCGCGCCCACCACCACACCCGAGGCACCCGCGTCGGCCGAGCCACCCGAGCCCGCCGAGCCACCGCTTCCGCCCACCTTGCTGCCTCCTGGCCCGGCGAACCACGTGCGCCTGTCGCCGGACCCGATCAAGCTGTGGCCCGGCGGCGCGCGCCGAGTCCGCGCCATCGTCATCGACATTCACGGCCAGCAGATCACCGCCGACACCACGTGGTCCGCAAGCACGAGCGACCTCGTCATCGACGGTGCGGGCCTCGCCCGTACCCTGCGCCTCGCGGAGCTCGCCGAGCCCTCGCGCATCACGCTGACCGTGGTCGCCGAGGCCAACGGAGGCGCCGCCTCCACCACCGCGGAGATCCTCGTCGTCGACGGTCCACCCGCCGGCGGTCCGGGCAGCGGCATCCCGGAGCCCGTCCTCGTCGACGATCCGGGCGCGCGCTGGCGCAGCAGGATGTCGGGCGCGAGCTGGCACGTGAATGTCGGCCACGCCGACTATCGCGCGCTCGTCACCGACCCTCGCGGTCGCCTCCGCTACCTCGTCGCGCTGTTCGCCAAGGACCTCACGCTCGCGTCGACGCACCCGGGCAACGAGCCGATCCTCGAGCAGATGATCGACGTCATCGCGCACGCCGAGCGCAACCTGGTACGCCCGGCGAAGTAACAAGGATACTGCAAGCGCCGCGCACGCTGCAGCGGTGTCCTCACACCCAGTGTTGGCCGGCCAGTTGGTTCAGCTCGACGACGACACGGCGCAGCTCCGTGACGAGCGGTGTCGTGGCGTGCGACTCGAAGGCGTTCACCAGCTCGCGGTAGTACCAGAGCGTGCCGTCCTTGCCTCCGTTGAACCGGTGCCATAGCGCCTCGCCGTGCACGCGGTAGTCGGAGAGGATCGCGCGCGCGTTGTGGAGCTTGTCCGCAGCAGAGACCAATCGGACAGATGGCGCGGCGTGCCTCAGGTGGTCGAGGTAGCGCTGCTTGCGCTCCTTCCATGGCGGCTTCGGCGTGACGTCGGTATCGCTGCTTGCCTCGACGATCTCCGCGACCGCGTTGCCGAATCGCTCACGGATCAGAGCCGCGGTGGCTCGACCACCTTGGTCCTCGACGGCGTCATGCAGGACCGCCGCGATCGCTTCGTCCTCCGTCGCTCCGTGCTCGAGCGCGATGCTCGCGACTGCGAGCAGATGGGACACGTACGGAATCTGCGTTCCCTTGCGCGATTGCGAGCGATGAAGCTCGCACGCGAGGGCGAGGGCATCGGTGAATCGATTGGTGAGCGTTCGCGCCAGCGTCTCGTCAGCCATGTCGAATCCTATCGTCCTGCGTGCCCCTGTCGATCCGGACCTCGCCAGGCAAACCGCTGCGCACGCCGGAGCGGTCGACGCTTAGGGTTCAGCGATGGTGCGCAGTGTCGTCGTGATGTTGGTGCTGGCAACCCAGGTCAGCGGATGTGCGTGGTTGTTCCAGGACAAGGTGCCGTCGGGCTACGACGGCTCCCGTGCCCGCGCGGAGCCTCGCTGCAGCACCGGATCAGGCTGGGCTGCGATCGACGGTGTGTTCGCCGTGCTGAGCGGGCTGGGCGCGATCGCGGCAGCGAGCGACGACACCGAACCGAACCAGAGCGCGTACGTGCTGTCGAGCGCAGGCTGGGCGTTGATCCACGGCGCGTCTGCCCTCAGCGGCGTCGGCTGGGCGAGCGAGTGCCGGAAGGCCTACGCCGCGTGGAACAGCGAGGACGATCCGGACGTCACGACAGCGCGCTCGGCACGCACGACATCGCAGCCGCAACGGCCACTACCACCGCCGGACGTCGAGGACGAACCCACGGTCGTCGCGCGCACGCCACCAGCCCGGGCAGCCGCGGCCGCGCCCCCCGTTCCCCGCGGCTTCTTCTGCGCGACGTCGATCTCGATCCCGACCGCGGCCCTTTGCACGCGCGAGAAGGACGCCTGTCTCGCGGGTCGCCACGCGATCCTCGGCGCGGTGCCCGATCTCGGCGCGTGCACGCTGGTGGAGACCGCGTTCTGCTTCGACGCCGGAAGCGGCGACGAGACCGAGCGATGCGCGCCGACCGAGCCGAGTTGCGTGGCGCAGCGGGATGCGGCCAGCCCCAGCCTCGGTGCGTGCGTCGAGCAGAGGTAAGGATCCGCATCTCCGCGTACGCGAAGCGGTAGTCGAGAGCGTTCGCGCGGCCTCGATCAGAGTCCTCGCAGCCGCTCCGGTCGCAGCGCGACATCGCCGGCGAGCGCGTGATCGATCACGTCGACGATGCGCGCACGGTCACGCGGCAGGCGGCCGCCGAGCGGCAGATAGTTCGAAGCGTGGTTCGTTCGAAACAGGGCATCCGTCGGCCGCGCCTCGTCGACGAATGTACGTAGCTCGCGCAAGAGCTGGTCGACACTCGGTAGCTCGAACTTGCCGCGGCCGGCGAGGGTGGCGAGCGGCGTGGTCGGCACGACCGTGAGCGTCAGCGCGGCGAGGAAGTGCGGATCCATCGCCGTGGCGAGCGCGGCCGAAGCCGCCGCATGCTCCGCCGAGCGCTCGATGCCACCGACGCCGAGCAGAAAGATCGCCGACAACTCCAGGCCCGCCGCCCGCACGCGGCCAGCGGCCTCCACGTGCTCGGCCGCCGTGCTGCCCTTCGCGATCTTGCGCAGCGTGACGTCGTCCCCCGACTCGGGCCCCATGTAGAGCAGCGACAGCCCCAGGTCGCGCAGCCGAGCCAGCTCCGCGTCCGACTTCGCGAGCACGTTGGTCGCGGTCGCGTAGCAGCTCACCCGGCGCAGCCCCGGAAACAGGCGCCCGCATGCCTCGAGGATCGGCTCCCAGTGCGCCAGCTCCATCACGAGCGCATCGCCGTCGGCGACGAACACCTTCTCGACGTGCGGTCCGACCTCCCGCGCGGCTGCCTCGAGATCCTCGAGCGACTCGGCCACCGGGCGCACCCGAAACACGGGCTTGTCCCGGTACATGTCGCAGTACGTGCAGTGGTTCCACGAGCAGCCGATCGTCGCCTGCAGGATCAGCGAGTCCGCTTCCGACGGAGGACGGTAGAGTTTGCCCACGTAACGCACGCGCCGATCCTGCCACGAGCACGCCAGGGCCACGCGTCGGTGCCGGTCGGTCGAGCGAGCGAGCAAGCGAGCGAGCGAGCTGGTGCCGCGGCGTCTCGCGCGCACGACTCGGCCAGCCTGGATGTTCCGCTTGGCCTCGCTGGTCATCCAAACGGCCACCCTCCAACATGGCGCAATTGTGGCGCAACTACAGACGACTGCGCCGTTTGGCCGATATATATTGGTTATTACGCGTGAAACACGTGGCGTAATGGAGCGGAATTGCGCCATCATTGCGCCGATGGTGGCGGGCCCCGACGACCTGATCGCGATCGTGGAGCGATTTCCCGACGGCGCGAGCATCGAGCAGATTCAGGCTGCAGCGAAGACCCCTCGACGCACGCTCCAGCGCTGGCTCGCCCAGCTCGTCGAGCGACGGCAGCTCCGGGCGACTGGCATCCGCCGGGGGCGCCGTTACCACCTGCCCGCAGCCCATGAAGGCCGCGTCGAACCGGAAGAGCTCGTGCTCTCCGCTGACGCCAAGGCCGTTCGCCGCCAGATCCGGCGCCCGCTCTCCGCGCGCACCCCGGTCGGGTACCGACCGCAGTTCTTGGAACGCTTTCGCCCCAACGTGGATGCGTACCTTCCCATCGCACTGCGGCAGCACCTGCGCGCGTTGGGAACACCGCCGGGCCCAACGCGGCCCGCGGGGACCTACGCGCGCCAAGTGCTGAGTCGGCTGTTGATCGATCTGTCGTGGGCATCGAGTCGGCTGGAAGGCAACACGTACACGCGCCTGGATACGCAGAACCTGATCGAGCTCGGCCGCGAGGCGCCGGGCAAAGATCGACTCGAAGCGCAGATGATCCTGAACCACAAGGCCGCGATCGAGATGCTGGTTGGCGGCGTCGAGGAGATCGGGTTCAATCGCTACACGATCTGCAACCTCCACGCGCTGCTCGCGGACGGTCTCCTCGACGACATGACCGCGATCGGACGACTGCGTCAGATCGAGGTCGGCATCGGCGGCTCGGTCTACATTCCACTGTCGATCCCTCAGCGTCTGGAGGAACTGTTCGATCTGCTGCTCGCGAAGGTGACGGAGATCTCCGATCCGTTCGAACAAGCGTTCTTCGTGATGGTCCACCTGCCGTACCTGCAACCATTCCAGGACGTCAACAAGCGGGTGTCCCGTCTCGCGGCGAACATCCCCCTGATCAAGGCGAACCTCGCGCCGCTGTCGTTCGTCGATGTCCCCGAGCGCGACTACGTCGAGGGCACGCTCGCGATCTACGAGCTCAACCGGATCGAGCTGCTGCGCGACGTCTTTGTCTGGGCCTACGAGCGCTCGAGTCGCCGATACACGCTGGTGCGCGAGGCGCTGCCCGAACCCGATCCCGTGCGATTCCGTAACCGCGAGGCGCTCACCGAGATCGTGAACACGATCGTGCGCGACGAGCTGCCGATCGATGATGCGGCGATCCGTCCGCTCGCGACGCGGCTGACCACCGCGGACGACGTCGAGCCGCTGATCTCGATGGCGATCGCCGAGCTGCACGCGCTGCACGAAGGCAACATCGCGCGCCACCGGCTGCGTCCGAGCGAGTTCCAGCGCTGGCGCGCGCGTCACGCCCCCACTCGTCGATAGCACCGGTCGGCAGCGCCCCCTGGCACAGGGGGGCTGCCTGAAATCTTGAGCGGGATACCGGATTCGAACCGGCGACCTTCAGCTTGGGAACCTCAGGTGCTGCTCTCAGCGATGAACAAGTTGCCGAGAACGTTCGTCCCGAAAAGCCGGTTAGCGCCCGTTCGAGCC
>DATLHR010000565.1:0-16304 GCA_035539815.1 Kofleriaceae bacterium
GTCCGGGCGCGTCGTGCTCGCGATGCTGCTGTCGCTCGGCGTCGGCGTCGCGGCGACGTTCGCGATCGCGTGGGCGACCGTCGGTCACCTCAACGTGATGACGGCGTTCCTGTTCGCGATCGTCGTCGGCAACGGCATCAACGCGGCGCTGATCCTCGTCGCACGCTACCTGGAGGAGGTCCGCGACCTCGGTGACCCCGTCGAGGCGCTGGGGCGCGCGATGCGCGGCGCGCTGCGCGGCACCATGGCCGCCGCCGCCACCGCGGCGATCGCGTACACGTCGCTGCTGGTCACCGACTTCCGCGGCTTCCGTCAGTTCGGCGCGATCGCGGGCGCCGGCATGGCGCTCACGTGGGTGGCCGCGTTCACCGTGCTCCCCGCGCTGCTCTTCATGTTCGCGCGCGCCGGCTGGATCGTCCCGACCAGGCCGCCCGCGATCGGCAACGTGCTCGCGCGCCTCTTGCCGAAGCGCCGGTTCGGCGTCGTGCTCGCGATCGGCGGTGTGATCACCGCGATCTCGATCGTGATCAGCGTCCGGTTCATCGTGAACGACCCGTTCACCAACGACTGGCGTGACCTGCAGTCGAGCTCGCCCGGCATCCGGCGGGCGGAGGAGCTCGACACCAAGATCCGCACCTCGCTCGACACGCGCTCGATGCTGTCGGGCCAGGCGTACCTGCTGGCGATCGCGGTCGAGCGCCGCGATCAGGTGGCGCCCCTGGTCGCGAAGCTGCGCGCCGACGACGCGAAGCGCCCGCCGGAGGAGCGCTGGATGCTCGATGTCCGCAGCATCGACGATCTCCTGCCGCCCGATCAGGAGAAGAAGCTCGCGGTGCTCGCCGAGATCAGCAAGCGCCTCGACGATCCGGACCTGCTCGCGGCGCTGACGCCCGAGGAGAAAGCCAAGCTCGCTCGCCTGCGCCCGCCGCCCGGGCTCACCGCGATCGGCGACGCCGCGGTCCCGAGCGAGCTCGCCTGGCCCTTCATCGAGAGGGACGGCTCGATCGGGCGGTTGATCGTCATCCGCGGCGCGCGCCGGTTCAACTCGTTCGACGTGCGCGATCGGCTCGCGTTCGCGCGCGAGGCCCGCGCCATCCAGCTACCGCCGGGCGCGGCGATCGCAGGCGAGGCGCTGGTGTTCGCCGACATCATCGTGACCATGGAGCGCGACGCCCCCGACATGACGGCGTTCGCGCTCGCGGGCTCGATCCTCGCCGTGTTCTTCGTGCTCGGCGTGCGCCGACACGGGCTGGTCACGCTCGCCTGCGGTATGGCCGGCGTGGTCGTGATGATCGCCGCGTGCGCGCTGGCGGGGCTGCGGGTGCATTTCCTCGATCTCATCGCCCTGCCGATCACGATCGGCATCGGCATCGACTACGCGGTCAACCTCGCCGCGCGCGATCGCGAGGACGGGCACAAGGGGCCGCACCATCTGTTGCGCACGATCGGAGGCGGCGTGCTCCTGTGCTCGTACACGACCTCGGTCGGCTACGCGACGCTGATGTTGTCGTCGAACGGTGGCATCAAGGCGTTCGGTCTCGCGGCGCTGCTCGGCGAGGTCGCGTGCGTGTCGATCGCGGTCCTCGTCACACCGGCGTGGCTTGCCGTGCTGCGTCGACGGGACGAGCGGAAGCTGCCCTGAGGGGCGTCCGGCGGGGCGCCGGGTCCGCGATCTTCGAGGCTGGCAACCTTCGCCGCCCCTCACTTTCGCGAGACGACCGCGCGCCGCCCGTGGTATTCGGCAGGCTCGATGCGCGACCTGATTCTGTTCACGCCCGGGCCCGTCAGGATCCCTCCGATCGTCAGGGAGTTCCTGGCGAACCCGCCGTGCAACTACCACCGCCAGGATGCGTTCAGCGAGATGTTCGCGGCGACCGAGCGCGACCTCAAGCAGCTCGTCGGCATCCAGCAGCAGGACGCGTACTTCTCGACCGTGATGACCGCCACGGGCACCGGCGCGAACGAGGCATGCCTGCTCGCACTCGAGCCGCTCGGCAAGGGCCTGATCGCGAACAACGGCTTCTTCGGTGCGCGCGTCGTCGATCAGGCGCGGCAGAACGGCCTCGCGCACGAGGTGTTCGAAGGACCGCAGGATCGTCCGCTCGATCCCGCCGCGATCGCCGCGAAGCTCGATGCCGATCCGTCGATCAAGTGGGTGTTCTTCGTCAGCCACGAGACCCGCACCGGCTTGCGGAACCCGTTCGAGGAGATCGGCCGCGTGTGCAAGCAGCGCGGCCGCATGGTCGCCGCCGACGCGATCTCGAGCGCGTACGCGTACCCGATCGACATCGAGGCGTCGGAGATCGATCTCGTCACCGCATCATCGGCCAAGGCGATCCAGGCCGCGCCCGGCCTCGGCATCGTGTTCACGAAGAAGGCCTCGGTGCCGGCGCTCGAGGCGGTCGCTCGCCCGCGCGGCTACTACCTCGACGTGATCGCCGAGTACAAGAAGCAGGCGAAGGAGCAGCAGCCGCGCTTCGCGCAGCCGGTCGTCCTCCACGCGGCGCTCCGCGCTGCCTGCGATCACCTGTTGAAGGTCGGGGTCGTGGACCACATGGGGCGCATCCAGCGCCAGATGGCCGCGCTGATGGACCACCTCGCGGGGATGGACATCCACCCGCTGCTGGACGCGGCCTATCGCTCGAACATCGCGGTCAATTTCCGCCTGCCTGTCGGACTGCCTTACAGCGCGTTCTCCAAGCAGATGGAAGAGCGTGGCTACTACTGCCTCTATGGCATCCCGGGTGACCAGAGCCACTTCCAGCTCAGCACGATCGGTCACCTGACGGATGACGACATCAAGGGCGCTAAGCTCGCGCTTTCCGACGTCCTCCGTCGCGCGGCCTGACGGTGGAGGGTGAAGAGCTGTCAGCTCCACCCCCGAAGGTGACGAATATTGAACACCTTTGCCGGGGGACAGCGCTGTGTTGCGCTGGCAACGATCTTGCGTCTGGTCCGAGGACCTTGTTAGAAGTCCCCGTGATTCGACGTCTGGGATCGCATGTCGGCAAGCGTATCTATTTCGGATACGACCGGTACATCGCGCCGATCCTGCCCACGTATCGTGAGGCGCTGTCCCTCTACGGCAAGGTCATCGAGGCGGTGGACGAGTATCAGCTCCACTACCTGACCTCGGCCGAGCTGGTCTGCACGGCGGTCCAGGCGGACCCGGACAGCATCGGCATCCTGTGCTGCGGCACGGGCATGGGCATGTCGATCGCGGCCAACAAGTTCACGGGCATCTACGCCGCGCGCTGCATGACCGTGGACGACGCGGAGATGGCGCGCACGATCAACAACTCCAACGTGATCTGCATCGCTGCGAAGAACGACCTCGGGCTCAACCGTCAAATCGTCGCGACGTTCGTGAACACCGCGTACACGGGCCGCAAGCTGGACGAGCTCGAGCGCATCACGCGGTTCGAGGGCGCGACGCTCGCGCCGCCCCGCGCCGTCCTGCGGACCGCGTAGCTACGCTTCCGGCGCCCCATGGGCTTCGGGATCAAGGATCTCTTCACGACGATCAACCTCCTCGGAGGTGTGGTCGCGATCTGCCTGTGCATCGACGGGCATCCGTACTGGGCGGGCCTGTCGGTGATGATCGGCTACTTCGCCGGAGACACGCTCGACGGCTACATCGCGCGCAAGCTCGGAACCTCGAACCAGTTCGGCGCCGAGTACGACACGATCTCCGATCACCTCTCGCACATCGTCGCGCCCGCCGCGATCGTCTACACGGTCTACAAGGACGCGGGCCTCCTGCCGGAGCCGTGGGGCAACGTGCTCGCGATCGCGCTGGCGGCCTCGATCATCGTCGCGGTCTCGGTGCGCCACGCGCGGAACATCGTCGCGCCCGTCGAGGTGAAGGGCGTGTGGGCCGGACTGCCGCGCTCCGTGCTCGGGTTCTGGGCGATGTCGTTCGTCAACGCGACGCTCGCGCCGCACGCGCCGGGCGGCTGGTGGTTCGGCGTCGTGATCATCCCGCTGATGAGTCTCGCGACGCTGACCTACCTGCCGTTCCCGAGCCACCGCATCGCGCGCAAGCACCGGCTCGCGTTCAAGGTGGTCGCCGTGATCTGGCTCGGCACGACCGCGGCCTCGATCATCGCGGCCCCGAAGTTCTTCTTCGACATCCAGTTCTTCTTCATGGCCGGCTACTCTCTGTCCGCATGGATGTCGCTGACGGCGGACGAGCGCGTCGAGTACGGCAAGGCCGTGGCCGCGACCAAGGCCGTGCTGCGCTCCAAAGCGCGGGCCTCGTAGCGCTCGCGCTGGTCGGCTGCGCGAGCACGCAGCGCGGGACGCCGGTGGTGGCGAGCGAGCGCGCGCTCTACCAGGACCTCGAGCGGCAGGTCACCGTGGCGGCGGCGACCGGCTGGAGCATCGATCGCATCGAGGTCGACGCGCTCGTCGACGCTGCGCTCGACTCGACGTGCCGGGTCGACGCGCTCGATCGGCGCGGGCTCGCGCGCTGGCTCGACGAGGAGATCCGTCGGCTGGGCGGGCCGGTGGAGCAGGCGTGGCGCGAGCGCGGCAAGCGGCTGTCCGCGGTCGACGATCTGCTGGTGCTCACCCGCATCCGCATGCTGCTCGCGCGCGCCGAGGAGCGTGCGCTCGACTGCCCGTTCTGGGTCGAGACGGAGCACCCGTTCCGCGGGCGCCAGATCTCGGAGGGCACCTGGCAGGTGTCGATGGGCGGCGGCGGCAAGGGCATCGTCGTCGTGCAGGCGGACGAGCTGGACCTGCAGTTCGGGGGCGCGGGGCGGCTGTTGTTCGGGCGCACGTTCGCGCGCGGCGATGCGCTGTACGTCGGCGCGGAGCTCGGCGCGAGCGCCTCGTTCCCGAAGGACGCGATGGGAGAGCGCACGGCGCTCGAGCTCGGCATCGATCTGGTGACGCCGCTGGTCTATCGCCGCACGCTGACCAACACGTACCTCGAGCTCGAGGCGGGGTGGCTCGGGCACGCCACCGAGGACGACTGGGGCGCGTTCGATCACGGCGTCCACGTCGGTGCGGCCTTCGGTGGGCGCGCGCTGCGGACGCGGTTCCTGTTCCCGGGCGCCGCGTTCGGCGTGTCATGGGAGCGGACGTTCCTCGACGGTCCCGACGTCACCAGCGTGAAGGTCGGGCTGCGCGTGGCGTTCGATCTCGATCTGTAGCGGCGCCGTGCTACCTCAGACGCGATGACAACCGCTCGCAGCATCGTGCTCGCGCTGGTGCTCGCCGCGTGCGGATCGCCGGAGGTCGCGCGCAAGCCCGCAGTCACGGTGCCGCCGGTCGTCACCGACGACACGTCGCCGATCGGCCGCCTCGATGCGCGCGCGGTGCCCGTCGGGTACGAGCTCGCGCTCGACCTCGATCCGGCGGCCGAGGGCTACACGGGCGAGGTCGCGATCACCGTCGACGTGGCACGGCCGCTGCGCGTGATCTGGTTGCACGGGCGCGACCTCGTGATCGATCGAGCGACGGTGACCGCCGCCGACGGCACGACGCAGGCCGCCCGTGTGATCGCGGATGCACGCACCGAGCACACCGAAGGGCAGGGCCAGCTGCTCGGCATCGGCGTCGAGCGGCCGATCGCGGGACGCGCCGTCGTGCGGCTCGCGTATCACGCGGCGTATCGCGCGAAGGAAGGCCTGATCCGCGCGCCGACGCAGAACAAGCTCGTCTACACCGATCTCGAGCCCACCGACGCCCGCACGCTGATGCCGTGCTTCGACGATCCGCGGTTCAAGGTCCCGTGGACCGTCACCGTCACCGCACCCGAGGGGCTCGGCGTCTACGCGAACTACCCCGAGCAGCAGCGCACCAAGCTCGATGGCCGCCGCGTCCGCGTCAGCTTCCAGCGCACGCGGCCGCTGCCGACCTACCTCGTCGCGATCGCCGTCGGCGAGCTCGAGGAAGTGCAGGTGAAGAGCGACGTGCCGATCCGGCTGCTGCTGCCGGGTAAGAACCTCGCGCCGTACGCGGCGACGATCCGCGACGCCATTCCGCCGCTGCTCGCCGAGCTCGTGCGTGTGTTCGACGATCCGGTGCCGTACCCGAAGCTCGACATGCTCGTGGTGCCGATGGACCCCGGCCGCGGCGGCATGGAGAACCCCGGGCTCACCACGCTCGGTGCGCACATGGTGCTCGTCGATCCGGCGCTCACCGGGAGCCGCGCGCGCAAGCAGCTCGAGGATGCCGTGCACGTCATCGCGCACGAGCTCGCGCACCTGTGGATCGGCGACCTGATGACGATCGGCTCCTGGAGCGAGCTGTGGCTCCAGGAGGGAGGGGCGACGTGGTTCGGCATCCGCGCGGCGCGCACGCACCTCGGCGCGAGCTGGATTCCTCCGTTCAATCGCGACGTGATCGACACGCGGTTGCGCAACGGTGCGCGGCCGCCGATCCGCAAGGCGATCGCGAAGCTCGAGGATGCGGGCGCGATGTTCCGCACCGAGACCTACGCGGGCGGCGCGGCGGTGTTCGACGCGCTCGAGGCGTGGCTCGGCGAGGCGGCGATCACGGGCGCGTTCGCCGACCTCATCGATCGCCGGCGCGACGGGACGATGTCGACCGACGACTTCGTCGCTGCCGTGCGGGGCCGTGCGCCGGCAGCAGGCGCCGATGTCGCCGACAGCGTGGCCGCGATGCTCGATGCGACGCGGATGCCCGCGGTCACCGCGACGGTCGCGTGCGGCGCCACCGTGCCCTCGCGTGTCACGCTCACCGCCGACACCCCGCAGCCGGTCCCGGTGTGCTTCGACCACGACCGCGGCCCGCGCGCGTGTACGGTCGTGCGCGATGGACGCGCGGTGGTCGAGGTGCCGGGGGCGTGCCCGACGTGGGTGCTGACCAACCCCGGCGGTGGTGCGCCCTACCTGCGGACGTGGGCGCCGGGTGCACTGTTCAACGTCATCTCCAGCGCCTCGCTCTCGGGCCGAGACGCCGCAGCGCTGCTGTCCGAGCTGCGGACCCTCCTCGTGCGGAGCGCGCTCGCCGGCCTGTCGCGCGACGATCAGATCGCCGCGGCGGCCTGGCTCGCGGCAGAGCCGGCGGCCTCGCCGATGGTCGTTAGCGCAGCAGTCGCGCACCTCGACGCGCTCGAGCTCACCGCGCCCAACGCCGCGAACCGTGCCGGCGTGTTCGAGCGCGTCGCTCAGGTCCTGGCGTGGTCGAAGCGCATGACCAACGTCGCCTTCTTGACCTTCGAGGGCCCCTCGCCGACGGCGCCGCTCGCGACCTGGCTCGCCCGGCGCGGCCACAAGCTCGCGCGCCACCTCGCCGCGACGACGGTCAATCCCGCCTCGATGACGGTCATGGATGTCGTGGCCGCGGCGGCCGCCGAGCAGATCATCGAGCCCGCGCTCCTCGCACACGCGGCCTCGGGAACGCCGGCGCAGTTCCGCGCCCTGCGCGCGAAGGTGCTCGCCGCTCCGCGCCCGCGCGCCGAGGCGTTGCGCGCCCTCGCGAGCTTTCAGTTCCCGCGCGCCGGCCGCGAGCTGCGCGCGCTCGTGACCAACCGCAAGCTGACGGCGCGCGACGCCGAGGTCGTCCTGCTCGCCGCCATCCACAACCCGGTGCTGCGTGGCGAGCTCACCGCGATCGCACGCGCGCGCACGGACCTCTCGGACTCGGTGCGCGCGCAGCTCGCGCGTTCGCTGTGCGAGGGTGCGCTCGCGCCGCGCTGCACCGCCGCGCGCGAGGCGTGGGGGCAGCCGTAGACCTGCGCCCATGCGCCGCAGGCTTGCGACTACCCGCGCCGCCCATCAACGTTGCGGTGTTCTCTGACGCGGGACACCTCCAGGTCTCGATCTACTTCGACCACGAGGGCGACGCGGAGCTCGCGAACCGGCTAGCGCGCTCGATCAGCTCGCGCGGTCGTCAGTCGACGTAGCGCTCGGTGTTCGCGCCGTCGAGGCGGCGCACGCGAATGCCGTCGAGCGAGCCGAGCGGCAACAGGCGGGCGTTGATGCCCATGCGATCGAGCGCGGGATCGACGGCCGCCCAGTGCGTCACGCACCCGCAGGTCGCGCAGCGATGGAACGTGATCGAGCGATCGTCCCACTGATACGTGTGGGTCGCCGCGTCGGCGGGGACGAGCTGCACGCGCGCTGGAGAGAAGTAGGCCCACAGCACGCCGTACCGGCGGCAGATCGAGCAATTGCAGTCGGTGACCTCGACGAGCTCCGCGTCGATGTCGACGCGCACGGCGCCGCAGTGGCAGGTGGCCGTGAGCACTACTGCGCGGCCTTGGCCTTGGCCGACGCCTTGGTGAACAGGGCCTGGCGCGCCTTGGCCCGGTCGTCGGCGAACTTCACGATCGCGGTCTCGAACGCGTCGAGGTGCTTGTTGCAGCCCTTGTGCAGCTTCTTGATCTCGGCCTTGATCTGGCCGACCGACAGCTTGCCGGTGTCGATCTTGGCCTGCGCGCCCTTCCAGCCCTTGACGACGCACGCGTTCCACTCGCCGTCGATCTTCTCGAGCTGGGCGACGGTCTCGTCGCCGCCGGCGCCCGCCTTCGCGAGCGCGCTGATCATCGTGAGGTCGACATAGGTGTCGGTGACCGGCTTGGGCCAACCGGACTCCGGGCCGGCGCCCTGCTCGAGCGGCTCCGCCTCCTGGTTGATGTCGATCTGGTATCGCCCGCCGTCGAGCGAGACGAAGACCGCGGTCGTGCTGTCGACCTCCCAGATGAGGCCGGGCGTGCCGTCGGCGAGCACGTCGCTCGCACTCGCGGCGCGGCTCACGATGATGTGGTTGCCTTGCGCGCTCTCGGGCGACGAGAACCCGTAGATCACGCCGCCGTGCTTGGCGAGCTTCTTGTGGCGCTGCGCCTCGTCGTCGTCGGTGACGTGCTCCTGGCGACCGTAGCCGATGCCGCTGATCTTGCTCGGCGTGACGGTGAGGTGCGGCTGCCAGCCGTCCTTGCCGACGCTCTTGTAGCGCACGAACATCGACGCGTCGGCCTTGTCGAAGGCCTCGGCCACCTTCGCGAGGTTCGCCGAGTCTTCGGACTTGAACGCGGCGAGCTTGGTGCGCACCGCGATCGGCGTCAGCACCGCGCCGCGGACCTCGTAGCGCGCCTTCTCCTTGACGGGGGCGCCCGCGATCGTCGGCTTGCCCAGCGCGTCGGCGTTCTTGTCGAACGTGACCCGGTGCTCGTCGCCGCCCTTGAAGTAGACGAGGCTACCGCCGACGGTGATGTACACGTACCGCTTGTTGTCGGGACCGACGTAGCGGTAGCCGCGCAGCTCGCCGCGGTCGCGATCCTCCTCCATCGTGAGCTCGATGATGTCCTTCTGACCATCGATCTGGAGCTTCGCCGTCGCGCCGGTGCGGTCGAGCACGAAGCCGTGCATGCCGTCCGCGGTCGTGAAGTGCCCGAGCTTTCGCTGCGCATCCGTCGTCGCACCCGCGTCGAGCTTCGTGCTCGCGGTCGTGCTGCCCGTGGAGGTCGTCGTGGTCTTCGCGCCACCACAACCCGTGCCCAGCGCCAACGCGAGATAAAAAACCTTCGAACCTGTCATCGTCGCTCTCCCTTCAGGGCGCGACTATAGAAGATTGCATCTCAGCGGAGGTCCCGCTGGCGGCCGTACCAGGCGTCCTTCGGCGGCGGGCCGGCCTGGCAGCGCTCGGTCGCGGCCTGCACGGACTGGGTCGCGCGGAAGCACGCGAGCGCGATCGCCTGCTGCGCGTTCGCCTCGGGCTTGGACTTGCGGCCCGCCGCGAAGTCCGCGTGCGCACGCTCGATCCAGAAGTCGAGGTCCTCGCGATCGCCGTCGTCGAGGTTCGGGCACGTCTTCCACGTCGACAGCGCGGTGACCATGGCGTCGCACTCGGCCTCCATGCCCCGCAAGGCCATGGGGGGATCGGCCGCGATCACCGGACCAGGTGCCACGGCCGGCTGCGAGTGCGAACATGCAGAGACCCACGCGGCGGCCGCGGCACACACAAACCGGAACAAGGCCCTCGGGAGTGACCGTCGCATGGGCTAGATCTGGTCGGTCTTTACCATGAGTGGGTTCACGCACCTCCACGTCCACACGCAATACAGCCTGCTCGACGGGGCAATCCGGGGGAAGGACCTCTTCAAGAAGGTCGGCGAGCTGGGCATGGACACGGTCGCGGTCACCGACCACGGCAACATGTTCGGCGCGATCGACCTCTACGCCGAGGCGAAGTACGCCAACAAGAAGCTCATCTTCGGGTGCGAGACCTACGTCGCCGCGACGGATCGCCACGACAAGACGAACCGCCGCAACTACCACCTCATCCTGCTCGCGAAGGACGAGGTCGGCTACAAGAACCTCTCGTACCTCAACTCGATGGGGTACCTGGAGGGGTTCTATTACAACCCTCGCATCGACAAGCCGCTGCTGAAGAAGCACACCGAGGGTCTGATCGGTCTCTCGGCGTGCCTCGGCGGCGAGATCGCGCAGACGCTCGAGAAGAACGGCGTCGCCGCGGCGGAGGAGGTCGCCCAGGAGTACGCGTCGATGTTCGCGCCGGGGGACTTCTACCTCGAGCTGATGCCGACGCCGACGCCCGAACAGGACACGCTCAACGGCGAGCTCGTGCGGATGAGCAAGAAGCTCGGCATCCCGCTCGTCGCGACCAACGACTGCCACTACGTCGCGCGCACCGATGCGTCGGCGCACGACGTCCTCCTCGCGATCCAGACCGGCAAGAGCCTCAAGGACGAGAAGCGGCTCAAGCACCAGGTCGACAGCTACTACTTGAAGTCGGCCGCCGAGATGGAGGCGTCGTTCAAGGACGTCAGCGAGGCGATCGAGAACACCGCGAAGATCGCCGCGCAGTGCAACGTCAAGCTCAAGCTCGACGCCGGCTATCACCTGCCGAAGTACAAGATCCCCGAGGGCGACACGCTCGACTCGTACATCGAGAAGGTGGTGGCGCAGGGGCTCGAGCGCCGGTTCGCCGAGTTCCAGAGCCGCGGCAGGACCTTCGATCCGGATCAGTACCGCGACCGCGTGAAGACCGAGCTCGCGGTGATCCAGAAGATGGGGTTCAGCGGCTACTTCCTCATCGTCTGGGACTTCATCAACTGGGCGAAGGAGCACGGCATCCCCGTCGGGCCGGGGCGCGGCTCGGGCGCGGGCAGCGCGGTCGCGTGGGCGATGCGCATCACCGACATCGACCCGCTCGAGTTCAAGCTGCTGTTCGAGCGCTTCCTCAACCCCGAGCGCGTATCGATGCCCGACTTCGACGTCGACTTCTGCATGAATCGGCGCGGCGAGGTCATCAAGTACGTCCAGGAGAAGTACGGCCGCGAGCAGGTCGGCCAGATCGCGACGTTCCATCAGCTCAAGGCGCGCGGCGTGATCCGCGACATCGCGCGCGTGATGGAGATTCCGTTCGGCGAGGCCGACAAGCTCGCCAAGCTCGTGCCCGAGCCCGTGCAGGGCAAGAGCCCGCCGGTGCGCGAGGCGATCGAGCAGACGCCCGAGCTCAAGCAGCTCTACACGGAGAGCCCGCTGCACCGCGAGCTCCTCGATCTCGCCGCCGCGCTCGAGGGCCTCAACCGCAACGCCGGCATGCACGCCGCGGGCGTCGTGATCGCCGAGCGGCCGCTGTGGGAGTACGTGCCGTGCTTCCGCGGGCAGAACGACGAGATCGTCACGCAGTTCGCGATGAAGGAGGTCGAGAAGACCGGCCTCATCAAGTTCGACTTCCTCGGCCTCAAGACGCTCACCGTGATCCAGACGGCGGTGAAGTTGATCAACCAGCAGCGCGAGGCGAAGGGCGAGCCGCCGTTCGACATCGACCTGGTCGATCGCGAGGACCAGGGCGTCTACAAGATGGTCGCGCGCGGTGACACGACGGGCGTGTTCCAGTTCGAATCGAGCGGCTTCCGCGAGATGCTGAAGAAGCTCAAGCCCGACTGCCTCGAAGATCTCGTGGCGGCCGGCGCGCTGTACCGGCCCGGCCCGCTCGAGGGCGGCATGGTCGACACGTACATCGACGTCAAGCACGGGCGGAAGAAGCCGGACTACATGTACCCGACGCTCGAGCCTGTCCTGAAGGACACGCACGGCGTCATCGTCTACCAGGAACAGGTCATGCAGATCGCGCAGGTGCTCGCGGGCTACACGCTCGGCGGCGCCGACCTGTTGCGACGAGCGATGGGCAAGAAGAAGGCCGAGGAGATGGCCAAGCAGAAGGCCATGTTCATGGAGGGCGCCGACAAGCAGGGCGTCGAACCCAAGAAGGCCGGCGAGATCTTCGATCTCGTCGAGAAGTTCGCGGGCTACGGCTTCAACCGCTCGCACTCGGCGGCCTACGGCTGGGTCTCGTACCAGACCGCGTACCTCAAACACCACTACCCGCACGAGTTCATGGCGGGCCTGATGTCGTGCGATGCGGACAACATCGACAACGTCGTGAAGTTCATCGCCGAGGCGCGCGCGATGGGGCTCACGGTCGAGCGGCCCGACGTCAACGAGTCGCTCTCGGACTTCAGCATCACCGCGTCGACCGCGACCGCCTCACAGGCGGACGTCCTCGGCCGGAAGGTCATCCGGTTCGGTCTCGGTGCGGTGAAGGGCGTCGGCTCGACTGCGGTCGATGCGATCATCGAGGCGCGCAACACCGACGGGCCGTTCGAGTCGCTGTTCGAGCTGTGCCGCCGGGTCGACACCCAGAAGTGCAACCGCAAGACGCTGGAGCAGCTGGTCAAGAGCGGCGCGTTCGACGGGCTGCCGGGCGGCCACCATCGCGCGAAGCTGCTGGCCGCGCTCGATAGCGCGCTCGAGCGCGGGGCGGCGGAGCAGCGCGATCGGCGCAGCGGGCAGACGTCGCTGTTCGGCCTGTTCAGCGCCGCAGAGCCACCGTCTTCCGCATCTCGGGCCCAGGGCGCGCCCGTGATGGGCGAGGCCTACCCCGAGGTCGAGGAGTGGGGGCACAAGCAGCTGCTCGCGTTCGAGAAGGAGGCGCTCGGCTTCTACATCTCGGGCCACCCGCTCGATCGCTACCGCGGTGACCTGCTGCGCTACGCGACCGCGACGACGAGCTCGTTCGCGAACGGCACCCGCGGTGTCGGCGAGAACTCGATCGGCGGCATCGTCAGCCAGTACCGCGAGATGATCACGAAGAAGGGCGACAAGATGGCGCGCTTCATGCTCGAGGACGCCGAGGGCTCGTTCGAGGTGATCGCGTTCCCGAAGACGTTCGAGAAGGTGCGCCACGTCCTCGTCAGCGACGAGCCCATCCTGTGCAGCGGGCAGGTCAAGAACGAGGGCAACGCCGAGTCGCCCGAGTGGAAGATGATCCTCGACGGAGCGCAGCCGCTCGGCGAGCTGCGACAGCAGAAGAGCTCGCGCGTCGACATCACGCTCAACGCGGACTCGCTCACGCACGACATGGTCGATGAGCTCAAGACCATCCTCGCCAACGCGACGCGCGGCAACTGCACGCCGGTGATCCACCTCAAGATCTCGCAGCGCTCGGAGACGATGATCCCGCTGCCCGAGGCCTGGGCGGTGTCGCCGACGGATGACCTGCTGACGCGGATCGAGCGCTTGTTCGGCGATCGCGTCGCGACGCTCGCGTAAGCTCGACGCCATGCTTCGCTCGTTCGCTGTCGTCGTGGTGGTCGCGTGGCTCGCGGTCGGCTGTCGTCGGTCTCGACGCACGACTGCGGGCCGGAGCTGACCGGCACGCTCGACGGCGACAAGCTGGTCTATCCGAAGTTCACGATCACCCGCGCGACGAAGGCGCGTGCCGAGGAGCTCGACAAGCTCGCGGCGGCGAAGCGGCCGGCGGGGAACATCTGCGAGCGGGCCGTGCGCTGCTTGCACGCGTTCGACCCCGCAGCGGATGCGCCCCGCCCCCTACGACCCGACGGCGTGCGAGCAATACCTCGCGGCGATGGGGAGCATGGCCGCCGAGGGGAAGCTTCCGAAGCCGTTGCCCCCGCGTGCAAGTAGGCCTGCGTGCTGGGCCCGGTCCCGGCCTCAGAAAAAACACGTTGATGCCGGGCCGGGTGTGGTTAGGATGCGTCCGTGTCGATGCTGCGCGTCACCCCGGTCCTGCTGCTCGCCGCCTGCGCCAACGCGGGTGGCTCGAGCCCACCGGTCGATTCGCGGTCGATCGACGCACCCCGGATCGATGCGCAAATCCTCGTGGACGCCCCAGTCGATGGGCTGCCGAGCGACGCCCCGGTGCTCGTCGACGCACCGCCGGCGGATGCACCGCCCGGCAGTAATCTATTCTGCTCGACCAACGGCGACTGCACGATCGCGGGCGAGTGCTGCTTCGCGATCGAGGGCACCGGCTTTTGCGTGCAAGGCACTCCCATCGGCAGCGTCTGCTTGCCGGACTTCTAGGCGCCGCCTGCGGAGATCAGTCCAGGCCGAGCTGCTCGAGATCGTCGTCGTCGAGCCCGAAATAGTGCGCGGTCTCGTGCAGCACGGTGATCCGGATCTCCTCGGCGAGGTGATCCTCGTCGGTGGCGAACCGCTCGAGGTTCTTGCGGAACAGCAGGATGGTGGTCACCGCCGGCACGGCGCTGCCGTCGTCCGGCATCGGCGTGCCCTGGAAGATGCCGAGGATGCGCGGGTCCCAGCCATCGCGCACCAGGTGCTCCGACGGTAGATCGTCGATCAGGATCGGCACGCGCTGCAGCCGCTCGCGGATGGTCGCGGGGAGCTCCTCGAGGGTCGCGAGCGCGATCCGCTCGACCTCGTCCTCGCTCACGGTGACCTCGCCGGGCGGCGCCTTCGCGTCGAGCGCGAGCACGCCGACCCACGCCTCGATCATCGCCGCGCGATCACCGGCGGCCTCGTGCGCGCGGCCGAGCGTGTGCAGCGCTTCGGCCTCGAACGCCGCGCGCTCCTCCTCGGTGCCGTCGCCCTCGCGGGCGAGCTTGCGCGCGAGCTCGATCCAGGTCTTCGCCGCGGGGACATCCTCGGCGGCGATCGCGAGGTCGGCGAGATCGAGCGCGAGCTCTTCGTTGTCGATGGCGGAGCTCGCGAGCTCGGCCAGCGTCTCGCGCGCGGCGGCGGGCTCGTCCCGCGCGAGCAAGGCCTCGGTCTTGACGTAGATCGCTTCGATCAGATCGGCCTCTTCGTCGATGAAGTCGAATGCGGCCTCGAGCGTATCGAGCGCGGCGTCCGGATCTCCCAGGTCCTTGAGCTCGAGGCGGGCGATGCAGATGCGCGGCATCGGGTCGTCCCGGCGGAGCTCCGACAGGGCGCGGTACTGCGCGAGCGCCTCCTCGGTGTCACCGCGGGCATCGGCGACCGCGGCCGCGAGGGTGATGACGTCCTCGTGCTTGCGGTCGATGCGCTTGCAGCGCTCGAGGATCACCTCGGCGTCCTCGAGATCCCCCGCTTCGAGGGCTTCGAACCCACGTTCGAGGTCGGTCATCATGCGTTCGATGCGAGACATCTCGGACTCCTGATCGCTCGTTTATTCCAGCGAGTGATACTCCGAATCGGATTTGCAGCCCACCGGGCGGCTGGCTATCGTCGAGGCGTGGTGCCGGTTCTTCAACGCGTGCTGTCCCTCGCGATCGTGGCCTTCGTCCTCGTGGCGTGTCGGCCGACGCGCCGAACCCTGGTCCCCGAGGTCCCGCAGTCGGGCAGTGCGGAGGCGCGTGCGCGGTTCGCCGAGGCGCGCACGAAGTTCCTGCGCGACGGCACCGGCGGCGCCGAATTTCGTGCGATCGCCGAGGAGTTCCCGAGCGACCCGATCAAGCCCTGGGCCGACCTCTACGCCGGCATCGCGGCGGTGAAGGAGCGCAAGTTCGACGTCGCCGTGCGCTCGCTGCAGGCCGCCGTCGACGCGGGCGCGGACCCCGGCCTCACCACGCGCGGCCAGCTGTTCCTCGGCATCGCGCTCAACTACACGGGCGACGCCCGCCGCGCGCTGCCCCTGCTCGCCCAGGGCAAGGCCGCGATCGAGAACGACGGCGAGCGCATCGAGCACCTCGCGGCGGTGGCGTTCGCGACGGCCGCCGCCGGCGAGCAGCCCCTCGCGTCGCTGGCGCTGTTCGATCAGCTCTACGGGAAGGTCACGCCCGCCGAGCGCGCGGTGATCGTCGCGCGGACGGCCGAGGTCGTCGCGGCCGCGGACCCCGGGCGGCTCGGACGCGTGTTCGACGCGCTGGACGATCGCCAGGGCCCGAGCATGGCCGCGGTCGCGAGCCGGCTCGCGCTCCTCACCGCCGATGCCAACGAGGCTGCGCGCCTGCGCGAGATCGCGGAGAACGCGCGCGCCGCGGTCGGTCTGCCGCGTGCGATCGAGGCCACCGTCGCGCTGCCGACGGCGACCGGTGAGAGCGGCATCGTCGGCGCCGT
>DATLHR010000566.1:0-17429 GCA_035539815.1 Kofleriaceae bacterium
GCCCGGGTTCGCGAGGTACTGCCAGTACAGGTAGATACCCTTGCGCTCCTTCGCGACTTCGTACGCGAGGCGGCGCTTGCCCCAGTTGTCGACCTTGATGATCTTGCCGCCCATGCCCTCGATGATGCCCTTGATGCGGGCGTTCACCTCGGCCACGCCCTCGTTGGTCGTGTTCGGGCGAAGGATGTACGTGGTCTCGTACTCGCGGGACGTACCCGGCTTGTCTTTCTGACTCTGCAGACGTGCCATGTGTCTTCCTCGTGGATGTGAAGCCCCTCGTCGGCTGCGAGGAGCGAGTGAAGGGGAGGCTTCATAGCGGACCACGCTGCGCACGTCCAGAGGCGCGTGCGTGATCGCGCCGCGCCGAGCCCGCCACATGCCAGGAACAGCAGCTGCCGGCGAACCGACCGCGAGGAGATATGCCCTCAGATCTCAGCTGGTTAGGTGGCGCGACGGTCGCAGACCGCCGTTGCCTGCGGGCACCGCTGATCGCGTTCTCCCTGATCGCCTCGCCGGAGCTCGAACGGCGCCGAGCCGCGGTTCACCCCGCGCTGCCACGCATCACCAGGCGCCGGGTTCTCCGCGCGCCAGCTCGGCTGGCACGGCGTCGGCTATTGGAAGACCAAGTGGACCTCGGCCGACGATCCGTCGATGAGCCGCTACGCCCGCTACAACGCCCTGTGGCGCACGTCGTCGTGGGAGCTCATGTCCCGCACGCTCCAGACGCCCGCGCAGACGCCGTGATCACTGCGGCGTCAGCGTGACGCGGACGTGCTCGGCCACCGGCTTGCTGTAGCGATCGGCGGTGACCTGGCGGACGACGACGATGCCGTCATCCGCACCGGTGTCGGGCGCTGGCTGCTGCGGCGCGGTCTGCGGCCCGATGGCGAGATCTTCATCGCGCTCGGTGCCGGCGTCGAACAGCATGACCTCGCTCGTCACGTCGCCCGTGCGCGGCGTGTCGCCGTCGAACAGCCGGATGCCGTCGACGCGCGTCCCGAAGAACCAGTCGTTCGACATCCCGAACATGGAGGCGAACGACACGGCCTCGCCCGGCGCGCCGCGGATGCTGACCTCGAACGCCTGGCCTGGTTGCGCGGGGCCAGGCGCGCTGGCGCCGACCGGGGTCTCGAACACGCCCGTCGACGACGCGCCGGTCGGCGGCGTCGCGGCGAGCGCATCGCGGAGCGGCAGCGGGTTGCCATCCTCGGCGAGCGCCTCCAGGCCGAGCCCGTAGTCGGGGCTGCCGGGCAGGTAGAGCGGCGCGAGCTGATCGTGGACGACGAACACGCCGGGCGACAGCGGCGTCGCGAATCCGACGCTCGGCCGCAGCTGGTTCTCGAACGGATCCACGGCGCCGTGCTCCGCGAGCGCAGCCAGCCCTGGGCTCGCGGCGCTGCCCGCGCTGAACAGCGGAGCGGGATGCTCGGACACCGCGAAGGTGATCGGCGAGATGTGGATCGCCATCGCGCCCTGCGACGTCTGGAGCGTCATCGCGTTCGAGATGTTCTGGATGCGCAGCGTGAACTGCTGATCGGGCCCCGGGGTCAGGGTCACGCGGATCATGCGATCGACGGCGGGCCGCACGAACGTGCTGCCATCCGCGAGCGGCACGGTCACGGGGAGCTCGCGCACGGTGTCGTCGGGATCCGGTGCGCCGAAGTCCGACGAGGGCTGCCGCGGGCGGGTCGCGTCTCCGACCGCCGGCTCCTGATCGATCTCGGTGCCTGCGTTCCACAGCTTCACGAACCGCGTGATGTCGCCGGCCGTCGGACGCCCGTTGGTGAACAGCGGGATGCCCTGCGGATCGGGCGCGAAGAACCAGTCGTTCGACTCACCGAGCATGGTCGCGAAGCTGAGGAACAGGTGGTCGCGCGCGTTGAAGCGGACCTCGAACGTACGGCCGGGCCCCGCGAAGCCCGACTGTTGATTCGTCATCGTCGTGACCGAGCCCGCCCGGATCATCGTCCAGGGCGCCACGTTCTCGATCCTCAGCGTGAAGTCGCGCGCCGACGCCACGGGTGCGGCATCCAGACCGCCGAGGTCATTGTCGTCATCCCCACATGCGGCCAGCGCCACGACGCTCGTCAGAACAGCTCGGAGCTTCATGGCCGCGGAGCGATGCGAGAGACGCGCCGAGGTCTACGCAGAGCGCGGAGTGCGCGACCGCGAGACCGGGGGGCTCGGCCTCAGGTCGAAAGGCTCGGCCGCGCGTTGTGCTGGTTCATCGCGTCCTTGATGCCCTTGGCGAGGACGGTCTCGATGTCCTCGCAGCCCGCGCGGACCATGCGCTCGACGAGGTCGGCCTGCGCCGGCGGAAAATCCGCGAGCACCCAGCCGGCCGCGTCCTTCGCGCCCGGCCTGGCATTCGGATCGCGGCCGACGCCCATGCGCAGCCGCGCGAAGCCGTTGCCGCCGAGCTGCTCCATCAGCGAGCGCAGCCCATTGTGACCACCGTGGCCGCCGCCTGACTTGAGGCGGACCATGCCGAGCTCGAGATCGATCTCGTCGTGGACGACGAGGATCTGATCGATGTCGATCTTGTGGAACGCGGCCGTGCGCTGGGTCGCGAACCCCGACAGGTTCATGAACTCCATCGGCTTGAGCAGCAGGGCGCGCTCGCGCCCGCGCTCGGTGGTGACGATGCCCGCGGTGGTGTCACCGCCCAGCTTCGTCGTCCACGCGGGGAGCCCGTGCTTGCGCGCGAGCTCGTCGACAACCATGAACCCGATGTTGTGGCGGTTGCGCGCGTACTTCGCGCCTGGGTTGCCCAGGCCGACAACCAGCCACGACATGGGGTGACCTTACTTTTTGGCAGCGGGCTTCGCAGCCGCCGCGGGCGCCGCCTTGGCGTCCTTGGCAGGCGCAGCCGCCTTGGCGCCGGCAGCCGGGGCCGCCGCAGCCGCCGCCGCACCTTCGGCCGGGGCCGCGCCCTCGGTCGCCGCAGCCTTCTCCTCCTCGGGCGCCGCGCAGGTGACGACGGCGAGGTCACGGCCGGTGACCGCGCTGACGCCGGCGGGCAGCTCGATCGCCGAGACGTGGATGACGTCGCCGATCTCGAGCGGCGAGACATCGATCGTGAGCTTGACCGGGATGTCGCTCGGCTTCGCGCGCACCGCGAGGTTGCGGAGGACGATGCGGATCTGGCCGCCGTCGATCGCGCCCTTCGGCTTGCCGATGAACTCGAGCGGGACCTCGGCGAGCACTTCCTTGTTCGGATCGATCGCGAGGAGATCGACGTGCGTGATCTCGCGGCGGAGCGGGTGCAGCTGATAGTCCTTCACGAGCGCCGACAGCGTGCGCGCCTGCGCGCCGCCCTCGATCGTCAGCGAGAGGACCGTGTTCTGCTTCTTGACCGGGTCGAGGGCCTTCTTGAGCGCCTTGACGTCGACGACGATCGGCAGCGGCTCGATGCGGCCGTCGACCGACGCGCCGTAGCAGACCCCAGGGACCTTGCCTTCCGTACGCAGCTGGCGCGACGCGCCCTTGTGACCGGTGGTGTTGCGGAGCGTGACCGTGAGCTTTCCGACTTCCATGACGTTCTCTCTTCGTTCTCGGTTCTTGGTTCCCGGGGTTCTTGCTTGCACTACACGAACAGCGAGCTGATCGAGTCTCCGTGGTGAATGCGCTTGATCGCTTCGCCGAGGAGGCGACCGACGCTACGCACGCGGACCTTGGAGCACGCAGCACCCTGTTCGCTGAGGGGAATCGTATTGGTGACGACGACGTGCTGCAGCGGCGACTCGCTGATGCGCTGCACTGCCTTGCCGCTGAACACCGCGTGGCTCGCGCACGCGGACACGCTCGCCGCGCCCGCGTTGATGATCGCGTGCGCGGCGTTGGTGAGCGTGCCGGCGGTGTCGATGATGTCGTCGACGATGATCGCCTTCTTGCCCTTCACGTCGCCGACGATGTTCATGATCTCGGAGACGTTGGGCGCGGGGCGGCGCTTGTCGATGATCGCGAGGCCCGCGCCGAGGCGCTTGGAGAACGCACGCGCGCGCTCGACGCCACCGGCGTCGGGCGACACGACGATGGTGCTATCACCGCCGTAGCCCAGCGTGCGCAGCTCCTCGATCAGCACCGGCATCGAGTACAGGTGATCGAACGGGATGTCGAAGAAGCCCTGGATCTGACCGGCGTGGAGATCCATCGCGAGCGCGCGATTCGCGCCCGCGGCGGTGACGAGGTTCGCGACGAGCTTCGAGGTGATCGGCGTGCGCGGCTTCGCTTTGCGATCCTGCCGCGCGTATCCGAAGTACGGGATGATCGCGACGATGCTGCCGGCCGACGCGCGCTTGAGCGCATCGATCATGATCAGCAATTCCATCAGCGACTCGTTCGGCGGCGAGCACGTGGGCTGCACGACGAAGCAGTTCACCCCGCGCACGTTCTCGCCGATCTCGACGTAGATCTCGCCATCGGAGAAGTGCGTGACGTCCGCGCGCCCGAGCGGAATCTCGACGCACTTGCAGATCTCATCCGCCAGCGCGCGATTCGCGTTGCCCGTGAAGATGGAGAGCGACTTCAGCACCGGGGAGATGGCTCCGCTAAGGAACCGGCGATCTACCGCCGATGGCGCTGTACGTCAAGAGACTTGTAAAAGCTAACGTTGCAAAATCACGCCGGAACTGCCAGCCCCAGCTGCCTTGCACGATCGATCAACTGGTTGACCTCCGCTTCGGACAGTCGCTCGGCCTCCTCCTCGAGGAGCAGGGGGACCCCTTCCTCGATGCGGTAGCGCAGCCGGGCCGCAACGCTGACGAAGCAGGCGTCTTCGGGGAAGTAGATCAGGCGCTGCTTCGAGACAGGGCAGGCGAGGTGGGCGACGAAGTCAGCGGCGAGCACGCCCCTTCTTATCACGCGTGGCCTCGGGCTCGTCCTTGGCGCTCCACCCAATGAAAAAGGCCCCCTCGCGGGGGCCCTCTTCGCGTTACCGCGTGCCGTCCGTGGTTACGGATTCGGCGCGGGCGCCGGAGCCGGGGCCGGAGCGGGCGCCGGAGCCGGAGCGGGCGCCGGAGCCGGAGCCGCGTCGGTGGCGGCCGGCGTGGCCGTCAGCGACGAGATCAGCTTGAACTCGACGCGGCGGTTCTTCGCGCGCGCGGCGTTCAGCTTCGCACCCTTGAGGCCGGCGGGCGCCTCGACGGGCTGCTCGTCACCGAAGCCGACCGCCGTCAGGCGACCCTCTTCGATGCCCTTCTTGACGAAGTACGCCTTGACCGTCTCGGCGCGCGCCTGCGAGAGCGCCTTGTTGTCGGCGAACTTCTTCGTGTTCTTGAGCTGCTGATCGTCGGTGTGGCCCTGAATCTCGAGCTTGAGGTCCGGGTATTCCTTCAGGATCGCGACGGCCTGGTCGAGCGTCTTGTTCGACGTCGCCTGGAGGTCCGCCGAGGAGACCTTGAAGTTGATGCCCTTGATGACACCCGTGAACGCCTTCAGCTTCTGCGGGATCTCGTCGGGGCAGCCGTCCTCGTCCTGGAAGCCGTTCTTGGTCTCGGGATCCGCCGCGCACTTGTCCTGCGCATCGGGCACGCCGTCGGCGTCGTTGTCCGGATCCGGGCAGCCGTCCTCGTCCTGGAAGCCGTCCTTGTCCTCCGGCTCCATCGCGCACTTGTCGGCCGCGTCGGGCACGCCGTCGGCGTCGTTGTCGCCGTCCGGGCAGCCGTTCTCGTCCTCGAAGCCGTCCTTGTCCTCCGGCTCGAGCGCGCACTGATCGGCCGCGTCCGCGATCCCATCGGCGTCGTTATCGTTGTCGGGGCAGCCGTTGTCGTCCTCGAAGCCGTCCTTGTCCTCGGGCTCGGTCGGGCACTTGTCGGCGTCGCCGAGGATGCCGTCCTTGTCCGGGTCGTTATCGACGGGCGGCGGCGGGGGCGCCTCCTCCGTCTTGCGGCCGAACTCCTTGTAGATCGAGAGCAGGGCCTCGAAGTCCGTGGTGAAGCCCTCGTCTTCGCTGCTGGGCGGGAACAGGATCCGCGCGTCGGCGCGGAGGCCCCACCCGTTGTCGACGCGGTACTTTGCGCCGACGCCGGCGTAGATCACCGCGTCGGTGTCTTCCATGATCGTGTCCGGGCCCTGCGTGTCGACGACCTGGAAGGCGCCGGCGCCCGCGAGCACGAACGGAATCAGCTTGGTCTTCGGCTTGTCCGCGAGGAACTGCGCGACGACGTGCGCGCGGTAGGTCAGGTTCCAGATGTCGAACACCTGGCTGCGCGCCTCGCTCGGGACCACACCGATCTCGCCCTCGACGCCGATCATGTCGCCGAAGAACGCGCCGATGCGGAGTCCGAAGAGCGCCGAGTTGCGCTCCGAGGGAGCATCGGCGATGTCGGGGACGCCGAGCTCATTCGACTCGCTGAAGACGTGAACACCGGCGGTGCCGCCGACCTCAACGTTCGCGAGAGCCGTGGAGCTGAGCCCGCCGACCAAGAGGGCGACAAGAGTGGGTCGGAACAAGCGATTCATAGACAGGTCCTTTGTTTCAGCCGGTCCCCCCCTGGGACGGCCGTTTCCTAGTGCCGCCGGTTTTATCCGAATCCCCCCCAGGAATTCCAGGGTTTGCGGCCACTTCGTGTGCGGCGTCGATCACCAGCGAAACGCGGAGCTCAGCCTCGAGACTTGCCCGTGAAGAACGCCGGGTCCACGCGCAGCGTCTCCGGGATCCGCTCTCGACGCGCGCGCACCGCCGCCTCGGTCGCCGAGTAGCGCAGGCCATGGTGCGCCGGGACGTCGAGCGTTCGCGGCAGGTAGAGCGTCGCGCACGCGGGCCCGCCGCCCGCCTTGCCGAACAGCTCGAACAGAGGCAGCCGGTACGTCTGGAGCCCGAGCCGCTCGAGGCCGGCGATGAAGGCGGCCGACACGCCGTCGGGGACCAGCACGCCGCGGCCGACCTGGCGCGAGTTTCCGGCGTACGCATCGACGGCGTCCGCGCGATCGATGGCGAGGATCGCCTCGGCGCCGAGCGCGCGCGCGACCACCGCGGCGCCGTCTCCATACAGCCCGCCCGCGTAGTGCGCGAGCACCGGGGGGCCGTGCGCCGGGCGCGCGCCGAAGTGGACGGTGTCGCCGTGGAAGTGCGGGTAGACCAGCTCGGCGTAGATCCGAGCGCCGGCGGGGACGCCCGCGTGATCGGCCGCGAACGCGATGCCATCGCGCGAGCTGCGCGCGCTCTTGGGCGTGGTCCCCGCGTCGTAGTGCCCGGGCACCGCATACGTCAGCACCACACGATCGCCGACGACGGCCACGTCGGCCATGCCCTCCCAGCGATGCGGATTGTCGGTGAGCTCGAGCGAGAGGTTGGCCGCGGCCGCGAGCTCGCCGAGCAGGTCGCGGTAGTAGGCGGCCTCGGCGCGGCGGTGCGCGAGCATGTTCGGCATCACCGCGCGCAGCGCGCCGCTCTCGACGGTGACCCACGGCCCGTTGGCCGCGAACACGCGCCCGGTCTGGACCTCGTCGATGGTGCCGAGCACCTCGCGCGAGCCCGCGGGATGGATCGCGCCATCGCCGTCGACTTCGAGTGCCGCGTGATCGAGCAGCGGCTCGTCCACGGCCTCGAACTGGTAGAGCGCGTCGCCGCCGGCGGCGCGGATCGCCTCGAGGATCGACAGCCACTCGTCGTACGCGCGGCGCGGCGAGTAGGTCAGGTGCGTGACCTCGCTCTTGTAGTTCGCGCCCGCCTTGTTGACGGTAGCCGGGACGGGTGGACGGACGACGAGGAGGGTGCCGTAGACGTCGCGTAGCGTGCTCACGTCGAGGGTTTTACCCCGCGAGCGCGCCAACGCTGCTCAACTCATCGACGTTAGCTGGCCGCTACTACTTTGCGGGCCGCGTGGCGCTCGGCGATCGCGGCGATCGCGTCGACCCACGCCGGCGTCGCATTGAGCGACGGCACGAGCACGAGCTCCTCGCCGCCTGCGGCCTTCCACTGCGCCTTGGCGCGGATGCCGATCTCCTCGACGGTCTCGAGGCAATCCGCGACGAACGCGGGGCAGAATACCGCGAGCCGCTTCGTGCCCGCCTTCGCGAGCTCGTCGAGCACGACGTCGGTGAACGGCTGGATCCACGGGGTGCGCCCGAGCCGGCTCTGGAACGTCACCGTGTAGCGCTCCGCGGGGAGCGCCAGTCGCTGGGCGAGCCAGCGCGCGGTCGCGTAGCACTGCGCCCGATAGCAGTGCGGGTTCGCGAGCGTGTCGCAGCAGCTCGCGCTCGCGAAGCAGTGCGCACCGGTGGCGTCGGTCTTCGTGATCTGGCGGACGGGCAGGCCGTGGAACGAGAACAGCACGTGATCGGGGGCGGCCGCGTCGAGGGCGGGACGGCCGACGGCCGCGAACGCGTCGAGGAACCCGGGGTCGTCGAAGAACGCGGGCACGACATCGAGTGCGGGGACGTTCCACTTCTTCCCGGCGAGCTCCATCACGCGGGCGACCGCGGTGCCCGTCGACGACGACGCGTACTGCGGGAACAGCGGGAGCACGATGATGCGGTCGACGTTCGCAGCGACCAGCGCGTCGAGCCCGCGCTCGATCGACGGCTTGCCGTAGCGCATCGCGAGCTCGACGCGCCACTCCGCACCGAGGCGCTCCGCCACAGCTGTGACGAGATCGCGCGAGTGATACAGGAGCGGCGAGCCGCGCTCGGCGTCCCAGATCGCGCGATACGCCTCGGCGCTCTTCGCCGGCCGCGTCGGGAGGATGACCGCGTTGAGCAGCAGGGCGCGGCCCACGCTGTTCATGTCGAGCACGCGCGGGTCGCCGAGGAACTCGCGGAGGTACCGGCGCACCGCCGGCGTCGTGGGCTCGTCCGGCGTGCCGAGATTGATCAGTAGAAGACCGTGCGCCATGCAGCTGGCGCACAGTTGGGGAAGGTCGGCCCGAGATGTCAAGGAAGCCGGGCCACCCCGATCCGGCTTTCGCAAAAGACCTCGAAAACTGGGGGAACACGTGGGTCGAATCGTTCCCTCAATTACAAATCGCCGGGAGCGGACAGATCGGACCAGAATCGAACGATTTCCGAGCTCTAAAAGATGTTTTGGGCTTCCTGTTTGACCTCTCGCGCGAGCGGAGCATTATCCGTTCGTCATGGCTGGGTACCCGGGACATCCACTGCCCAAGAAGCTGGGGATCAAGGCAGGCCACAGGGTCTGTCTGCTCAACGCGCCCGGGGCTTTCGAACGCTCGCTCGCGACCGCGTCGGACCTCGCCGGCGACATCCGTATCACCACCGATCTGCGGTTCCCGCTGGTCGACATGGTGGTGATGTTCGTCGACTCGCTGGAAGAGCTCGAGCGCAGGTTCACCGATGTCGTGGGCCGCCTGCACCCGGCCGGCGGGTTCTGGGTCGCGTGGCGCCGCACGTCGCGCCGGGTGAGCGAAGACGTCGTGCGTCGGATCGCGCTGGCGGCCGGCATGTCCGCCAACAAGGCTTGCACGATCGATGCGAGCTACGCGGGCGTTCGCCTCGTGCTCCGCGGCGAGATCCGTGAGGCGATGGCATACCGCGCCGAGCCGCCCCCGGTGTCGGTGCGCCGGACGCGTCGCGCGACTGCGCGGATCGCACCGCGCATCGTGCGCAGCCGGGTTGCCAGCGGCGCGGGCTCGTCGCTGCGTCGCGCGCGCGCGCGCAACGCGAAATAGCGGCGTGCAACACACTGGTCACGTGAAGTAAGGCTTCGGGGCAGTCGCCCGCTCCCGCGCCTGCTGTATCGTCGCCGCCATGCGGTTCATCCTGCTGCCGGCACTGGCGATCTCGGTCGCCGCGTGCGCCAAGGACGACGACACCCCGCCCTCGGTCGAGTACCTCACCGAGGCGATCCTGATCCCGAGCTGCGCGCCGGCGCAGTGCCACAGCACGTTCGCGCAGGCCGAGGATCTCTCGTTCAGCACGATCGAGGAGTCGCGCGACGCCATCATCGATCTGGTCGCGGGCGCGGTCGACGAGACCGACGCGGGGACCCCCGAGAATGCGCAGCTCTACCAGGTGCTGGTGCGGACCGTCGATCGGATGCCGTTCGATCAGCCGCTGCCCAACGCCGACATCGCGTTGATCCGCGAGTTCATCAAGGGCGGGGCGCAGCACGCCCAGTGCCGGCCCTCCGACGGCGCCCGGCAGTGCCTCGGGGACCAGGTGGCCACCTGCGGCGATGACTTCAACTTCCAGCCTCCCTTCGAGGACTGCAAGGCCCGCATCGCATCGCCGGGCATGCAGTGGCGCTGCATCTCCGCCGAGTGCGTCGAGATCGAGGTCCAGCCATGAGCCGCGCGCTCCTCGTCCTCGCCATCGTGCTCGCGGGCGCCGGCGTCGCGCACGCGTACCCGCAGTTCCAGCTGTCGATCGACCAGACCTGCACCGGCTGCCACATCTCACCGTCCGGCGGTGGGCTGCTCAACGAGAACGGCCTCTACAACGCCGAGGCGATCTCGACGTTCGGCACGGCGCCCGAGTTCCTGAACGGGCTCGTGGAGACGCCGTCGTGGCTGACCCTCGGCGGGCACTTCCGCGGCTCGACCGGCTTCATCTCGACGCCCGAGAAGGTGCTCGCGACGTTCCCGATGCAGGGCGAGCTCTACGCCAGCGCGAAGCTCGGAGCGTTCCGGGTCAACGTCACCGGTGGCATCCGGCCGACGCAGGAAGACAACCGCGCCGCGACCACGGTGTGGTCACGCGAGCACTACGTGATGTGGCAGTCGAAGCCCGACGAGAACGAGGGCATCTACGTGCGTGCGGGGCGGTTCATGCCGGTGTTCGGGTTGCGGGTCGCGGAGCACCCGACCTACGTGCGGCGGTACGGCGGCACGCAGCTGTTCTCGGAGACCTACGGCCTCAGCGCAGCGTACGTGTCACCGAAATGGGAGGCCCACGCGACCGCGTTCATCAAGGATCCCTTGATCGATCCGGTCGTCCACGACAACGGCGGCGCGCTGTATGCGGAGGCACGCCTCGGCGAGCGGCTCGCGCTCGGCGTCGAGGGCATGGTGCGGCGCAGCGACAGCGCGACGCGCTACCACACGGGCGTCACGGGCAAGTACTACGTGCCCGCGGCGAACCTCTTGCTGCAGGCGGAGCTGCAGTACGCCCCGCAGACCTTCGACGTGACCGACCTCAATCCCGCGGGCGGCAATCCGCGCGGCATCGTCGGCGCGCTCCTGGCGTCGTTCATGTTGCCGCGGGGCCTGATGCTCGACGTCGGGCTCGGTCACTACGATCGGAACTACAAGGCTCCCGACCTCGACCGCGACAACGTCGACGTCAACCTCCACTGGTTCGCGACGTCGCACCTCGAGCTCGTGCTCAACACGCGGTACGAGACGCTCGCGTTCGGCAGCGGCGGCCGCTCGGGCGGCTACGCGCTGTTCCAGCTGCACTATCGCTTGTGACGCGTTAACGCTTCGCCGGCGCCCGCGTCCTCGCCGGCATGAAGCAACCGATCAAGCAGCTGTTGGCGGTCGCGGTGGTGCTGGGCGCCGCGCGCGGCGCGAGCGCGGACACGCCGCGCACCCTCGCGAACCAGCGCCCGGCGTGCGGCAACACGATGGGCAAGGGCGGGCCGCAGGACGAGTGCCAGTGGCAGTGGGAGCTGTTCCATGCGCGCGGCTACGTCGCGGGCGCCGAGCACGAGCGGCGGATCGCGGCGGGGATGGTCGCCGGCGTGCCGCGCCTGCTCGCGAGCGGGCGGCCGGCCGCGGGCAATACGATGGGGAAGGGCCGCGCGGGGAACCACGAGCGCCAGCTTCAGGCGCGCTTCGCGGACACGCTGGCGCGCGCGGAGGCGCTCCTCGCGGCGAACCGCGCGCAGCTCGCACGCACCGAGGCGAGCTACGCAGGTTGGAAGGCGGAGCACCCGCCGGCCGCGGAGAACGTCGTCGCGAGCCGTTAACACTCTCGCGCGAGCGTCGTCCTCGACGCCGGAGGAGACATGAAGGCGAGCATGCTCGATGGGACGGCGATCCGTCCGCGCATCTGGACGAAGCTCTTGATGGTGGTCGCGGTCGCGCCGGCCGCGACGGTCGACGGCCCGAGCTCGCACGCACCGACGGAGGCACCGGTCGTGCGCATGGAGCCCCGACCACCGGCGCCGCCACGGCCACCGGCGCCGTCACCGCCATCACCGCCACCATCGGTACCTCGCCAGCTCGCGACGGGCGCGCCCGCGTGCGGCAACGTGACCTCGCGCGCGCCGGCACCGGGTGCCTGCGAACCGCCGACCGTCGATACGGTCGATGACGATCGCGAGGACGGGGCGCAGGCACGCGAGTCCGGGAGGCACCGATGATGTTCGAGCTCGCGTGGCGCGGTGGTGCGACCGAGGCGCGCCTGCATCGGCGGCGGCCCGGCATCGACGAGCTGCCGTGGGGGACGCTCGAGCTCGCGGACTATCCGGTCGCGCACGCGCTCGAAGCGCGCCGCGTGTGGAGCAACGGCGTGTTCACCGAGTACGCGAGCGCGGCCGCGTTCTCCGCGCTGACCACGGCGCTGCTCGAGTGCGGCGCGCCGGTCGATCTGATCGCCGCGAGCGCGGACATCGCCGTCGACGAGCTGTTCCACGTCGAGCTGTCTTCCCGGCTGACGATGGAGCTGGGCGGCGCGGTGCCGATCGCCTTCGACCTCGCGAACATCGCCCCGCTCACCACGCCCGGCCTGCGGCCGATCGCGCGCGCTGCGGAGATCGCGGTGGTGACCTCGTGCGTGAGCGAGTCGCTGTCGGTGCCCGCGATGGCACGCTCGCGCGCGCTGGCCCGCGATCCGCTCGTCCACGCGGTGCTCGCGCGGCTGCTCGCCGACGAAGGGCCGCACGCGCGGCTCGGGTTCTGGTTCCTCGAGTGGGCCGCCGAGCAGCTCACCGACGAGGAGCGCGCGATGCTCGCCCGGATCGCGGTCGACACGATCGCGGTGTACGCGCCGCTGTGGCAGGTGGAGCCGTGCGAGACGTGCCCGCTGCCGGCGGGGCTCGGCGGGCACGACGCGATCGGGCGCGCGAACCTGAGGAGGGCCGTCGACGTGGCGATCGCGACGCCGCTCGCGCGGTTCGGGATCGAGCTCGATCGCGCGCGGCTCGCGACGCTCGCGTGATCTCGACCCTGCTGGCAGGTGAGGCCATCGCCCGCGCACGCACCGCCCCAGCCCGTGAAGCTCGCGCCGTCGTGCGGCGTCGCGGTCAGCGTGTTCGTCGTGCCGAGCGGCGGGTCCGCGGTGCGATGCTGCGCCGCGCCCGCGAAGTTCCCGCAGTCGTCGCGGCCGGATCGGAGGTCACGTCACCGGTCCCGTCGCCCACGAGCATGACTCCGAGGTGCCCCGCATCCTCGGTGCCGGGACCGTCGCTGCCGTTGCCGGAAACGGCGAGCAAGACCCACAACGCGCGAGACGCGACTCCTGTGTGACCTGGTGCGCCAGGCGTCGAGTTCGTTGCCGGGGCGTCAAGATCTCGCGGGTCTACGCGTGTTACGAATGGGCATGCACGACCGCGTGCGTGGCGCGATCCTCGGGATGATCGCCGCGCTTTGCCTGCCCCGAGCTGTTCATGCGCAGGGAGACGACGAGGAGGCCGACGCCGCCGCACCCGGTGCGACCGAGCCCGTGACGCCCGAGCCACCCACGAAGACAGCGCCCGCGCAGGGCGACGACCGCACCGAGACCGTGGGGGTATACGTGCCGCCACCGGTGGCGTCGATGACGCCGTCGATCGCGCCGAAGCAGTGGACGTTCGAGCCCTATGGGTACCTGCGCATGCAGTACCGGATCGTGCAGAACGATCCGAACGTGCAGTTCATCGGCCGCGACGACGGGTTCGAGCTGCAGAACGCGCGGTTCGGCGTGCGTGCCACGCGCCGCAACGTCTCGCTCGTGCTCGCGGCCGAAGGTGCCGTCGACGAGCGCCTGCAGGTCAACATCCCGGACGGCAAGCTGCGGTTCGTGCTGCGCGATGCGTTCGCCGACGTCGGCCTCGGCGGCGAGCTGCTCGTGCGCGCCGGCTACTTCCTGTCGTGGGTCGATCCAGACCTCGACGACGACATCCGGCGCGCGTTCGTCGATCGCCCGATCGAGAGCCGCGGCGTGCGGCCGACGCAGGGGTTCCAGACCCGCGGCCTGACGCCCGGCCGCTCGCTCGGCGCCGCGCTGCGCCTGAACACACCGTCGACGGGGAGCGCCGGCATCGGCTTCGAGCTCGCGGTGCAGAACGGCGCCGACGAGTACGCGTCGGATAATGACAACGACACGCCGTCGGCGTCGGCGAGTGTGTTGGTGCGGTTGCCCAAGGGCGGCGCGCTGATCGCGAGCGGTCGGTTCAACCGCCGCACCGAGGGGGCGCTCCCACAACAGCGGGACGAGGACGATCTCGAGGCGACCGCGGGTGGCCGGTTCATCGGCGGCCCCCTGGTCCTCGCCGGTGGCATCGCGCTGCGGCGGACCTCGTTCCCGACGACGGGCGGGCCGGTGCAGAACGGCTTCGGCGCGCACGGGCAGGTGCTGTTCCGGATCCCCGGCACCACGCCGATCACGTTCGGCTACCGGTTCGGCATCCTCGACGTCTCGAGTCTGATCCTCACCGATCGCGTGATGGAGCACACCGCGGGTGCGTCGCTCGCGATCCCGCACCTCCACCTGCGCTTCCAGCTGCAAGCGGTGCACGTCGTCGAGCAAGCGGCGCGCACGCTGTCCAATGATCGGATCCAGCTCGCCGGTGAGGTCGTGCTGTGAGCCCTGGCGTGAGGTGCCTGGCGCTCGCGGCGCTCGTCGCCTCGGCGTGCGGTAACTCGGCGCCCCACGCACGCGCACAGATCATCGGCTCGCTCGACGATGCGATCGGCGGCCCGCACGCGATCGGCCGGATCGGCGACTTCCTCCTCGAGAACGACCAGATCCGGCTCGTGATCGCCGACACCGGCGTCTACAACGATCCGAACAAGGTCTCGACCTACGGCCGCGTCAACACCACGTTCGGCGGCTCGCTCGTCGACGCGGACCTCCAGCGCGTCGGAGGAGCCGGCGCCCGCGGCAACGATCAGCTCGCCGAGCTGTTGCCCGACGTGCTGTTCACCGTGATCAACCCGACGAAGGTCGAGATCACCAAGCGCGGTGACGACGGTGGGCCCGCCGAGGTCACCGTCACCGGCACCGGCGGCGATCTGTTGCAGATGGTCGCGCTGCTCAATACGGGGCTCGTGTTCCCGTCGAACCTCGAGCTCAAGAACATCTACCGGCTGTATCCGGGCAAGCGCTACGTCGAGATCGAGACCGTCGTCACCAACAAGGCGCCGAACGGCGGCCAGCACCCGTTCCCGTACTTGAATCCGCAGGAGCTCGACAACCTCCTCGGCCAGCAGGTCCCCGACATCGTCAACATCCCGCTCTCGGTGCCGATGGGCCAGCTGCCACTGTTCGGCGGCGAGCAGGATCTGTTCGCGCCCGGCGTCGCGGGGTTCAACGTGCAGTACGCGATCGAGGACAGCTACCGGATCGCGGGCGGGTTCCCAGGGTTCCCCGGCCTCGTCGTCGACTTCCTCGCCAGCCGCGGCGAAGGCGTGTCGTACGGGCTCACCATCCCCGATGCGCCGTGGAACTACGCCAACGCCTACGCACCGAGCTATCCGATGCAGGAGCTCTCGCCGCACGCGATGGTGCTGCCGTTCACGTATGCGGGCGTGGCGGCGGTGTTCATGGCGCGTCCGCCGGACATCCTCGGCGCCCAGGAGAGCTTCTCGTTCAAGTCGTACTTCGTCGTCGGCGATGGTGATGTCGCCTCGGTGGCGGACACGATCTACGAGCTGCGCGGCACGCCGACGGGCTCGTTCGGCGGGCGCGTGATCGATGCGCAGACGTCGGCGCCGGTCGCGGACGCGAACGTGATGATCCTCGACGGGCAGAACCGTCCGGTGAACCACGCGAAGACCGATGCGGACGGTGCGTTCCTCGCGAGCCTACCCGCGGGCACCTACAACTATCGCGTGCTCAAGGACGATCGCCTCACCACCGAGGGGCGCACGTTCACGATCGCGGTCGGCCAGAAGACCGGCGTGCAGATCGAGATGAAGCCACCGGCGACGCTCGTGGTGTCGGCGATCGACGAGGTCGGCCGTCATGCCCCCGCGCGGGTCCAGCTGATCGGCACGTTCGACAGCGCGAACATCGGCAAGGATCCACGCGAGCACCTCTACTCGTTCCAGCTCGGCGAGCACCGCCGGCCGACGTCGTTCGACAACAGGGCGAAGTTCATCGAGGGCGCGTGGTGGACCAAGGACGGCCGCGTGCAAGCGCAGGTGCGCCCGGGCACCTACGAGCTCGTCGTGACGCGCGGCCCCGAGTACGAGATCACGCGGCAACAAGTCACGCTGCGCGAGGGCGCGTTCACGGAGGCGAACGTCGTGCTCGAGCGCGCGTTCTCGACGCCGGGCTGGGTGGGCGCAGACACGCACCTGCACGCGCAGCCGTCGACGGACTCCGGGCTGCCGATCGAGGATCGCGTGATCAGCTGCGCGGCCGAGGGGCTCGACGTCGCGGTCGCCACCGACCACAACTACATCACCGACTACGCGCCCGCGATCGCGGCGTCGGGCCTCGATGCGTGGCTGCTCGGCATCCCGGGCGTGGAGCTGACGACGTTCGAGATGGGGCACTTCAACGGCTATCCACTGCGCATCGATCCGGGCTCGACGCGCGGTGGCGAGTTCACGTGGACGAATCAGCCGCCGCAGAAGCTGTTCGATCAGCTGCGCGCCCTCGCCGTCGATCCGGCGACCGGCATCGTGCAGGTCAATCACCCGCGCCAGCAGGTGCTCGGTTACTTCGCCCAGTTCTTCATCGATCCCGCGACCGCCGCGCCGGTCACACCGTCGGGCATCCTCGGCGTGTTCGCGCCGTACGGCGACGAGTTCCAGGCCGACAAGATGAGCTACGACTTCGATGCGGTCGAGCTGCTCACCGGGCTGCGCACCGAGGAGATCCACCATTACCGCGCGCCGAATCCGCTGCCGCCGGGGCCGTTCCCGGATCCGCAGCCGGTGCCGGGCGAGATCGTGCTCGACGAGGCCGGTCACCCGAAGTTCCCGGGCACCGTCGAGACATGGTTCGCGTTGCTCGATCGCGGACACACGGCGACGGGCATGGGCTCGTCGGATACGCACCACCTGCTCGGCGACGAGCCGGGCTACGCGCGCACGCTGCTCTACGTCGGCGAGGGCAAGGACACGCCGGGTGGCTTCTCGCGCGAGGACGTGATCGGCGCGATCCACGCGCATCGCGCGATCACGACCAACGCGCCGTTCGTCGAGATGACCACGCAGGGCGGCATGATCGGTGACACCGTGCGCGCATCGGGCAGCGTCGAGGTGCGCGTGCGCGTGCGGGCGCCGAGCTGGGCGCCCGTCGATCGGCTCATCGTCTACACGAACGGCGGCGCGATCGTCGCCGATCGCGCGATCCCCGCGGCGCAGGGCACCGAC
>DATLHR010000567.1:0-10040 GCA_035539815.1 Kofleriaceae bacterium
CACGGAAGCCCATGCTACCGGGGACGAGCAGCAGCACCGCGGGCACTCGCACCGGCACGGCGTGGCTCGGCACCGACCTCGGAGTCCTCGTCGGCGCGTTCGGCCTCGGTGTGCTGGCCAACGCGTATGCGCGCTGGCTCGATCGCCCCGCGCAGGTCGTGCTCGTGCCCGCGGTGCTGCTGCTCGTCCCCGGTAGCATGGGCTTCCGCGGCATGAGCTCGCTGCTCGGTCACGACACGCTGACCGGCGTCGAGACGCTGTTCGCGATGTTCATCGTCGCGATCGCTATCGTGGCAGGCCTCTTGGTCGCGAACGCCGTCGTGTCGCCCCGCCGGATTCTCTAGAAGCCCGCGGTCGTGAACGTCAGATCGATCTGGAGTAGCGCGCCGACGGCGTCGTAGTCGATCGTGTCGCCACCGCCGGTCATCGCGAACCCCTCGAGGCGCAGCGTGATCTCCTTGTGATAGAGGTCGCCGTCGCGCACGACCGCGAGCAGTCCGCCGCGCCCGCGCCAGAACCCGGCGCTCTCGTCCACATCTCCGAGGCTGGCGCTGCCCCACAGCGTGTGGCCGCCGCCGCCGTAGACGGTGAGGCGATCGGCGAGGCGTACGCCGGCGTCGATCTCGAGCGGGATGCCGAGCGCGAGCGAGCCATTGCCGGGTTGGCCTTGCTGCATCGGATCGCCCGCGTGGATGTTCGTGAAGAACCCGAGCTGCGGCGCGACGTAGAACTTGCCGAGCGCGACGGCGACCCACAGGTGGAAGTCCTGCGCGTAACCGCCATGCGCGGTCGGGCCCGCGCCTCCGTACGCGACGCCCAGCTTGCCGCCGACGCCCCAGCCGATCGGACGATCGGCGTCGCGCACGTCGGCGACGCGCTCGCTGGTCACCGTCGTCGACCACGCGTTGCTCGTCACGTCGACGACGCGCGTCGCGGCACGGTCGCGATCGCGGACCGGACCGTTGCGCGTACGCGAGAGCGCGAGACAGCCGCTCGCGAGCGACGCGATCATCGCCGCGAGGGCGAGCCTACTGGCCATTGATCAGCGCGAGCCCCGCCGCGTCGCACGCGTCGGCCTTGTCGAACGGGCCTCCACTGCACGAGAACGCGACGGCGCCCGTCGAGTTGTTCTTCGTGAAGTAGATCGTGCCGCCGTCCTTGCTCGCCTTCGTGTACCAGAAGTACTTGCCGTCGCGTGCGCCCTCGGCGGATCGCTCGGCGGCGTAGCCCGAGCTCTCGGCGTTCGCCTTGATCGCATCGAACGTATCCGGGTTCGCCGGCTTGCCGGTGTCGCGCATCTTCGGCAAGCACCCCACGAGGAAGACCGCTCCAATGACCAGACCTTGAATCGACCGCATGGGTCCACCATCGCAGTGATCAGCGGAGCGCGCGTCCCTCGATCGAGGGACCCATGGACAGCGTCGGGTTAGCGCGGACGATCAAGACCTGTGACGTGAACGTGGTCGTGATCGTGGCCGTGATCGTGATCGCGCCCGTGATCGTGGCCGCGCTCGTGAACGGGAACGATGCCGTGGCCGTGATCGACGCCGTGGAACGAGCACGCACCCCGGGCGACGGGGCGATATCCCTGGCACTTCCAGAAGCTCCGACGGGCCGCGCAGTCGATTCCACCGACGCCGAGGGGCGGCCCGACCAGGTGAAGCATGTCACGATCGAGTTGCTCGAGCGCATTGGCGCTGCCCCGAAGCTCCCTGATCGTCGACGGCGTCGATCACGTCCACGATGTCGTTCTCGTTCACGAGCGCGGCCACAATCACGGGGACGCCCACGCCCACGCCCACGGCCACGTTCACGTGACACGTATAGAGCGTCGGGTTAGCGCTGCCGCGACAGCGCGACCTCGTGCTCGGCACGTGCGCGGAGGACACCGGGCACGTGGGTGCGGACGGCGGCCGCGCGCTCGGCCGACGCGAGAGCGTCCGCGGCGCGACCATGCGCGCGATAGAACGCCGCGAGCTCGACGAGCGCATCCGCGAGCATCGGGCTCGTCGGCCCACGTGACCGCTCGCGGATCGCGAGCGCGCGCAGCAGGGCCTGCTCGGCGCGCGCGGGATCGCCGGTGTGATCGGCGCAGCGCGCGAGTGCGTGGAGGCCGAATACGAGCTCGCCGCGGCCCGACATCATCGGCCGCGAGTCGCGCTCGAGCTGCTCGACGAGGGCCGTCGCTTCTCCGCACCGGTCCATGCGTGCGAGCACGTCCGCGCGGGTGGCGAGCGCCCCGCGCGCGATCAGGTGGGTCGGCGGCAGCGCGCGACCGGCGATCGCGAGCGCCCGCTCGCTCGCGACGTCGGCCTCGGCGAGCTCGCTGCGCGCTGCCAACACGCGCGCGAGCGTCGACAGGCTGGCGATGCCTTCGGGACCGTCCGCGCCGAACGCCTTCTCGTCGATCGCGCGCGCCTTGCGAGCGGCGGCGAGCGCGTCGTCGGACCGGCCGAGCTCCCATTGATAGAGCCGCGCGAGGCGCAGGTACGTCTCGTCGAGCAGGAAGTAATCGTCGCCGAGCAGCCGCGCGCGGCCCGCCGCGACCGCCTCTTGCATCGCGACCGCCTCGTCGATCCGGCCGGTCTCGGCGAGCGCGAACGCGAGGTTGCCGCGCGCGTTGAGCGCCTCCGGGTGTTCCGCGCCCTGCAGCTGCTCGCGCATGCGCAGCGCACGCTCCTGGATCGCGATGCTGCCCGCGACGTGCTCGAGCTCGACGAGGCTGACCGCGACCGCGTTGAGCGCCTCTGCCAGCTTCGGGTGATCGGCGCCGCGCACCACGCTCTGGATCGCGAGCGTCGCGAGCTCGTACGGCAGCGAGCGCTCGGCGCCACCGATCGACCACTCCGCCAGGCCACGCGCGTACGCGAGCTCGGCGACGAGCGTCGGCTCTGCGAGCCGGCGCACGACGGCCTGGGCGTACTCCGTCGCGCGCGCGGACTCCTCGAGCCGCAGCTGCGAGTGCGCGAGCGTCTCGACGAGCAGCACCTTCGCCGCCGCCTCGAGATCGAGGCGCCCGACCTCCGATGCGGCGATCGCCGCTGCGTGCAGCGGCGCCTCGGCCTGGTGCGGAGCGATCGCGCGCTCGAGGTCGCCCTGGACGAGCTTCGCCTCGGCCTCGAGCTCGCGGTCACCGCGCTCGGCGGCGAGGCGGAGCGGGCCGGCGAGCTCGGCGAGCCCGTCGTCGGTATGGCCCAGATCCGCGAGCACCTGGGCCTTCGCGATCGCCGCGCGCGCGGATGCGTCGACGCCGGAGCTCACCCCGGCGAGGTAGCGGCCGGGGCCGCACACGTCCACGGCGGGCAGCGCATAGCTCGCCGAGCTGGCGTGGATGATCGCGACCTCGTCGGGCGTGCGCAGCGTGTCGACGAGCGACGCCCACCGCGCGCGCAGGCGATCGAGGCACGCACCGCGCGACGCGACCGTCGCCGCCACGCCGGGCTCCTCGGGAGAGCGCTCGATCACGCAGGCGCGCGTCGACTCGTGCTCCCACGCCCGCGCATAGCGATCGAGCACGAGGTCCAGACGCTCGGCGACGTCGTGCGCGAGCGGGCTCGCGGCGCGCTCGATGCCGGCGCGCAGCTCCGCGCGGCGCTTCGCGCTCCAGATCTCGTCGACGCGCGCGCGCGCGTCACGCGCGCAGGTCACCTCGATCGACGCGGCGTCGTCACGCGACACCGCCACGATCGCCAGCGCGCTCGCCGCGACGCCGCCCGCCGCCGCCCACGCGATCCAGCGGCGCGGTGTTCGCTCGAGCGCGCGCAACAGCACCGCCATCGACGGAGCTCGCGCCGCCGGATCCTCCGCGAGCCCCGCGAGCAACGCGTCGCGTACGTGGCGCGGCACGCGCGGATCGCGCGGTGGTTTGATGCCACGCTGGATCGCCGCGAGCAGCTCCGGCACGCTGCCCGCAGGAAACGGATGCGTCGCGTACAGCGCCTCGTAGAGCGAGACGCACAGCGCATAGACGTCCGAGCGCGCGTCGACGGGCTGGTTGCGCAGGCCCTCGGGCGCCATGTAGCGCGGCGTGCCGACGAGCGCATCGGGGCGCGCATGCTCGTCGCTCGCGTGCGCGAGTCCGAAGTCCGTGACCGCCACGCGGCCGCTCGTGTCGACGAGCACGTTCTCGGGCTTGAAGTCGCGGTGGATGATGTTGGCGGCGTGCGCGGCGGCGAGCCCGCGGCCCGCCTGCACGAACGCGGCGATGATCTCGTCGGCCGGCCGCGTGCGCTCGGCCAGCCATTCACGCAGGGTCTGCCCGTCGACGAACTCCATGGCGATGAACAGAAAGCCATCGACGATTCCCGCATCGTGCACCGCGACGACGTGCGGGCTCGACAAGCCCGCCATCGCGCGCGCCTCGCGCAGGAGCATCGCTTCCTCCGTGTCGCTGCCGCGGATCAGCTTGAGCGCGATCCGTCGATCGAGCTTCGGATCGTAGGCGGCGTACACGCGCCCGAACGCGCCGCGCCCGACGACCGACAGGATCTGGTAGCGGTCGATGGCGGTGCCCGGTGGCAGCAGCGGCCCGGTCGCCGCGCCGAGCTGCGTCGAGCGGCCGAGATGTGCGACGGTCGCCGCGCACCGCGAGCACGTGCCCAGGTGCGTCTCGAGAGCGTCGACCTCGTGGCGCGCGAGCCCGCCCGCCGCGAACGCGGCCACCACGTCCGCGGGCGGACACGCCGTGTCGTCGGCCGGACCGAGCCCGCGGGCTACCACCCACCCATGGTAGCGTGATCCTCGTCGGTGCCGCTGTCCGCGCAGTCGATCGAAACCGCGTACCTCGCCGGGGCCACCGCGCACCCGGGCCTGGAGCTCGCGCTGCCTGCGTTCGCGGCGTTCGCCAGCGAACGTGAGGAGACCTGGCAGGCCGACCTCTCCCGCGCACCGGATCTCTACCTCGCGTGTGCGTGCGCGAGCGGCGTCCCCGGGGCGGCCGAGCGCTTCGTCGTGCTGTTCGGCGATCGCATCGAGAGCTATCTCGGCACGCTCGCGACCAGCCACGACCGCGTCGACGAGGTGCGTCAGATCGTGCTCGTGCGCTGCCTGGTCGCGACGGAGCAAGCGCCGCCCGCGATCGCGGCGTTCTCGGGCCGCGGCTCCCTCGAAGGATGGGTGCGCGCCACGGCGGTGCGCGAAGCCCTCGGGCTCGAGCGCGCGGGCAAGCGCATGTTACCGACGGGCACCCCCGAGACCGCCGTGGTCCCAGCATGGTCGCTCGCCGATCACTACCGCGAGCCGGCGCTGCGCGCCTTCATCGCGGCGACGCGCACGCTCGCACCGCCGCACCGCGCGCTCTTGCGCCTACATTACGTCCACGGCACCACCACCGCGCAGCTCGCGACGATGTTTCAGGTCAGCCGCGCGACGCTCGTGCGCCGCCTCACCGAGGCGCGCCAGGCGCTGCTCGAAAAGTTCTCGCACGCGCTCGGCGACCTGGCCGGGCTCGGGCCCGAGGACGGGGTGGCCGTGCTGCGCATGGTCAAGAGCCAGATCGACCTGTCCCTGTCGTCGCTCTTGCGAGACAGCTCGAGCTAACCCAGCTACCCCATTATTTCATGAGCCAGCTCGGCGGCTCGTCCTTCTAGGGGTCGGATGAGGAACCTTGTGATCTGGGGGGCACCATGGCTGCGCGACCGTCTCGCGGCGCGCGGCTTCGCCTGTGACAGCCTGCGCCCCGAAGCGGTGCTGGTGTTCGTCGCCGACGATGACGATCTCGACGCGATCCGGCGAATGACCGCCAAGCACGCGGCGCCGCTGCTCGTCGTGCTCGCGGGCGCGCCATCGCTCGCGGTCGCGTTTCGCCTGCTGCGCGCGTTCGAGCTCGGCGCCGCGGGCGCGCTCCTCGCGGATGCCACCGACGAGGAGCTCGGGCGCGCGATCGCCGACATCGCCGAGCATCGCGCCACCCTCGATCCGACGATCGGCGAGCTGCTCGTCCGCGGGTTGCGCGCCCGCAGCGAGAAGCACGCGGCGATCACGCTCACCGCGCGCGAGCGCGATGTGCTGCGCTACCTGGTCGAGGGGCACACCCTCGCGGAGATCGCGGACGAGCTCGACATCGGCTTCTACACCGTGCAGAGCCACGTCAAGCACATCTACCGCAAGCTCGGCGTCGGCTCGAAGGCCGCGGCGACGGCGGCCGCCCTGCGCTATCAGCTCGTCTAACGCCGCAGCTCGGGATCGTCGGGATCCGCATCGCGGTGCACGCACGGATCGTTGTCCGGGTCGTGCCCGCACGCGAGCACGCCCGGGCTCGGGTCGTCGTGATCGACGCCCTTGTGCATGCCCTCGACATCGTCGGGCGCGTGCACGTCACCGCCGGCCGCGATGATCGCCGCGAGCGTCTGCGGGTCCACGTTCGGCACGAGCCCCTGCCGCGCGATGAACGCGACGTAGTACGCGTCCTCGCGGCGCGCCTCGAGCGAGCCGTTCTCGATCGCCTGCTCGCACGCACGCTTGAGATCGCCGATCAGGCGCGACGGCGGCAGCTCGAACGCGGTCATGATCGCGTTGCCGACACCGCCCGGCAACGGCGGCAGCTTCGCGTCCTCCTCGACGAGGCGGTCCACGCGATCGGCGAGCGCGCTGATCTGCTCGAGCAGCGCCTTGCGACGCCCCGGCCGCTTCGACGTGATGTCGGCGCGCGACAGGTCGAGCAGGTCGGTCATGTACGGACCCATCTCGCGGTGGAACCGGCGCACGGCGCTGTCGGTCCACGCATCGCTGTACTGGTTCGTGCGCAGGTGGTGCTTCACGAGGAAGCGGATCGTGTGCCGCTCGTCGCGCGCGAACGCGAACCGCTGGCTGACCTTGTCGAACATGCGCGCGCCCACCTCGGCATGGCCGTGGAAGTGGACGCCATCGGCGGTGTACGTGCGCGTCGGAACCTTGCCGATGTCATGCAGCAGCGCGGACCACCGGACGAGGGGACGCCGCACCGTCTGCCGGACGACCTGCTTGGTGTGCGCCCACACGTCCTTGTGCTGGCGGCCCCCTTCCTGGACGAGATCCACCGTCGCGGCGAGCTCGGGGAACAGCACCGGCAGCACGCGCGCGGCGCGCAGCCACTCGAGCGCCGCATCGACGTCGCGGCCCATGAGCATCTGCTCGATCGCGGCGCGCACGCGGCCCTTGTCGGCGTCGGCGAGCCGCGCGGCCTGCTCGGCCGACAGCTCGGTCACGCGGTCGTTGGGCCAGCGCCCTTCGCCCTCGTTCGCGATCGCGCCCGCGATCTCGAGCATCACGACCGGGTCGGCCTCGACGAGACCGCGAATGCGATCGGCTGCAGTGGGCTCGGACACGGGGCGCGAGTCCTACCATGATCTTGGTACGTCGCGTGCTGGGCCGTCGCCTCGGTGCAAGGCCGTATTACAGAGCGCCACTTACCCGAGGCCGAGCGATGCTTCCCGGGCATCTCTCGCTTCTACGAGTCCCTCGACGACAAACCCCTGACTTTCCTCCAGCTCCTGTGGGCGTTCGAGGCGAGGCAGGCCGCTCGTCCCGCGCGCCGGAAGCCGCGCGGCCGCTAGTGCGTTGACCTGGCGACCCGGCCAGATCTCTGGCAACGTGGTCAGCCAGCTGTGACAGGTAGTCGCAATCCGGATGAGTTCGTGGGGCAAGATCGGCCGCCCCGGCGGCACCCGATCGGCGTGTTCGATTCCGGCGTCGGCGGACTGACGGTCGTTCGGGCTCTCCGCGCCGCGCTGCCCGGCGAGGACATCGTCTACCTCGGCGACACCGCCCGGGTCCCCTACGGCAACAAGAGCCCGCGTACGGTCGAACGCTACTCGCTGGCCTGCCAGCAGTTCCTCCTCGACCGCAGCGTCAAGCTGGTCCTCATCGCCTGCAATACGGCGAGCGCAAACGCGCTGCCCGCGCTCGTCGAGGTGAGCCCGGTGCCGGTGATCGGCGCGGTCGCCCCCGGCGCCACGAGCGCCCTCGCCGCGACCACGAATCGCCACATCGGCGTGATCGGGACGCTCGGCACGATCCGCTCGGGGGCCTACGCGACCGCGATCGCCACGCGCGACCCGAGCGCGCGGTTGTCGGTCCTCGCGTGCCCGCTGCTCGTGCCGCTCGCCGAGGAAGGCTGGACCGATGACGAGATCGCGTCCCTGGTCGCGAGGCGCTACCTGCGCGAGCTGTTCGCGCAGGACCCGGCGATCGACACGCTCGTCCTTGGCTGCACGCACTATCCCCTGCTGCGCGACGTGATCTTCCGCGTCGCCGCCGAGCTCGCCGGGCGACCGATCGCCGTCGTCGACTCCGCGACCGCGATGGCCGAGGCCGCGCGCGAAGCGCTCGGCACCGCCGTCACGCGCGCCACCAGCGCCGGCCGGCTCGACTGCTTCGCGACGGACATCTCGCGGCTCGAGGAGCTCGCGCCGCGGTTCCTGGGCGAGCCGCTCGACGGGTTCGAGCTCGTCGATCTCTGAGCGCCGCGCGCCTTACGCGCGGGCCTTGATCGACTGGCCCTTGGTGCGCGCTTCTTCGGTCTGGCGGCGCTTCATCACCTCGGTGACCGTCGTCGCCTTCTTGAGCTTGTCCGCGATCGTCTTCTCGTCGACGGGATAGTCGGTGCGGAACACGAGGCCGTCATCGAACAGCAGCCCGCGCGCCTCGTCGTCGTCGAGGTACTTGGTGACCTTCTTGCCCTTGTACTCCAGCGCCGGCAGCGTCGGGACCTTGCCCTCGAGCCAGGTCATCAGCTCGCCCATCACGTTCTTGCAGAGCGTGAGGTTCTCGTCGAGGCCGTCGAACAGCTCCGGGAAGCGCTCCCGGAACGCCTGTTCATCTTCGCCCTTGCCAAGCGCCTGGGTGAGCGCGAGCCGAAGCATCAGCGCATCATCGGCGTAGCTCACGACGGCGTCGTTCCGATCACCGACGAAGTCGTTCGGGGACACGACATAGGCGACCACGCCGGCGGCGACTTCGCGCACCGGGCGGGGCAGGTTCTCGTCGTCCATCGCGTCGAACGCGATCTTCAGGTCGTGGGGAAGGGACACCAACCAGCCACGCACCAATTCGACGAACTTCGACTCCGCTGCAACAGTACTCACGGGGATATGCGTACCCCGCTACAGCGGGGCCTCCAAGGTCGCTTCGAGATTGAAGCCGAGGAGGGTGATTACCAACCCCGCGAAGGAATTACAAGCCTGCGGACCTACGGGGAATCCGTGCCCCTCGAATCCATCGCAAGCGCGTGCGCTTACGGGGCACGGCGCTCCTCGCAGACCGTGCGGGCGTGGTACCCTCGACGCGCGGTGGCCAAGCGTTCACCCATCCTCGGCTACAACCACAACGTCCGGTATCGAGGGCTGATCTTCCACGTTCAGACCGAGGACTCGGGGTTGCTGAGCCCGCACTTGTTCACGCACCTGTTCCACGGGGGCGTGATCCTGTCGACGCGCAAGCTCGTTTACGACGCCGGGTCGGCCGAGGACGCCATCAAGGGCCTGATGCAGGCGCAGCACAAGGTCGTGCTGAAGGACCTCAAGGGCGGCAAGTTCGACGACAAGATCGATCAGTACCTCGCCGGAACGGAGGGCTTGTTGCCGCGCGAGGCCGTCGGCCACAGCGCGGAGGCCGGCGACACGCCCGCGCCTCGCGCGAGCGCCCCGGCGCTCTCCGTCGAGCCGCCTCGCGGCAGCGTCTCGATGCGCGCGATGACCGAGCCGGGCGAGCCGCCCGACATGAGCGATCACGAGGTGCCGCTCTCGATCCATCAGCAGCCGACCGCACCCGTGACGCGCGTGAGCGCGCAGGCGCCCGCCACGTCGCGCACCAAGACCGCCGAGCGCGGCAGCGCGCCGACCGCCGTGCGCAGCGTGCTCGCGACGCCGCCGCCCGCCGAGTCGCTCGATGCCGCGACGCTCGCCGATGGTGATGCGGCCGCGATCGCCGCCGCGGTCGCCGCCGCCAACGCGACGGTGAAGACGGCGATGCCCAAGGTCGACGAGCTCGGCCTCGAGCTCGATGACGACGACGAGATCATCACGCTCACCAAGCCGGTGAGCGACGGCGTGCCCGGTGCGATC
>DATLHR010000568.1:0-40992 GCA_035539815.1 Kofleriaceae bacterium
CTCCCGAGGCGAGTGTGGCGCCGATCGAGCCGGCGCCGGAGACGCCCCCGACCCCGGCGCCCGAGCCCACCGCCGAGGACACCAAGCCCGCCGTCGCGGCTCCGAAGCCCGAGGACAAGAAGCCCCCGAAGGCCGGGGACTCCGCGGCCAAGGCAGCCGCCGCCGCGAAGCAGCGCGAGGCCGCGGCCGCGAAGAAGGAGCGCGACGAAGCGGCGCGCCGCGAGCGCGAGGAAGCCGCCGCGCGCAGGCGCGAGCGCGAGGAAGCCGCCAAGCGCGAAGCGAAGCAGGACAAGCGGGTCGCCGCCGACACCGGCGGCGTGAAGGACAAGGCCGACGGCCTCTATCGCAACAAGAACTTCGCCGGTGCGGCCGCAGCGCTGCGTGCTGCGGCGAAGGGCTCCGCCGACGCGACCGAGCTCAGGTCGCTCGCCGGCGTCTACGAGAACTTCGGCAAGGCGTACAACGTCGGCATGGCGCCGGGCACGTCGCCGAAGCAGGCGTTCGACCTGCTCGTGAAGGCGAAGAACTTCGACAACCGCGCCGGCAACGCATTCACGAGCGAGATCAACGCGCGGCTCGCCGAGATCGCGTCCAAGGCCGCCGTCGCGTTCATGGCGGACAAGGACTACGTCCGTGCGAAGAACGCCGTCGCCGTCGCCGAGGCGGGCGGCAAGGGCAACTCGAGCACCCAGGGTGTGAAGGCGAGCCTCGAGTCCACCGCGGCCAAGCTGTTCAAGGAAGCCCAGGCCGAGCTAGCGAGCGATGAGAAGTCCGCGCGCGACAAGCTCAAGCAGGTGCAGCAGATGGTCGACTCGAAGAGCCAGTGGCATCAGAAAGCCGGCAAGCTCCTCAGCGGAGGCTGAGTCACGCCTCGCCGACGAGCTTGCTGATCACCTTCTCCAGGCGATCGAACTCGAACGGCTTGTCGACGTGCGCGTCCGCGCCGTAGAGCGGCGACGTGATCTCGTTCACCTGCTCGCCGATCGCGGTGACCATCACGATCTTGATGTTCTGCGTGACCGGGTCCTGCTTGAGGGCGCGCGCGACCTCCCAGCCGGACTTGCCGGGCATCATCACGTCGAGGAGCATCACGTCGGGCAGCTCCCGCTTGGCGAGCTCGAGCGCGCGGTGGCCGTCGTTCGCGGTGGTCACCTTGTAGCCGCGCTTGCCGAGGCGCGTCGACAGCATGGTCACGATCTCGGGATCGTCGTCGACGACGAGGATGCTCGCCTGCGCCTTGCTCATGGACGGACGCTACGCCGCGCGCCTTCGGGCCGTCAAGCGTGGTATCTGGCGTCGTGCGCCGCTGGATCTGGATCGCGATCGTCGTCGTGATCGCCGTCGCGGCGTACGTCATGATCGGCGACGTCAACCAGGTCGCCGATCGGCTCAGCGCGTTCCACTGGCCGGTGTTCGCGGCGGCGATCGGGCTCGCATGCGTGAACTACGTGATCCGGTTCGTACGCTGGCAGCTGTACCTGCATTGGCAGGAGGTGCGCGTGCCGGTGCGGTCGAGCGCGCTGGTGTTCGGCGCCGGGCTCTCGCTCTCGATCACACCGGCGAAGCTCGGCGAGCTCGTGAAGAGCTACTTGCTGCGCGAGCTGCACGACGTGCCCCCCGCGCGCACGGCGCCGATCGTCGTCGCCGAGCGCGTCTCGGACCTGATCGCGCTCCTCGCGCTGTCGGTGATCGGTGTCGCCGCTTATGGCATGCAGTCGGCGTTCGTGATCGCGGCCGCGGCGCTGGTCGCGCTCGGGCTCGTGCTGCTGGCGTGGCCGGCGCCGACGCGGATGATCATCGACCTCGTGACCACGCCCAAGTTCGCGCGGAAGTATCGGCCCGCGCTGCACGAGGTGTACGCCGGCCTCGTCGGGCTGTGCCGCCCGGTGCGGCTCGTGACGTCGACGGCGATCGCGCTGCCCGCGTGGGGCGCCGAGTGCCTCGGCTTCGCCCTGATCGTGCGTGGGTTCCCCGGCGCCGACGTCGCGTTCGGACTCGCCATCGTCATCTACGCGGCGACGACGATCGCCGGTGCGCTGTCGTTCCTGCCCGGGGGGCTAGGTGTCACCGAGGGCACGATGACCGTGCTGCTCGTGCGCAGCGCGACCGGTGTCGACCACGCGACCGCGCTCGACGCCACCTTGCTGACCCGGCTCGCGACGCTGTGGTTCGCCGTGCTCCTCGGCCTCATCCTGCTGGCCATCGCGCGCGGGCAAATCGCGAAGCGGTGTCGCCCCCGCTCGGCGGAGTAAATCCGCCTCGCTCGATTTCGGGCGCCTGCGGCATAGATCGCTATACTGCCGGGATGTCGGTAGCGTTCGACTTCGATTTCGCGAAATGGATCGCGATCCGGCGTGGCTCGATGGAGCAGTCGGCTCGCGAGGGGGCGGCGTATGCGTTCAGCGGCGAGCTCAAGTTCCGCCGCACGCTGATGATGGCGCGGCCGGTCACGATGGCGCTCGAGGCGACGACCCGGCTGTGGCGCGACGTCGCGCGCACCGAGCTGCTCGGCACCGCGGTCAAGGTCAGTGATCAGCAGTACCCGCGGGTGTACGAAGCCGCGAAGGCCGCGGGCAAGGCGCTCAACGTGCGCGTCCCGGTCGTGTTCGCCGCGCCGACCTCCTCGATCAAGGTCAAGGTGCTCGGCACCGACGACGCGCCGCACCTGATCGTCAACCTCGACCTTGCGGAGAAGCTCGACGACGCGGAGCTCGTCGCGGCGATCGGGCACGAGCTCGGCCACGTGCAGAACGGCCACATCCTGTACGCGACGGCGCTGCACTACCTGACCAGCTCCGCCGCGTTCTTCGTGCGCTGGGTCGTGCAGCCCGCGATCATGACGCTGCAGGCGTGGTCGCGACGCGCCGAGGTCACCTGCGATCGCGCGGCGCTGCTCGCGCTGCGCGACGAGGAGAAGACGCTCGCGGCGCTGGTCAAGCTCGAGCTCGGCGTCGACAAGAGCTCGGCGTTCAACGTCGACGAGTACCTCAAGAACCCGCCGGATCCGAAGAAGGGCTTCGGGCGCTACGCCGAGATCTTCCGCTCGCATCCGTACGTGCCCAAGCGCGTGCAGGCGTTGCGGCTGTTCGCGGGCTCGCAGCTGTACGCGAAGGTGACCGGCCAGGATGCGGCCGGAAGGCCGAGCCTGCCCGAAATCGACAAGCAGGTCTCCGACTTGATCTCCGTCTTCTAGAGGGCCGCCCATGATCCTCCTCGAACATCACAAGTCCGCCAAGCACGAGATCATCACGCGGTTCCAGCAGCTCGCCGAGGTCGCCGACTCGGTCGGCATGGTGACGCTCGCGCGCGACATCCGCACCACGCGCATCCCCAAGCTCGAGGCCGAGCGGTTCCACCTCGTCGTGCTCGGCGAGTTCAACCACGGCAAGTCGACCTTCGTGAATGCGATGCTCGGCAGCGACATCCTGCCGACCGGCATCACCCCGACGACGGCGTCGATCAACCACGTCATCCACGCGGGGTCGCCGCAGGCCCGCGTCGTGCTCACCACCGGCGAGAGCAAGCCGCTCGATCCGAGCCAGCTCAAGGAGTGGGTCACCGTCGCGGGCGGGCACGCCGCCGAGGTCGCGTACGTCGAGCTCGGCTACCCGAGCGATCTGCTCCAGAACAACGTCGTCCTCGTCGACACCCCGGGCGTCAACGACCTCAACGAGCAGCGCGCCGAGGTCACGTACGGCTACGTGCCGCGCGCCGATGCGGTGGTGTTCCTCCTCGACGCCGGCCAGGCGCTCAAGGACAGCGAGCGCGAGTTCCTGCGCTCGCGCGTGCTCGAGAACGCGCGCGACCGGCTGATCTTCGTGCTCGGCAAAATGGACATGCTGTCCGCCGACGAGCGTGTCGCCGTCGTCGACTACGTGAAGAAGAACCTCGCCGAGATGATGCCGTCTCCGGTGGTGTTCCCGCTGTCGGCGCGCGACTGGGCGAAGAGCAAGGACCCGCAGAGCGGCATGCCCGAGCTGATGACGTACCTCGGCCGGTTCCTCGCCCGCGATCGCGCGCAGGTCATCCTCGACAACGCGGCCGCGGATGCCTCGCGCACGGCGGCGTACGTCGAGAACAACCTCGGCGTGCGCATGCGCAGCTACGACCTCGATCTCGGCGAGCTCGAGAAGCGCGTCGCCGCGGTGCGCGAGCAGCTCGACACCAGCAAGCGCAAGCTCGACGAGCTGCACGGGAGGATCGAGGCCTCGTGCGATTCGATCAAGACCCAGGTCTCGCTCGATCTCGAGGCGTTCGCCAAGGCGTTCGTGCAGGCGCTGCCCGCGCAGATCGACGCCGTCGACGCGAACGACGTCAAGACGTACCTGCCGCAGTTCATCGAGGACAAGTTCAAGGAGTGGGCCGAGATCGAAGGCGCGAAGCTCGCCGCGTTGCTCGAGCACCTCGCCGAGGAGGTCATCTCGATCACGAACGAGAACGTCGCCGCGGCCGCCGCCACGCTCGCCGAGCGGCTCGGCCCCGAGGACACGCAGGTCGAGATCTCCGTCGACAGCTTCAAGTACGACGTCGGCATCTACGCGGTCGGCGCGCTCGGCACGACGGTGATGTTGTTCGTCAACGCGCTCGCGGGCGGGTTGTTGACGCTCGCCGCGCCGATCCTCGCGATCGTCCTCAAGTCGAAGATCGCGGGCGACATCCGCGTGCAGGCGAAGGAGAAGGTGCCCGCGGCGGTGCTCAAGGCCGCCGAGGCGATGAAGCCGCACTTCGATCGCTGCATCGACGACTTCGGCAAGCGCCTCTCCGAGTTCGTGTCGAACGCGGGCAGCACGCTCTACAAGGGCATCAGCGAGATCCTCGACCGCACGATGCGCGAGCGCCGCGACCAGGGCGGCGACATCGAGGACTTCAAGCTCGCCACGGGCACCCAGATCCAGCAGGTGCGTGCCGCGACCAGCGCGCTGCGCCAGCTGCGCGAAGGGCTGTGGACCACCGACGAAGAGCCTGTCGAAGCGACCTGAGCGGTGGCTGTAGGTGCCAGTGGTTTCCACATGATGCACCACAGCGATTCACCAGCTGTTGCCGCTAACTAGCGGGAACGGCATTGGTTGGACCTTTGGCCGGGGCCTTGCTCGATGAGCTGGCCATGCGCCATCACCTCCTCGCCTCGCTGCTCGCGTCCTCGCTCTCGCTCACCGGCTGCATCATTCATCACGCGGACCCGACCACCGGCGGCGACGATGTCGATGACACGGTCCCCCCGGGTGAGGACGACGACGACACCACGCCGCCGCCACCGGCGCCGAAGGCGACCGGTGAGTACGTGGTGACCTCGAACATCGAGATCACGATCGAGGCGCTGCTGCCCGAGCCCGCCGCGAACCTCGTCGCGACCGCGCGCGACTTCTCGGTGAACCCCGCGCACACGCTGATCACGCTCGCCGACGAGGCGGGTGTGCCGGCCGTCGGTACGGTGCGCGACGCGCTGCCCTCGTATCTCGAGGAGAAGCTCGAGGGCTGGCTGAACAACGAGATCAACAAGCTCACGCTCAACGGCGTCACGATCCCGCAGCTCGCCGCCCAGGTCGTCGCGCTCGCCGAGACCTCGTTGACCCAGGTCGACCTCGAGAGCCAGCTCGCGATCGCGGGCGGCACCGCGACGCACCGCCTCGTCGCGCTCGACCTCACGCCCGCCGGCCTCGAGACGGTGCTTCCGCTCGGCAACCTCCCGGGCGAGATCACCACGCAGACCACCACCGTGCTCACCACGGGCACCTCGCTCGCGCTCGGCGATCACCAGTACTCGGTCGCCTACGGCGAGTACGCGTGGCAGGCGCTCGACGCGAAGTTCACCGCCGACTACGGCGCCGACATCCGCGGCACGCTCGGCACAGCCGTCAACTGCCCGCTGATCGCGCAGCGCGTGGCCAGCAAGTGCCTGTGGAGCGTGTGCGTCGGTCACGCGACGGAGCTCACCTCGATCTGCGAGCGCGGCCTCGACGAGGTGGTCGAGCGCGCGCACGCCAAGCTCGCGAGCTTCAAGTTCGACGCGCTCCGCTTCGCGTCCGGCACGGCGACGCTCGTCGACGACGACGGTGACCTCGTGGCCGATCAGCTGACCGCCGGCACGTGGACCGCCGAGATCAACGCGGGCATGGGGCTGCGCCACGCGCCGGCGACGTTCACCGCCACGCGATGAGCCAGCCTCCGAGCGCGGGCTCAGAACTTACCCGTGACGCCGAGGCCGGCGATCGTGTTCGTCGGCGTGGTGATGGCGAGCGGATACGGGCGCACCGTGAGCTGACGGTCCTCGTAGCGCGGGATGTACGCGACGACCTGGGCGAACAGCACGTGGATCGCGGATGGGTCCGCGCGCTCGCCGCGCGCGTCGGGAGCGGGCGCCGGGGTCATCGCGAGCACCGGGTCGCGCGGTGTGACGTCGCTGGTGAGGCGGAGGCTCACGCGCCGGGCCCGGGGCAGCTCGGCGCGCGGCCGCGCGCTCGCGGTGATCTCTTGCTGGGTGGCCACGAGGCAGCGCGCACCGCGCGGGCACGCGCTCGCCGGCGCGACCGAGGCGGCCAGCGCGAGCGCCGCTATCGCGTGGACCGACCGCATGGCCGGTTCGGGTTCAAGCACCGTACCGCGCGCCGGGGGCGCGATGTGCTCGCGATTCTTCGGTGCGCCCTGGTGTCGCGTGGGGGGAGGACACCCGAGTTGCCGCGGTGTTGGGGGCAACTGTACGCTGCGCCCATGTCGCTTTGGTCGCGCGTCCAGCGCCGGCTCGGGGACCTCGCCGAGGAGCTCGTCCTCGACGAGTACCGCGACCAGTTGAACCAGGCGCAGCAGCTCCTGACCGCGGGCGATACGACGGCCGCGATCGAGGTGCTCGAGGCGCTGCTCGCGGCGAAGTCCGAGCACGGCCAGGCGCTCATCCTCCTCGGTGAGGCGCAGCTCGTGAACCGCGCGCCGGACAAGGCGGTGGTCGCGTTCGAGCGCGCGCTCCGGCTACGGCCAGGCGATCCCGCCGCGCTCGTCGGCCACGGGCTCGCGCTGGTCGCCCTCGGCAAGTACGAGCTCGCGGTGTCGTCACTGTCACGCGCCGTCGTCGAAGCAGGCGGGGATCGTGCGATCCTGGCCGACGCGTACCGCGGACTCGGTATCGCGTGGCGCCGGCGCGGAGATCTCGACAAGGGCGTGCGCGAGCTTCGCAAGGCGGTCACCGAGGATGCCGACGATCTCGACGCGCGCGCCGCGCTCGGCGAAGCGCTGATCGCCGACGGTGGCCCGTACGATGAAGCGCTGCGCCACCTCGAGCGCGCGGCCGCGGCAGAGCATCCCCCCGCGCTCGCGCTGTACGCGCTCGGCCTGCTGTCGCTGCTCGAAGGTGCGCCGTCGATCGCGAGCGAGCGGCTCGCGAAGGCGCGCGGGTTGATCGTTCCCGACGGTGCGATCGCCGCGCAGCTGCGCCTCGACATCGCGATCGCCCAGGGCGACGCCGCGCTCGCCATGCGGGACGCGACCGGTGCGCACGGGTTCTTCCTCGAGGCGCTGCAGGGAGACCCCAGGCGCGCCGACCTGCACGCGAAGATCGCCACCGCGCATGCCTCGATCGGCAACACCGAGGCCGCGCTCGCGAGCTACGACCGTGCGCTCGCCCTCGGCGCCGGCGTCGACGTGTTGCGCGCCGCCGTCGACACCGCGATCGCGGCGGGCGATACGACGCGCCAGCTGCAGTGGGGCAACGATCTGCTCGCGCGCGATCCAGCGGACGTGCGGGCGCTCGTCGCGCGCGGCGCCGCGATGATCGAGGCGAGCCCCGAGCCGGCGCGCGCGTTGCTCGAGCTCGCGGCCGCCCGCGACGACGTCGACGCGCACGTGGCGCTCGCGCGGATGGCCCTGCCCCACGATCCCGCGAAGGCCGCCACCGGGGCCCTGGCCGCCCTGCGCGTGTCGCCTCATCATGGCCGCGCGCGCGCGATCCTCACCGACGCGAGGTCGGCGCTGTATGGCACGCCGGGTCCCGAGATCGCGGACCTCACGCGGTTCGTCGAGAAGATCGCCGAGAGCCGGCGCGAGCTTGGCCACCTCGTCGGCGAGACCGCGCGCGCCGCGGCCAACCTCGATCAGCCGTTGCTCGTCACCGTGATGGGCGAGTTCTCGAGCGGCAAGTCGTCGTTCGTCAATGCCTTCATCGGCGCCGACGTCGCCCCCACGGGCATCACGCCGACGACCGCGACGATCAACGTCGTTCGCTATGGCCGCGAGCGCGGCGGCCGGATCGTCCGCGCCGACGGCACCACGCGCGAGCTCGCCTGGGACGCCCTGATGACCGAGCTGCGTGCGCTCACCCCCGACGACGCCCGCTCGATCGATCGCGTCGAGATCCTCGTCCCTCTCCCGCAGCTCGAGAAGATCAACATCGTCGACACGCCCGGCCTCAACTCGATCCAGCCCGAGCACGAGGCGACCGCGCGCGCGTTCATCGGCAAGGCCGATGCGATCGTGTGGGTGTTCACCGCGGCGCAGGGCGGCAAGCAGAGCGAGAAGAAGGCGCTGCGCTCGATCCGCGACGAGGGCAAGCGCGTGCTCGGCGTGCTCAACAAGGCGGATCAGCTGTCCACCGACGAGACCACCGAGGTCGTGACGTTCATCGGCGACGAGCTCGGTGAGCTGGTCGAGACGATCATTCCGTTCTCGGCGCGCGCCGCGCTGACCTGGAAGCAGGAGGGCACCGGCGCGGATGGCAACTGGCGCGCGCTGTCGTCCGCGCTCGAGGAGCGCTTCTTCCAGCAGGCGCGCCAGCTCAAGCGCGACGCATGCGCGCGCCTGCTGCGCGGCGTCGTCGCGGAAGCGCAGGGCGCGATCGACGGAGCGCATCAGCGCTCCGCATCCGCCGCCGCCGCCGCACGGGCGGGGCGTGACGAGCTGGTCGCCTCTGCACGCACGTTCGCCGAGGACAGCGTGCTCGCCGAGCGCAAGGCGCTGTCGGAGCAGACCGTCGCGCTGTACCGCCGCGCGGCGCGCGAGGTCCTCGATCTGGTGCGGCCGCGTCGCCTGCCGTTCTCGTCGCACACGGCGACCACCGCCGATCGCGACTACCTGATCGCCCTCCTGTCCTCGGGGTTCGACACCGCCATCGAGGGCGGTCGGCGGCGCGTCGCCGACGATCTGCTGGCGCGCAGCCGCAGCACCGAGGAGGCCGCGCGCACGCTGGGCGCCGCCCTCGGCTTCGACGTCCTCGAGGATCTCCGTCGCACCGCCGACGACCGCATCGGCCTGGCGCTGTCACGCGTGTTCGATCGGGCGCGCGCGTACCTGCGCGGGTTCCTCGAGGGCGGCTACGTCGAGGCGTTCTTCCGCAACGATGTCCCGCGCCTGGAGCTCGCCGAGGACGCCGTCTATCACGCGCTCGTCCGAGGATCGCCGGATCTCGATCGCGAGCTCGGAGATCCGCTCGCCCGCGCCGCGGGGGAAGCGCTGACGGCGCTCGCGGCGCGGCTGGACCACTGGGGCGCGGTCGTCGACGTCCACGGCTTCGATCTCGAGGTAGGGATCAAGCGTGCGCTGGAACTTGCGGCTGCTCGGTTATGATGGCGACCTCGCCATGGCCGCCGCGCGCCGCGTTCGTTCGCTGTTTCCCAACCGACTGACGCTGGGCATCGACGAGGCGGGCCGTGGTCCCGCGATCGGGCCGATGGTGATGGCCGCCGTCGCACTCGATTCGCGCGCCGCGGCCGCGCTCACGCGCAAGGGCCTCACCGACTCCAAGACCTACGGCGCCGGCGACGAGGCGCACGCGATCCGCACCGAGCTCGCGGCCGAGATCCGCACGCGCGCGACGTTCGTGGCGACCATCGAGGTCGAGCACACGGAGATCGACGAGCGCGTGGCGCGCGGCGAGCTCAACGTGCTCGAGCGCGAGCTCGCGACCAAGCTGATCGAGCAAGCACCGCGCGTCGATCGCATCATCGCCGACGGCAAGCGCATGTTCGCCGCGCTGTGTGCGCGCTTCGATGGCTTCGAGTCGCACGACCGCGCCGAGGAGAAGCACGCGTCGGTGGCCGCCGCGTCGGTCGTCGCCAAGGCGCTGCGCGACGAGCGATTCGCGCGGATCAAGGAGCGCTACGAGGACCTGTGCGGCCCGATCGCCGGCGGCGGCTACGCGAACGCCGCGACCCGCCGCTGGGTGCGGCTCTACGTCGAGCGCCACGGCCGCCTCCCCGACGAGGCGCGGCGCACGTGGCCGTTCCCGTACGTCGAAGATCTCATCGGCGACCAGCGGCCGCCCGGTCCCCAGGGCTCCTTGTTCGGCTGACAGGACGCGCCAAAGGTGTGACAGAATCCGCCACATGGGGCTGGATCCGAACACACCGGTTGGGGCACGGCGGCGAACGATCGCGAGCTACCTGTACTGCTATGCCCGCACGCTCGAGCTCGCGTGCGCCTGGACGATGAACGTCCCGAACACGGCGTTCAAGGTCGCGCTCGGCCGCAAGATCGGGCTCGACGGACTCGCGCTCGAACGCCTCGGACGTCGCATCGCGCAGATGTTCTCGACGGGCTCGAACGGCGCGGCGCCTACCGCATTCGCGCAGTGGCTCGATGCGCATCACGCCGAGACCGACGAGGGCCGGATCTCGGCGGTGCTGCTGGCCGTGATCGATGCGCTGTCGCGATCGATGACGCGCTACCTGGCGAACGCGCATCCGGGCGACGAGCCGACCCTGCTGCTGCTGCGCTCGCTGCAAGCCGACCTCGCGCTGGGCCGCGAGACGCTGGCCCCGTTCGCGACGACGACCTTCGAGGCACCAGCCCCCGACGCCGAAGGAGCGAGGGTGGACTACGCTGGCACCGAGCCGTTGCTTCCGATCCCGAGCTTCCCGGCGCGGCCGGAGACCGCCGTGCTCGATCCGAACACGTCGCGCCCGCGAGGTCTGTCGATCCAGGAGGCGATGCAGCCCGAGAACGTCGCCGCGCAGTTCCGCCGCATGTACATCGAGATCGAGATCTCCGCGATCGAGGTCTGCGCACGCAACGTCGTCGAGTTCCGGACGATGCCGAACGCGTTCAAGGTCGATATGAGCCAGCAGATCTGGGACGAAGCGCGACACGCCGAGCTCGCGGTCGCGGTCGTCACCGGGTACGGCTTCGAGCTCGGTGTGCTGCACTACTCGGGCCTGGTGTGGACGCGTCACGCGATGGGCGAGGGGCTCGCCGAACGGCTCGCGATCGAGCAGTGCATCCAGGAAGGGAACAGCGTCGACAACGCCTATTCCCAGATCCAGCTGCTGCGGCGGTTCGGGCACACAGAGGCTGCCGAGGCGATGGAGTGGCTGACCGCCGACGAGACCCAGCATGCCGCCATTGGCAATCGCTGGTTGCTCCGCCTGTGCGGCGAACAGCGCGACAAGTACGAGGCGGTCCTCAAGACCGCCAACGAGAAGATCCAGTTCCCGCTGTCCCCGGTGAATCGCGATCTGCGCGAGCTCGGCGGCTATCCCGCCTGGTATGTCGACGCGCTGGAGCGCGAGATCGAGATGCGCCGCAAGGCCGCCACCGCGAGCTGAGCCGAGCCCGCACCGCGCGATGAGCGTCAGTGAGTGCGCGCCCAGCGGTGAACCGCGGCGATGCCAGCGGGATCCGTGACCGCCCAGTTCGTGAGCTCGACGGTGTAGCGATGGAACGTGAAGCCCTTCGCGGTGAGCCAGTCCAGGAACATCTGCTGAAGCGCGAGGTCGGAAGCGCCATCGAGATGCAGCCAGGCGTGCTCGAACCGCGTGACGAGCTCCTCGGGGACGCCGGCCTCGCGTAGCTCGTGGGAGCTCCATTGCAGCTTGGCGGGCCACGCGTCCTGCGCGAGGAACATGCACTTGGCCGCGGCGATCAGCGAGGCCGCGGCGACCATGCGGGCATTCACGAGATCCCCACGCGCAACGCAGCGGGCGGCGCGCGTCTGTCCCCACAGGTACTCGTAGCAATGCACGCGCATCCGCTCGTCCCGGATCTCCCGCGGCAACGCGGCGATCTCTCGCACGAGGCCCGCGATACGGCCGGCAGCGTCGTGAAGCACGACGACGTGCTGGAACGGTTGCCGATAATGATCGAGGTCGCTCGTGCGGAGCTGCGCGAGCGTGGTCCAGGCGAGGACCAGGAGATCGTACGCCTTGCGCCGTGGCGGGCCGCGATCGATCCCCATCTTGTAGCGGCGGTCCGGGTGGATCGCGGCGACGGCGTCGTCCTCTCCGACGATGACGATGTCGAGATCGGAGTTGTCGTCGGCGTACGCGCGCGTGGCCGAGCCCGTCAGGTACGCACCGATCATCCCGGGCCGACCGACCCATGCCGCGGCGATCTCGGCGGCGCGCGAAATCCGGGCGGGTCGCGGATCGCTGCTCATCTCGTCATCGTAGTCCGCCGCGCTCGTGCGTGATACACGCGTTCGCGATGAGGCTCGAAGATGTGTTCTCGAAGGTGTTGAGGGTGCCGGCCGCAACGCTCACCGACGCGTCCAGTCCGCAGACGGTCCCCGGCTGGGACAGCATGGCGACCATGAACCTCGTCGCCGCGCTCGAGGAGCTTCATGCCATCGAGCTCTCCACGGCCGAGATCCGCAACTTCACCTCGCTCGGCGCCGTGCGCGCGGTGCTGCGCGACCACGGCGTCGCGACGTGAGCGGATCGCGTCATTTCTCGAGCACGACATCGTCGAGGACGAGGACGTCGAGCCCGGTAGTGTAGAACACGGCGATCGCATCCTCGACGGAGTGGATGATCGGTTTGCCCATGATGTTGAAGCTGGTGTTGAGGATCACCGGGACGCCGGTGATCCGGTAGAAGTGCTCGATGAGATCGTAGTAGCGCTCGTTCCACGCGCGCTTGACGGTCTGCAGCCGCCCCGTCCCGTCCTCGTGCACCACGCCGGGCACCTTCGCAGCCGCTTCCGGTTTGAACCGGAGGGCGCGCTCCATATAGGGCGTCTCCTGGTAGTGCTCGAAGTAGGCGGGGCCGTGCTCGTGGAGGATCGCGGGCGCGAACGGCCGAAACTCCTCTCGGAACTTCACGCGGGCGTTGATCGTCTCCTTCACGCTGGGCGAGCGAGGATCGGCGAGGATCGATCGGTTGCCGAGAGCGCGTGGTCCGAACTCCGCGCGGCCCTGCGCCCAGCCGACGAGCTTGCCCGCCGCGAGACACTCGGCGGTGTACTGAGAGACCGTCTTGCCCGCCGGCAGAGTGCTCTGCTTGCGTCCGAGGTGCTGGAGGTTCTCGATGACTTCGGCCGACAAGCGATCGCCGAGGTAGGGCGTCGTGAACGCTTGTTGGGTGTGGGGATATCGCCGGCCGGTATCCTCACAATATGCGAGCAGCGCGGCCCCGACCGCGGTCCCGTCGTCGCCCGGCGCGCTCGGCACGTACGCGCGCGCGAACGGCGTCAGCTCGGTGATCTTGCCGTTGAACACGGAGTTGAGCGCGCAGCCGCCAGCGAACACGAGGTGCTTGCTCCCCGTCGTCTCCGCCAGGTTGGAGAGGAGCGCGGCGGCGACCTCTTCGAAGACGTGCTGTCCGGTGAACGCGAGGTCGGCGCTCTCGAGCGGGTGGCGTCCGACGGCGCGAATCGACGCCTCCCGCATCGCGGCGATCGCGTCGCCACGGCGCGCGCCATTCGTGAGCCGACACTTTTCGATCTCGAACATCCCGCGGAGCAAGTCGTACCAGGCGTCGTTCCGTTTGCCGTAGGGAGCGAGCCCCATCACCTTCCACTCCTCACCGCCGAGCCAGTCGAAGCCGCACGCGGCGCACAGCTGACTATAGAACCCACCGAGCGATGCTTGTGACGCACCCAGCTGGTCGGACGCATCGTCGTCGTGTAGCGGGGTCAACCGGCCATCCGCGTACGTGTAGAGCATGACCGCGCGGCCCTCGCCGACCCCGTCGAGGATCGCGACCGCCGCCTCGGCGAAAGGAGAGAGGAACGAGGCCATCGCGGCGTGCGTGAGGTGATGATCGAAGCTGCGATAGCCGACGATCGTGTAGCCGTGGAGCTTGTGCGCCGGCAGCGTGTGCAGCATCAGGTTCGATCCGAACAGCTCCTTGTCGCGCATGAAGCGGTACGTCATGCGCGACATCACGGTGTATTCGCCGAGGAGCAGGTCACGCTCCTGCGGGAACCGCGTCTGGTCGCGCGAGGAGGGCTGCTGGATCGCGTGCGCGAGCCTGGCCGAGCGCTGGAAGATCGGCTCGAAGCGATCTCGCGCGTACGACTCCGACCAGTTGTTCGCGAGGACGAGCTCGCTGTTCGGAGGACAGTGCCGGCGGATGAGCGCGGGCAACCGCAGAAACCCGTCCGGCGCCGAGTGCCACCCGCGCTTATTCTGGAGGTAGCGCTCGGTCGCCTCCGCGTAGACCACCTGCCCATCACCGTCGACGATCGCGACTGCGGGATCGTGGAGCGAGGTCGAGAATCCCACGTACGATCGCACCATGCGTGACGCTACCACGCACGTGACCTCACGTTGACTCGCCGGCGAGCAGCCCCCGATAATGCCCTCGTCATGAGCCTGCTCGATCGGCGGCTGCGGTGGGAGAAGCGGCTCGTGGAGACTGGGAACCGAGGCGCCCGTCGCGTCGCGTTGATCTCGACGTTCGTGATCGATCCGCTCGTCCCGTATCTCGGCACCGAGCTGGAAGACCGAGGTGCGGACGCGAGCGTGTGGGTCGGTCCCTACGATCGGATCGCGCAGGAGTGCCTCGACTCCGCGAGCGAGACCGCGCGTCAACAGCCGCACGTGCTCGTCGTGTGGCCGCGGTTCGAGGATCTGTGGGCCAGGTCGCCGGCGCCGCTCGACGCGACCGAAGGCGACTACGCGCGCGACCTCGGCGAGCTCGGCTCGCTCGCAGCCGAGGCGGCGCAGCGCTGGGAAGCGACGCTGGTGTTCGTCCTGCCTCACGTGCCGGAGCGCCTGCCGCTCGGCGTCGGCGATCTGCGCAACCCCGCCGGCGTGATCGCCACCGCCACGCGGGCGCGCGAACAGGTCGCGGCGCGGCTGCGCGGCGTCACCGGCGTGTGGCTCGCCGATGCGGATCGAGCCGTCCGCACCGTCGGCGCGCGGCGCGCGTTCGACGCGCGGCTCGAGACCCTCGCACGGATCCCGTACTCCCAGGAGCTGTACGCCGAAGTCGGCGAGCAGGTCGCGCGCATCGTGGCCGCCGCGCATCACTCCGCGCGCAAGCTGATCGTCGTCGATGGCGACAACACACTGTGGGGCGGCGTGATCGGCGAGGTCGGGTGGGAGCACGTCGAGCTCGCCGACAACACGCCAGGCGAAGCGTTTCGCGCGTTCCAGGCTCACCTGCTCGACCTCCGGCGCGCGGGTTGGCTGCTCGCGCTGTGCAGCAAGAACCACGACGACGACATCGTGCAGGTGTTCACGCGCAGCGAGATGCGCCTCGAGCTCTCCCACTTCGCGACCCGCCGGGTCGGATGGGAGGCCAAGTCCGCGAGCATCATCTCGATCGCGGACGAGCTCGGACTCGGCCTCGATGCGGTCGTGTTCATCGACGACAACCCGCACGAGATCGCCGAGGTCAGCGCGCAGCTCCCGGCCGTGCTCTGCATCCAGATGCCCTCCGATCCCGTGCACTGGGGCACCACGCTCGCGCGCTCGAGCGCGTTCGATCGCGCACCGCCCACGTCCGCAGATCTGGCGCGCGCCGGGCAGTACGCCGAGGAACGGCAGCGCACCCAGCTGCGCGAGCGGTTCGCGTCGACGGAGGACTACCTCGCGGATCTCGGCCTGTGCGTGCGGGTCTACCCGCCGCGTGAGGAGCACGTCGTGCGCCTCGCGCAGCTCGTCGCGAAGACCAACCAGTTCAACCTCACCTGCCGCCGGCGCAGCGAGGCGGAGCTGCGCGCGCTGTGCAGCTCGGATCAGCACCTGGTGCTGATGGCCGACGCCCGCGACAGATTCGGCGACTATGGCCAGATCGGCGTCGTGATCGCGGAACAGCGCGGTGACACCGCGCGGCTCGACACGTTCTTGGTGAGCTGCCGCGTCCTCGGCCGTGGCGTCGAGGATGCGATCCTCGCGGCGGCCCGTGGCGCGCTCCGGCAGCGCGGCGCGCCGGTGCTGGTCGCGGAGATCGTCGAGGGACCGCGCAACGAGCCCGCGCGCACGTTCTTCGGCCGCCTCGGCGCCGCGCCGGCGCGTGAAGCGGCGCTGCACGACATCGCATGCCCACCACATATCGAGCTGGAGAAGGACGCCTGACATGTTCGTCGTCGCGACCGGCACCTACCTTCCACCGTCGCGCCCGAACACCGACCACGCCGGGGCCGCGGGCAGCCCCGATAACGAATGGCCCACGCGATGTGTGGCCGGCCCCGAGGATCACCCGGCGAGCATGTCAGCGCTCGCGTTGCGAGCAGCGCTCGCGAGTGCGCGCATCGACGCCGGCGAGCTCGCGCTCGTCGCGTACACCGGACGCGCCCGCGACTACCTCCCGAGCTGGTCGGTCGCGACGGAGGTGATGAAGCTCGTCGGCGCACCGCCGTCGTGCGTCGGCCTCGATCTCTCGCTCGGCTGCGCGGCGCTGCCCGCCGCGCTCGAGCTCGCACGAGGGTGGCTCGAGGTCCCCAGGCGCCGGTACGCCGCGGTGATCGATGCCGAGCGCTCGACCGGCGCCATCGATCGCGTCGATCCGGAGAGTGCGCGCTTGTGGGGGCACGGCGACGGCGCGGCCGCCCTGATCGCGAGCGACGAGCCGTCTCGGTCCGGCGCCAGCCTGGAGTACGTTGGCGCCGCGTTCGCGAGTCACGCCACGTACAACGACTTGTTGATGCCCCCGCACGGCGGGACGCGGTCTCCGCGTGCAGAGCGCGGCGAGCAGCAGCTCGTGCTCCGGCTCGACGCGACTCCGGCGGCAGACGTGTTCGGGATCCACTCGCGGCTCTACGAGCGCGCGTGGGAGGAGCTGCGCGCGCGGACTGGCGTGAGCGCCATCGATCACGTCATCTGCAGCCAGCTCTCGCCGGCGTGGGTCGAGCGGACCGTCGCGCGCTTCCACCGTCCCCGCCCGAAGTCGGTGGTGAACACCGGCCGCATCGCGGGCCACGTCGGCGGCGCCGATCTCATCCTCGGCCTCGATGCCGTGCTCCGCAGCGGCCCCGGGACGTGCTCCGTCCTCGCCGCCGGCACGGCTCCCTTCGCGACCGCGCTCGCGCTGTTCCGCGCCTGACGTATCTATTTTCGAGCTGCCAGGCGTTCGAGCAACGCGGCCACGGACTCGACGGACTCGAAGACGTCCGCGCGAATCTCGCTGTTCGGAATCTCGATCTGCGTCGCGTCTTCGAGCTCGGCGATGAGGTCGAGCAGGGTCAGCGAGTCGAGCAGGACGATGCGTCCGCGATCACCGAGCAGCTTTAGCCGTTGCGCGGACTCGGTCACCACGTCGACGTAGGGCATCGCGGTCGCGACTATAGCTCCACCACACGACCGGTATATGTTTGTGGCGCCGCCTCACCGTAGGTCGTACGTGGTGGGATTTCACTGCAGGTGCACGGAGATGCGCGCAATGTGCATTCGCGATGCGCCGTTGATCCTCGCAGTCGGCAGGTGTAATTGGATCACGTTCAGAGGTGTCAATGGGTGGGATTTTCGAACGCGTCGCGGCGGCGAGAACGGGGCACGAGGGGCGGATCCCGCGGCGCCCCAAGGCATCGGCGCCGCTGTCGTCCGCGCAAGCGCGGATGCGCTTCCTCGACGAGATCGGGGTTGGATCCTCGATGTGGTGCGTCCACCGGCACCTGCGCCTCCGGGGCGAGCTCGACACCCGCGCACTCGAGGGCGCGTTGCACGACCTCCAGGAGCGACACGAGATCCTGCGCACGCGGTTCGTCATCCGCGGTGAAGAACCGGTGCAGGAGCCCGGGGCGCTGGACATCGAGCTATCGCACCACGATCTGAGGGCCGTCGACGATCAGGAAGATCGTCGAGCAGCGCTCCTGCGCGCCCATGCGCGTCCGTTCGATCTCGAGCGCGGTCCGCTGTGGCGGGTGGAGCTGCTCCGCTTCGGCGCGCGCGACCACGAGCTGTGGATCACCCTGCATCACATCATCAGCGATGGAGCGTCGATGGCGATCCTCGCACGCGATCTCGGCGAGCTGTACTCGGCCCGGGTCGAGGGCCGTCGTCCGAGCTTGCGAGCGCTACGGATCCAGTTCGGTGACTACGCGGTCTGGGAGAGCGCGTACCGCGAATCCGCGGCGCTCGTGGAGAGGACCGAGGCGTGGTGCCACCGGCTTCGCGACATGACCAACGTCGAGCTGCCGCTCGATCACCGGCCGCCGAGTGAGCGCGTCCACTCCGCAAGCACGGTTCGCTTCGAGATCGATGCCTCGGTCGCCGACCGCGTGCGAGCGCTGTGCGACGGCGAAGAGACGACCTTGTTCGTCGGCCTCCTCGCCGCATTCCAGGCATGGCTCGCCCGCTACTCGGGGCCGGACGTCGCGGTCGGTACCCCGGTCGCCAACAGGTTCCACCCCGAGGTCCGCGATCTCATCGGCTTGTTCGTCAACACCATCGTCCTGCGCACCGATCTGAGCGGCGCGACGAGCTTTCGCGAGGTGCTCCGACGCGTCCGCACCGTCGCGCGTGAAGGGCTCGCCGATCAGACGGTGCCGTTCGATCGGGTGATCGCTGCGCTCCGTCCGGCGTTGCCGCTCGGGACATCTCCGTTCAACGTGATGTTCGCGCTGTACAACGACAGGCCGCGTGACGAGCCGATGCGCATGACCGCGTTGACCGTGGAGCCGATCATGGAGGCGCCCGCGGAGACCCCGTTTGACCTGTCGCTCAGCCTCTTGCCACGCAGCGCGGGGACGATCGATGCCGTGCTCACGTACGACGCGGAGCTGTTCGAGGCCTCGACGGCGGAGCGCTTCGCGCGAGAGCTCTCGAGGTTGCTCGCGGCGGCCTCGCTCGAGCCCTCGCGCGCGCTGGCATCGATCGACCTTCTGGACCACCACGATCGCGCCCACCTCCGCGCATGGAGCGCGCCCGAGGAGGCGCCCGCCGCGGAGACGGTCGATCGCGGCTTCGCGGCGATGGTTCGGTGCGCGCCTGCTTCCCTCGCCGTCACCGACGGCGAGACGAGCTTCACGTACGCCGAGCTCGATCGGCGCAGCGATCAGATCGCGAGCTGGCTCGTGCGCTGTGGGGTACGCCGCGAGGACCGGGTCGCCGTGTGGATGGAGCGCTCGGCGGAGTGGATCGCCGTCGTCGTCGCGATCGCGAAGTGCGGCGGCGCCTACCTTCCCCTCGATCCCGCGGAGCCAGCGCCACGCGTCGCCGCCGTCGTGGCGCAAGCACGCCCCGCGCTGCTGCTGGGAACGGGGCGGCGAGCGGCGCTCGCGTGTACGTGCGTCGACCTCGACGATCCGGCGGTCCGCGCGGAGATCGAACGCGAGGCCGGCGGCGCGCCGCTGCCCGCGCTCGATCCGGCTCTGCTGGCGTACGTGATCTTCACCTCGGGAACGACCGGCGTGCCCAAGGGCGTCGCGATCGAGCACGGTCAGCTGGCCGCGTTCGTCGCGGAGCACGTACGCAACGTGAACCTGACGGCACGCGATCGCGTGTCGCAGATGAGCTCGCCCGCGTTCGATGCCAGCATCTCCGAGATCTGGCCGACGCTGGTGCGCGGCGCGTCCCTCCATCTCATCGACGACGATCTTCGGGTCGCGCTGCCGGAGCTCGCGACCTGGATGGCGCGGGAGAAGATCACGCTCGCCGGCATGCCGACGGCCATGGCGGAAGAAGCGCTCGCGCTCGCGTGGCCGGGTCACGCGCCGCGGCTCATCACCACGGGCGGCGCGTCGCTCCGTCGCGGGCCGCCCGTCGGGGCGTCGTTCGGTCTCGTAAACTCGTACGGCCCGACGGAGACGACGGTGTACGTCACGACCGAGCGCGTCGATTCCGGCGATCGCGACAAGGTGACCATCGGCCGACCGCTCCGTGGCTGCCAGGCCTACGTGGTCGGTCCGGACGGTGCGCTGGTGCCTCCCGGCGTGTTCGGCGAGCTGTGGATCGGAGGCGCTCAGCTCGGCCGTGGCTACCTCGCGGACCCGAGGCTCACCGCCGATCGCTTCAGACCCAACCCGTTCGGCGCGGGCCGCATCTATCGCACCGGCGACCGCGTCCGGTGGTGCACCGACGGACGGCTGGAGTTCGACGGACGCATCGATGATCAGGTGAAGCTGCGCGGGTTCCGCATCGAGCTCGGCGAGATCGAGGCCGCCGTACGCGGATCCGCGGACGTCGCCGCGGCGGCGGTCGTGCTGCGCGAGGACACGCCCGGTAACCCGCAGCTCGTCGCCTACGTCGTCCCGGCGCGTCGACTCGACGCGGAGGCCCTGCGCACCCGCCTTCACGCCGCGCTCCCCGGCTACATGCTCCCGAGCGCGATCGTCGAGCTGGACGCGCTGCCCCTGCTGCCCAGCGGCAAGCTCGACCGCAAGGCCCTGCCGGCGCCGCTGCGCAGCTCGATGGTCGCGTACGCCGCGCCGCGCGACCCGATCGAAGCCGCGCTCGCGCAGATCTGGTGCGAGCTGCTCGGCGTCGAGCGCGTCGGTCTTCACGATGACTTCTTCGCGCTCGGAGGGCACTCACTGCTCGCCACCCGCATGGCCGCGCACGTGCGCTCCGTGCTCGGAGCGGAGCTACCGGTCCGCGAGATCTTCGCCTCACCGACGCTCGCACCGCTCGCGGCCAAGATCGCCGACGCGCGCGCCGCCCGGCCCTCCGGTGCGCCGGCGCTCGCGTCCGCGCCCCGCGATACGCCGCTGCCGCTGTCGTTCGCACAGCAGCGGCTGTGGTTCCTCCAGCAGCTCGCGCCCGAAAGCACGGCGTACCACCTCACCTCGATCCGTCGTTTCGACGACGGCCTCGAGGTCGACGCGTTGCGGCACGCGCTCGAGGGGATCTTGCATCGGCACGAAGCATTGCGCGCGAGCTTCCCCGTGACCGATGGCGAGCCGCGCGTCGAGCTACGGCCCGCGGAGCGATGCGAGCTCCCCGTCGAGGACCTGCGCGGCGTCGAGCCGGCCGGGATCGAGGAGGTGCTCGCGAAGGAGCACGCGCGTCCTTTCGATCTCGCGCGCGGGCCGCTCGTGCGTGCTCGCCTGCTGCGCGTCGGCGAGACCGCGTACCTGTGCGTGCTGACGCTGCACCACATCGTCACCGACGGCTGGTCGATGGGCATCCTGTGGGACGAGCTCGGCGAGCTCTACGCCGCGCGCGTCGACGCTCGTGCCGCGGAGCTGCGGCCGTTGCCGATCCAGTACACCGACTACGCGATCTGGCAGCGCGCCTGGCTCACCGACGACGTGCTCTCCGAGCAGCTGGCGTACTGGACCGAGCGCCTGCGCGATGCGCCCTCCGAGACCGCGCTGCCGTTCAAGGGCCCGCGGCCACCGGCGGCGATCCGAGGCAGCCAGCGCGTGAGCGTCGCGCTCGACGCTGCGCTCGTGACGAAGCTGCACGCACTCGCCCGCCGCGAGGGTGCCACGCTGTTCATCCTCTTGCTCGCGGGCTTCCGCGCCCTGCTCGCTCGGTACACGGGCCAGCACGATCTGGTGATCGGGACGCCGATCGCGAACCGGAGCCAGCGCGAGGTGGAAGGCCTGATCGGCTTCTTCGTGAACACGCTCGCCCTGCGCTCGGACGTCCGCGCCGACGACCGGTTCACGACGGTGCTCGCGAAGGAGCGGCAGAACGCGCTCGCCGCGTACGATCATCAGGACACACCGATCGAACGCATCCTCGACGCCCTCGATCTCGAGCGGCGGCTCGATCTCAACCCGCTGTTCCAGGTCTGGTTCGTCCACCAGAACGTGCCGGACTCCGTGCGCGCGTTCGGCGAGCCGTTCCGCGCGCAGAGCGACCACGTGGGCGCGAGCAAGTTCGATCTCGCGCTGTACAGCGTCGAGGCAGAAGAGGAGCTTCGGTTCGCGTGGTTCTACAACGCAGACCTGTTCGACAGCTCGACGATCGAGCGCATGATCTCGCACTACCACGCGCTGCTCTCCGAGATCGCCGAGCACCCCGACCTCCGCGTCGACGAGCTGCTCTCGACGGAGGACGGTGTGCGGAACCTGGCCGTGGAGCACCCGCTCCGCGTCGAACGCGACCGCACGATCTGGGAGCGGTTCTCCGAGCAAGCGCAGCGATACGCCGACCGGGACGCGATCGTCGAGCGCGACCGGCGGTGGACCTACCGCGAGCTCGCAGCGCGCGCCGGCGCGATCGGCGTGCGCGTGCGCGCGCTGGGCGCGACTCGCGTTGCGCTGCTGTTCGGCCACGGCGCCGAGATGATCGCGGCGATGCTCGGCGTGCTCGGCGCCGGCGCCACGTACGTTCCCCTGGACCCGGGACACCCGCCCGCGCGGCTTCGCGAGATCCTCGCCGACAGCCGTCCGACGGTGCTCCTCGTCGATGCGGAGCACCGCGAGCTCGCGCGCGCGCTGTCGTCCCCGGGGTCGCGCCTGTCGATCGTCGCCCTCGACGAGATCGAGCCCGCGCGCCTCGACGGCGTTCACGGCAGCCCCGACGAGGTCGCCTACCTGCTCTACACGTCGGGCTCGACCGGCAGGCCGAAAGGCGTCATCCAGCGCCAGCGCGGCGTGCTCCATCACGCGCTGACCTATGCGCACAACCTGGGCATCGGTCCGGGCGATCGGCTCACCCTGCTGCCGACCTACGCGTTCGACGCGGCGGTGATGGACATCTTCGGCGCGCTCCTCGTGGGGGCCGCGCTCTATCCGTGGAGCCTGCGCACCCTCGGCTTCGATCAGCTCGGCGCGTGGATCGCGCGCGAGCGCGTCACGGTGCTCCACGCGACGCCCACCGTGTTCCGCGAGCTGGTCGGCGAGACCAATGATCCGCACGCGTTCGGTTCGATCCGCGCGGTCGTCCTCGGCGGCGAAGCGGTCGTGGCCGAGGACTTCGAGCTCTACCGGCGCCGCTTTCCCGCGGACAGCGTGCTCCTCAACGGCCTCGGGCCGACGGAGTGCACGCTCGCGCTCCAGAACTTTCTTCGTCCCACAAGCGACCTCGGTGGGCGGTGCGCCGTGCCGGTCGGCTATCCGGTCGCGCCCACGACGCGGGTGTGGCTCGAGACGCCGCTCGGTCGCCAGCTCGCGCCGTTCGGCGTCGGCGAGCTCGTGATCGAGAGCCCACACGTCGCGCTCGGCTACTGGAACCGTCCCTCCGAGACGGAGCACGCCTTCCGCGTCGGGGCCGACGGCGTCCGCCAGTACCGCACGGGCGACATCGGGCGCCTGCTCCCCGATGGCCGGATCGAGTATGTCGGTCGCGGTGACTCGCAGATCAAGATCCACGGCGTTCGGATCGAGCTCGGCGAGATCGAGGCGATCCTCGCGAGCTGTCCCGGCGTGGCCGCGTGTGCGGTCACCGTGCAGGGCACCGCGAGCGAGGCGCGGATCGTCGCGTGCGTGGCCAAGGCGCCATCGCACGCCGGGCTGGAGGCGGTCGAGCTGAGCGCACAGCTGGCCACCCGCCTGCCGCCGTACATGGTTCCAGCGGCGATCGCGTTCCTCCCTGCGCTGCCGCGCACCGCGACCGGCAAGATCGATCGGCGAGCGCTCCCGGCCGTCGAGCTGTCCGTCCCGTCGCGCGACCGGTTCGTCGCACCGCGCACCGTCGAGGAGATCGCGCTCGCCGAGATCTGGCGCGAGCTCTTGCGCGTCGATCGCATCGACGTAGAGGACAACTTCTTCGCGCTGGGCGGCAGCTCGCTGACCGCGCTCCGACTCGTCTCGCGCGTGCGTGCGCGACTCGGCGCCGAGCTACCGGTCCGCAGCGTCTTCGAGCACGGCCAGCTCGCCGCGATGGCGGCGCTCGTCGCGCGGGCCCCGTCGACAGAGCACGGGCAGGTCGTCCACTACGCCCGCACGGACGTAACGACCGCGCGCGCGAGCGTCGCACACCAGTACTTCTACTATCTCGATCGCGACGACCACGACCCGACGAGCTACTACGCACCGCTGGTCCTCGAGCTCACCGGGCCGCTCGACGAGGCGCTGTTCGCGCGCGCCTATGACGAGCTCGTCGCGAGCCAGACCGGCTATCGCACCGGGTATCGCGAGATCGACGGCGTGCTCCACCAGGTCGTCCTCGATCGCGGCGACGATCGTCCGCCCTCGCTCGAGGTCGTCGATCGCACCGGCGAGGTGGGCGAGCTGCAGGCGGAGCTCGCGGGCGCGCAGGCCGAGCTCGCCGCCGCAGACTACGACCTCGCGACCGGTCGCGGCATCATCCGCGCGCGCCTGATCCGCACCGCGCCCGAGCATCACGCGTTGATGATCCTGCGCCATCACATCGCGAGCGACGGCGATGAGGGCGCGGCGCTGGCCAAGCACATGTTCGAAGGCTACGCGCGCCTGCACGCCGGTGCGGACAGCGCGCTTCCCGACGAGCCGCCCCTGCAGCTCATCGACGTCGTCCACGCCCGCCAGCAGTGGGAGACCACGACGGCTGGCCGCGCGCAGCGCGAACGCTGGATGCACACGCTCGAAGGTGCCGTCGCCGTCGAGCTCGAGGGAGACGCTCCGCGCGCCCCGATCGACGCCCGGCGCGACGCGGCCCCGCTCGGGATCACCGCGGATGCGAGCTATCCGCCGTGGACGCTCGCGCTCCCCGACGACGCCTACGCGGCGGTGCTCGCGGCGGCGAAGGAGGCGCAGACGACCACCTACGTCGTGTTCGCCGCCGGGCTCGCGTGGCTGCTCCGCGAGCGCTCGCACCAGGACGACATCGCGCTGCAGACCTCGTATAGCCCGCGCGCGGAAGATCCCCTCCTCGCCGCGGTCCATGGCTGCCTGACGCAGTGGTCGCTGATGCGCCTCGACCTGCGCGGCGCCGCATCGTTCAACGATGCCATCCTGCGCGCCAAGCGGTTCGCCGAGGAAATGCTCGACGAAGGTCCGCCGCGCGACTACTACGCGATGGTGCCTCACGGCCTGCGTCGCGTCGTCTTCAACTACCTCCCCATCTCCAGTGGCGGGAGCAGAACCGCGCCGAGCGCTGCCGGGGTAACGATGACGCGCACGCGCTGGCCGTTTCCACCGTGGAAGCGCCCGTGGGACTTGCACCTGACGTTGACCGACTCCTCGAAATCGGCGTTGCTCGTGTGGACTGGATTCTCGCAGTTGTTCCGCCGCGAGACCGTCGAGGCGCTGCTCGCGCGCTACGTCGAGATCCTCCGCGGCCAGCCCTGAGCAACCTGGATGCCGCCTACATGGCGAGCGTCGAGATCACGAGCTCGCCGTCGAGCGCGAACCGCCCCGCGAACGTGCGCGCGGGGTTGGCCAGCTCGAACGCCGAGAACGCGCCGCGCGCGGGATCGAGCTGCACCTCGACGTCGAGGAAGTCGAGCCAGCGCCGGTCGAGTGGATAGCTGGCCTTGAAGATCGCTTCCTTCACCGAGAACACGACGCACGGCCATGCGATCGACGACGCGAGGCGCGCGAGCGCGCGCTGCTCGGTAGGCAAGACGATCTTGTCCTGCACGCCGGGCTCGAGGGCGCGCAGCTGCTCCGCGTCGACGCCGAGCGAGGTCCACGTGCCGGCGCGGGCGGCGATCGCGCAGCAGTAGACATCACGTGTGTGCGTGATCGAGCCGATCGCGCCGGCGGGCCAGCGCGGCGCGCGGTCGGGCTCCGCGGGCACCGGGCCCGGCTCGATCGCGAGCTCGGCGAGCGCGCGACGCGCGCACGTCCGACCGCGCGCGAACTCGAGCCGCCGCGACGCGACCGCCCGCGCCACGTACGCTTCTTCCTCCGCGAACAGCGGCTCGGGCGCGACGGCGCCGCGCGCCTCGACGGCCACCACGCCGGGCGGCAGCAGCGCTCCGAGGATCGAGCGTGCATCGCCCGCGCGGATCACGTCGTACGGCATCGCGGCTCGTCGAGTGTACGCGGTGCGTCGCTTGCTGGCTCCTCGAATTGCCTCTAGTGTGGGAGCGGTGACCGAGCCGCGGGGGCAATCGTCGGTCGTCCGCGCGCTGCTGCGGATGACCTGGCCGCTCGTGCTCAGCCAGCTGATCACGCAGCTCGATTCGATCGCCGTGCGCTACTGGCTCGGTCACTACCACGGCAAGGAAGGCATCGCCGTCCACACCGCGACGGCGCAGCCGGTGAATCTCTTGACCCTGTTGCTGATCGGGATCGTCACCGGCCAGGGCGTCGCGGTCGCCCGCTCGGTCGGCGCGCGAGACGGGCGCGGCATGACCCTGACCGCGAACGCCGCGACGCTGACGCTCCTCGTCTCGCTCGTCCTCGCGGGCGTGGTGATCGGCTTCGGCGATCCGATGGCCTCGGCGATCGCCAAGGAAGGCGTCCCCGAGACCGCGGTGCACCAGTTCCTCGTGAGCTACGTCGTGCTCACGGTCCCGGTCATCTCCCTCGCATCGGTGATCACCACCGCCGGGATCTCCGCCGGCTGGACGCGGTTCGCGCTGATGTGGGGCGTGACCCACGTGCCGCCCGTGTTCGTGATGCTGCCGCTGACGCTCGGCCCCCTCGATCTCGGCTACTACGGGCCGGCGGTCGCCGGCGCGATCGCATCGGTGATCAACTGCGTCACGTTGTGGTGGCTGCTGCGCCGCCGCGCGGTGTCACTCAACCTCGGCGCGACCATCGATACGTCGCACCTGTTCGATCGCGGGCTCTGGCGCGACCTGATCGCCGTCGGCTATCCGCAGCAGCTGTCGCGCGCGGCGATGTGGGCCGTGACGATGACCGTCATGTTTCACGTCCGGGATGCGGGCATGCTGACGCTCGCCGGGTATGGCATCGCGATGGCGTTCGTCGATCTGATGGGCTTCGCGACCGGCGGCTACGCGCGTGCGGCGGCGATCATGATCGGCATGAGCCTGGGTGCGAAGGACCCGGCGCGCGCTCGCCTGGTCTTGAGAAAGTCGCTCTCCCTCGGCCTCGTGCTCTCGGGCACCGTGGTGCTCTTGCTCGAGATCGGAGCCCCGGTCGCGGCACGCTTCTTCTCCGACGATCCCGCCGTCATCGAGGAAGGCACGCGCGCGTTACGCCTCATGTGCATGACCCTGCTCCCCGCCGCCGCCTGGCAGGTGCTGCTCGGCGCCTTCGGTGCCGCCCGCGCGACGATGCGCCCGTTCATGGTGACGCTCGTGATCCAGGCGATCGCGTTCGGCTTCATCGTCTTCGTGTGGAACGGCGATGCGGTGCTCGGTGCGTTCACGACGCTCGGCTCGATGTACGTGGTGTGCCTCGCGGCCTATCTCGGGCTCGCGGTGCCGATCCTGTGGCGCGGCGCGCTGGCCGTGCCTACAAGCAAGGCTTGATCGTCGCGCTCGTCGTGATCCGCGCGCGATAGGCCTTCGCGTCGAGCTGCTGGATCTGGCCAGCGAGGCGCTTGGCGGTCGCGCAGTCACCGCGCGCCGCGGCGGCGTCGCACTGCTTGATGAGCGCATCGATCGACGGCGGCGCGGCGCGCGTGGCCGCGGCGGCCTTGCCCTCGTCGGCGGCGGGTGCGGACGCGCCCGCCGTCGGCGACGGCGCGGCTTCTTCCAGCTCGCCGCTCGCGATCGTCATCGGCGCGGCCGGCGGCGCCTCGCGTTGGATCGTCTTGTCCTTCAGCGTCGAGGAGGACGACGGCTTGGCCTGCGTGTCCAGCTTCTCTTGCTTCGGCGCGGGCGGCTTCACCATCGGCTTGCGCGACGGCGCGGTGGGCTTCGACTCCGTCGGCGGTGCAGCCGCGGCAGGCGCTCGGTCCTCGAGGCGGCGCGCGTTCTCGGCCGGAGCCTCGACGGGCGCCACCGTGGCCGCCCCACCCCCACGGGGAGCTCCGCCGCCGTCACCGTTGATGGCGCCGCTGCCCATGGCCGGAGCTTGCGGCGCCACCGCGCCCGGCGCCTCCGCCTGCACGGCGGTCTCCGGCACCGCCGTCGCGCGCAGGTCCTCGCGCTGCGAGATGATCACGCCACCGCCGACGAGCAGCACGAGGGTCGCGAGCGCGAGCACGGGCGGGCGGCGCAGCTGGACGAGCACGCGCTGCCACCACGACTCGCGCGGCTTCATCTCCACGGCTTTTTCGCGCGCGGCGGCCATCAGCGCGGGGAGCCCGCGATCGGAGGGCTCCTCGTCACGCATCGAGACCCACACCGCCCGCAGCGACGTCAGCTGCGGATCGTCGTCGTCGTCTACCTCCGCTCCGCTGTCGCGTCGCTGCGCGTCCGGGCGAAGCCCGGACTTGCCATCATCCGCAGCGGTCACGGGGCCGCCTTCGCGAGGTCCTTGTACTCGTCGAGCTCGAGCCGCAGCTTCTCGAGGGCGTAGCGCATGCGGCTCTTCACGGTGTTCTCGGGCACGCCGACGACATCCGCGATCTGCTTGAACGGCATGTCGAGGAACTCGCGCATCAGGAACACTTCGCGCTGGTCCTCGGAGAGCGCGGCGATCGCGCGCTGCATCGTCTCGTGCAGCTGTTTGTTCACGCTCTTGCGATCGCTGGCCATCTCGTTCCCCGGGATCACATCCATCAACGTGCCGCTCTCGTCGCTCGAATCCATCGGAGCGTCGAGGGAGGCATGCTTGCGATGTTTGCGTCGCCTGGTTTGGTCAACGCACAGGTTGCGCGCGATGGTGTAAAGCCACGTCGTAAACTTGGCCTGGCGCTTGTAAGCCTCCGCGCCCTTGATGACGCGCATGAAAGCTTCCTGCAGCAGGTCCTCGGCGGTCTCCTTGTCGCCGATGAACCGCAGGATGAAGTTGTAGACCGGCTTGCGATGCCTCGACAGCAGCACCTCGAAGGCGCGGACTTCGCCCTTCTGGTACTGGACCATCAGGTCTTCGTCGGCTTGGTCGTTGAACATGCGCGGGTCCGAAGGCGGTACCACCCTACCGCAGAACGGGTGTCGAGTAGACCGCTTACGGGGCTCGCACGTTGGACAGAATCGACGCTTCGAACGCTTCCGTCATCACGCGGGTCGCCAGCTCGTCAAAGGTACAAAGGATCACCTTGGCCGGCGTGTCATGCACGTCGAGCCAGGCCGCGATCGTCGCGAGCGCCGTGTCTGCGGCCTCGCGCAGCGGATAGCCGTACACGCCCGTCGAGATCCCGGGGAACGCGATCGACTGGACGCCGTGCGCCCCGGCGAGCTCGAGGCTGCGCCGGTAACACGACGCGAGCAGGCTCCGCGCGTGAGCGCCCGCCTGCCGATACACGGGCCCGACGGCGTGGATGACGTACTTCGCGGGCAGCCTGTAGCCCTTGGTGAGCTTGGCGTCTCCCGTCGCGCAGCCACCCAGCGTGCGGCACTCGTCGAGCAGCTCGCGCCCCGCGCGGCGATGGATCGCACCGTCGACACCACCGCCGCCGAGCAGCGACGAGTTCGCGGCGTTGACGATGGCATCGACCTCGAGTGTCGTGATGTCCGCCTGAACGATCTCGATGCGCTGGATGGTCGAAGAGGCCCGCATGCTCATCGAGCCTGACACGTCGGGCAGAAGAACGTCGCGCGGCCCTGCACGACGGAGCGGCGGATCGGCGTCTTGCACCGCGGGCACGGCTCCCCGGTGCGGCCGTAGACCCACAGGTAATCGATGTTCTCGCCCTCGCGGCCGTCGGCGTCGACGAAGTCGCGCAGGCTGGTGCCGCCCTTGGTCAGCGCGTGCTCGAGCACCTCGCGGATCGCAGCGGCGAGGCGTGCGGCGCTCTCCGACGTCAGCCGATATGCGCGCGCCGTCGGCTTGAGCTGCGCGCGCCACAGCGCCTCGGAGGCGTAGATGTTGCCGACGCCGGCGAGGACGCTCTGATCGAGGACGAACGCCTTGAGCTGCGCCTTCTTCTTGCGCGAGCGGGCGAAGAACGCGGCGACGTCGATCCCGTCGGTGATCGGGTCGGGCCCGAGCACGGCGAGCGCCGGATGCGTACGCTCGGTCGCGCGCGTCACCACGTCGACCTGGCCGAACCTGCGCGGATCGCTGAACCGCAGCTCGCGCGTGCCGAGGTCGAACACGACGTGGGTGTGGGTCGCGCGCGGATCGCTCTTCTTCTGGATCCGCAACCGTCCCGTCATGCCGAGGTGCACGAGCACGGACTTGTCGCCGGTGGTGTCGACGAGCAGGTACTTCCCGATCCGGCGGACCGCCGTGATCTTCGTGCCGACGAGCTTCTTCAGCGCCGCGCGCGGCGGCTTGCGGGCCATGTGCAGGCCCATGCCGCTGTCCCACACGCCGAGGATCTTCGCGCCGACGGCCGGCTCGAGCGTGCGGCGGACGGTCTCGACCTCGGGCAGCTCCGGCATCGGACGCTGTTTACTCCATCCGCCCGGTTGACGCCCTCGGATCGGACCTTAGGTTGCGCGCGATGCCGACGCGGTTCGAGGAGCTGCCGGATCCATTCCGCGCGGAGGTGTGCCTCGACGGAGCGGTGGTCGGCATCCTCACCGATCGACGGTTCGACGACATGTTCTGGCGCAGCTACGCTCTCGAGGTGCGCGAGCCGCACGTGCTCGACGCCGAGCGCTGGAACCGGTGTGCCTTCGAGTTTCGCGATCCGGCCACCGGCCGCACGTGCCGGTCGGCGTTCGTCGGCGGCAAGCCTCCGTTCGTCAGCGATGGTCGCGTGTCGGTGCGCGCCCTCTACTTCGAAAAGCCACCGTGGTGGTCATTTCTCCGGCACACGCGACGTCGCGGGTAGCGCCGCCGCCAGCGCAGCGAACTCGGCGATGTCGAGTGTCTCGCCGCGGCGGACGCCATCGATGCCGGTCGATGCGAGCGCGGCGTCGACGGCCTCGGGCGCGAACACCGCACGCAGCGCGTTGCGCAACGTCTTCCTGCGCTGGCCGAAAGCGGCGTGCACGACGGCCGAGTAGTGCTTGGCGTCGGCGATCGGCACGCGCGGCTGCGCATCGGGGAGCGGGACGAGCTTGATCACCGTCGAGTCGATCTTCGGCGGCGGCACGAACGAGCCCGCGCCGACCTTCGCGACCGTGGTGACATCGGCGTAGGTGCGGAGCATGACGCCGATCGCGCCGTAGTCCTTGCCACCCGGCGGCGCGACGATGCGATCCGCCATCTCCTTCTGGATCATCACGACGGCATGAGTGACGTACTCGCGCGCGTCGATGATCTTGAACATCAGCGGCGCCGAGATGTGATACGGCAGGTTGCCGCACACGGAGATCTTGTCGCCGCGCCACTTCGCCGCCATGCGGAGGTCATAGCGGAGCGCGTCGACCTGGTTGACCTCGACGTTGTCGACACCGGCGAGCTCGGCGCGCAGCACGCCGACCATGTCGGCGTCGTGCTCGAGCGCGATCACCTTGCCCTCGGGGACGCGCTCGGCGAGCCGCGCGGTGAGCGTGCCGAGGCCGGAGCCGATCTCGACGATCCAGTCCTCGTCGGTGCGCACGGTCGCGTCGACGATCGCGCGGAAGGCGCGCTCGGAGATCAGGAAGTTCTGGCCGAACGACTTCTTCGCGCGCAGCCCGTAGCGATCGAGGAGGACGCGCGCATCGGGGAACGGATCCGCCGCGCGCAATGGATCGGCGGACTTACCGTGTCCGTTGCCGTTGCTGGTGCCGTTGCCCGTGCTCACGCGTGCGCCCTGGGCAGGGGCAGGCTCGGCACAGCGTCGAGGTCGAGACCCGCGCGCTCGCCACGCGCGAGGCGGAAGTAGCCGGCGGCGGCGATCATCGCGGCGTTGTCGGTGCAGCGCGCCGGCGGCGGGATGTAGATCGTGAGGTCGTCCTCGACGGCGGCGGCTTGCAGGGCCGCACGCAACGCCGAGTTCGCGGCGACGCCGCCGCACACCTGCACGTGGGAGAGACGCTCGCGCCGTGCGATGCGGCGGGTCTTGCGCACGAGCACCTCGACGATCGCCGCCTGATAGCTCGCGCACAGATCCGCGAGCTCCTGGCCATCTGGGATGCCGTGCGCGCGCACGTGATGCAGGAGCGCGGTCTTGAGTCCGCTGAACGACAGCTCGGCGCCGCTCGCCGCCGACGTCATCACCTTGGGAAACGCCACGGCGGTGGGATCCCCGGTCTTGGCGAGGCGATCGATCACCACGCCGCCGGGATAGCCGAGACCGAGCAGCTTGGCGCCCTTGTCGAACGCTTCGCCCGCCGCATCGTCGCGCGTGGCGCCGAGCTCGACGATCTCGCCGTGTCCGTTCACGCGCACGATCGAGGTGTGCCCGCCGGAGACGATGAGTGCGAGGTGTGGCATCGGCGGCGGATCCGGCTCGAGGTAGATCGCCGACAGGTGCCCCTCGAGGTGATGCACGCCGACGAGCGGCTTGCCCGTGACCCACGCGAGCGACTTCGCCGTCGACAGGCCGACGAGCAGCGCCCCGACGAGCCCGGGCGCGTGGGTGACGGCGATGCCGTCGATCTCGTCGAGCGTCGAGCCCGCGCTCTCGAGCGCGGCCCGCACGACGGGGATGACGTTGCGGATGTGCGCGCGCGACGCGAGCTCGGGGACGACGCCACCGTAGCGCGCATGGACGTCGTGCTGCGACGCCACGACGTCGGAGCGCACGATGCGTCCATCGTCGACGATCGCCGCGGCAGTCTCGTCGCAAGAGCTCTCGAGGCCGAGGACGCGCATCAGTGCGGCTCGGCGAGGCGCTGCCGGATCTGCTCGGCGCGCGCGGAGTCCGGATCGAGCTTGAGGTACTGGTCGTACGCTTGGTGCGCCTCGTCCCAGCGCTGGGCGGCCCACAGGATGCCGCCCCGCACGTCCCAGATCGGCGCGTAGTCGGGCGCGAGCGACTCGGCCTCGGCGAGGGAGGCGAGCGCGTCGGCGCTACGGCCGAGCTTCTGCTGGATCTGCGCGCGCACGAGGTAGCCGCGTGCGGTCTGATGGAGCGCGAGCGACTGCTCGATCAGCTCGAGCGCCTTGTCGGGCTGCCCCTTGTTGTTCGCGGTCTGCGCCTGCTGGTAGAGCGCCTTGGCCTGCGCGGCCGGCGACGGCGGCGCGGCGTCGACGACGACGGCGACCGCGGTCCCCGCATCGGGAGCCGGCGCGCGCGCGTCCGGGCGCAGTGCAGCGGCGTCGGCCACGTGGGCGACCGTCTTCGCATCGAGAGGTGCGGTGTCCGCAGCGTCGACCGGCGCGGTCGCGATCAGCGCGTCCATCGCGGGCTCGGCATCGGCGGGTGTCGTGGCGACGACCTGCGCGTCGGCGAGGTGCGCGATCTTGCGCTCGCTCGAGCCGCGCCCCTTCAGCCACAAGAACATCGCCGTCCCGGCGAGCACGGCGGCGAGGATGATCAGCGCGACGCCGCCGACGCCGGGACCGGTCCTGGAGCTGACCACGCCCGAGCCCTCGGTCTTCAAGCGCGGTGGCGGCGGTAGCGACGCGGGCGGCTCGACGGGCGGTGCCGGCGCGGGCTCGGCGCTCGCCGCCGGCGCGGGTGGCGCCGGGATGATCTTGACCTCGCGCGTGCTCCGGCGCGGGAGGATCGTCACCAGCTCGCGCTGGGTCTCGCTGCGCTGCGCCGGGAACGAGCCGAGCGCGAGCTCGCCCGAGGCCTCGGCGCGATCGCGACCGAGCGACCCGATCATACGGAGGCCGGACTCCTCGCGGCGCGGCAGCGCGGACGGCACGGGCGGCGGCACCGTGGTCGGCCCGCGGCGGCGCGGCGGTGGGGGCGGCTCGTCGGCGACGATCTCCTGCGGGACACTGTCGCGCGCATCGAGCTCCTCCATCGGAGGCAACGCGATCTCGCCGCTGAGCACCGGCGTCACTTCGTCGCTCAGATCGACCGGATCGATCGGCGTCGGGACGTCGTCGTCTGCGAACAGCGACGGCTCGATCAGCTGCGCAGCGGCGACCGCCTCATCGATCAGGCGCAGGCTCGATGGACGATACCCGCCCATCAGGGGCCCCGGCGACGCTGGCTCCTCGGCCGCTGCCTCCTCGGCGGGCGCCGGCGGCGGCGGGGGCGGAGTGGGCGCGACCATCGAGAAGCGCGGATCCGACGCGCGGCCCTCCTCGACGATGTCGTCCTCGCCGAGCAGCGTGATCTCCCCCGAGTGCGCGGGGCTCGCGGGCTGCGGCCCCGACGCGCTCTCCGGCAGCTCGACGAGCGGAATCGGCTTGCCCGTCTCGCGGCGGCGCGGCTTGTCATGATCGATGTCGAGCAGCAGCTCCTCGAAGTACAGGCGAGCGATCGCCTGCAAGCACTCGAGGTCGCCGAAGTCCGACCCGTCGATCACCTCCATCAACGTGCGCTTGCCGTCGATGAGGCGCAGGATCTTGTTGTTGTCGTCGGGGACCTCGCCGAGGCGAGCGGCGAGCTCGGCCGTGTCGATCTCGAACCGGTGGGTCAGCGGCGGCAGCTGCTCGAGCAAGCGCGACCACTCGTCAAGCCTGCGCATGCCTTCCATCAGCAGACCTTGCGAGCTCGTCGTGATCACCTCACGCCGGCGCACCGTGCGGAACACGACCTCGAACTCGCCCTCACTCCACGTGAGCAGGCGATAGACAGCGTCCTCACCTTGCAGCGTGCCGGCCTCGGCGTCGATCACCTTGCCGTCGCGGAAGTAGATCGCAGCCTGGCGCCCGCGCTCGGCGACGAACTGGATCACGCCCGACTTGCGGCTGATCTCGATCGTCTGGATGACATCGACGACCGGCATGTCGGCGACGCGGCCGGCGAACCGCGTGCGGCCGTCCTTGCGCTCCTCGAAGCGGATCCGCTGCTTCTTCTGCAGCAGGATGTTGATCCGCGTGACGATCTCTTTGATGTAGATCGGCTTGGTCAGGTAGTCGTCGACGCCGAGCTCGAGGCCACGGATCTTGTTCTCGATCGCCGCCTCGGCGGTGAGGAAGATGAAAGGGATCTCTGCCCAGTCCGGCGTCTGCCGCACGCGGCGGCGCAGCTCGAACCCATCCCCCTCGGGGAACGTCGTCTCCGAGATGATGAGGTCCGGCGCGTGGAGCTCCAGCTTGTCGAGCGCGTCCTGCACCGACGCCGCGGGCGTGACGGTGAACCCCGCCTTGCGCAGGGACACCTCGAGCACTCGCAGGCTGCGAGTGTCCCCGTCGACCAGGAGCAAGCTTTGCTTCGACACAGGAAGGTAGACGCGGACCCCGGAGCCCGACCGCGGAATCGTATCGAACTAACCAAACGGTCGCCAGAAGCGTAGCCTCCTCGCGATGGTCGTCCTTCCTTACGGAAGCGCCCCCTACCCGCTCGCGCTCGCCGGGCGCGAGGCGACGATCATCGAGCCCGCAACGCTTCCCGCCCCCGCACCGCTGGATTTCCTGATCGAGGACGCGCTCGCGCGCCCAATCGGACGGCCGGTGTTGGAAACGTTGGTCGGCTCACGCGGTCGTGTGACAGTGATCATCTCGGATTCGACGAGGAACGAGCCACGTGCCGCGTTTCTCGCAGCGATCCGGCGGCGATTACCCGACGCATATCTCACGATCGCGATCGCGACCGGCACGCACGGGCCAGCGGACCTCCACTCGCTCGGGCTCCCCGACGAGCTGCTCGCAGGCGTGGAGCTCGTGAACCACGACGGGCATCGCGACGATGGTCTCGTGGACCTCGGTGTCACCGCTCGCGGCACGCCGATCCGACTTCACCGCTGCGTCGTCGACACGGACCTCGTGATCGCGACGGGCTGCATCCGCCCGCACTACTTCGCCGGCTTCGGCGCCGGCGTGAAGGCGGTGTTCCCCGGGCTCGGCGCCGCGACCGCGATCCGCAGGAACCACGCGCTCAAGACCGCGCCCCGCGCCCGAGCCGGGATCACCGACGGAAATCCGTGTCGCGAGGATCTCGAGGAGGCCGTGCGCGCGATCGCGACACCGATGTTCCTCGTCAACGGGGTGTGCGGACCTGACGGGCTCGTCCACGCCGTCGTCGCCGGAGATCTCGTGCGTGCGTTTCGCGATGGAGCCGCTCGCGCGCGCCGGTGGTTCTCCGCGCGGGCTCCGCGTGCGCCGATCGTCGTCGGATCCGACGCGCTGCCCGTCACCGCCTCGCTGTATCAAGCGGCCAAGATCGCGGCCGCATGTGCCCCGCTCGTCGAGGAGGATGGTGCGCTGGTCGTCGTCGCCGAGTGCCCCGACGGCATCGGCCCGCTCGACGTGGTGAACGAGAAGATCTTTCGCATCGGCGTGCTCCCGCGGCTTCCGCGCGGCGCCTCGATCCACCTCGTCAGCGGCTTGTCTTCCGAGCTTGTCGCAGGCACGCTCGTTCGCTACGCCGCCTCGGTCGCGGAGGTCCTCTCGCAGCGGGCTGGGCGCGTCGTGGTGGTCCCCAACGCGAGTCAGCTTATCCTCGAACCGACTTCATGACGCATCTCGTCAAGACGCTCGAGCAGCTGGCCTTGGACGTGTCCAAGCAGGACCAACTAACTGCTTTCGCACGCCTTTTCGAGAAGTGGAACGCTAGCATCAACCTGTCCGCCGCCCGGACAGCGACCGGGATCGAGGCGCACGTCATCGACAGCCTGTTCGCCGTCCCGCATCTCGCCGATGCGCGTCGCGTGGTGGATGTTGGCTCCGGCGGCGGGTTTCCGGTTGTCGTCGCGGCGATCTGCTTGCCTGCCACGTCGTTCACCGCACTCGAACCGGTGCACAAGAAGCACGCGTTCCTCCGCACCGCAGCTCGCGAGCTCGGACTCGCCAACCTCGAGGCGTTCGCGCTCCGCGCTGACGCGCTACCGGTCCACGACTTCGACGCCGCGTCGTCGCGCGCCACCTTTGACCTCCGCGAATGGATCGAGCTTGGGCTCTCGCTCGTCCGGCCCGCCGGCAAGGTGATCGGGTTCGAGGCCGTCCGCCGCGACGACCTGCCCTCCCCGTTCGAGCGCCATCCGTACTCCGTCGACGGCAAGCAGCGCGCGATCATCGTCGCCCGCAAGCCGGCCATGGACTGACGTGGCGAAACGTTCCACGTCCAACATCCCGTGGAAGCCCACGCGCGCCGAGCTCGCGGCCGCGACGTCCAAACGCATCCCCGATGTCATCGCCCCGAAACTCGACGTCCTGTTCGTGGGGATCAACCCGGGCCTGTACTCCGGTGCGGTCGGCCACCACTTCGCGCGTCCCGGCAACCGGTTCTGGCCGACCCTTCATGCGGCCGGCTTTACGCCGCGCCTGTTCACCGGTTTCGACGATCGGTCACTCCTCGATCTCGGCTACGGCGTCACGAACCTCGTCGCCCGCACCACCGCCAGCGCCGACGAGCTGACCAGGGGTGAGCTTGTTGCGGGCGCACGCATTCTTCGGCGCAAGGTCCTCCGTTACCGGCCTCGGTTCGTGGCGTTCGTCGGTCTCACCGCGTATCGCATCGCGTTCGTCCAGCCCAAGGCGCTCATCGGCCACCAGCCGGATTCGATTGGCTCGTCCACTCTGTGGCTGCTGCCGAACCCGAGCGGGCTCAACGCTCACCATCAGCCGGCGCAGCTGAAACAGCTGTTCTCGGAGCTCCGGGCCGCCGTCAGCGCCAGCCCTGGTTTCGCGGGTTGATCGATGACAGCTTGCCCGCCAGGTCGTCGATGAGGTCTCGATTGGCTGCATTGCGAAACAGCTTCTTGAGCTGAACCATCTCGCGCCAGATCACATAGCCACGTCGCTTCTCTCCCTGTAGTGGGTACCGGTCAAAATGGTCGGTGATCCGGGGAAGCTCGTCGTGACGCGTGACTCGATACATGGTCGCGGTCTCGGCGAACCCGGTTACGTACCAGGGATCGAGCATTCTCGTAGCTTAGGTCGAAAATGTTCCGGCAAGCACTTTTTCACGGGGAACAATCCGACCTAACAACGGGTCGAGGTCAGCGAGACGGCCGGAGAACGTGATGATTCGACCAGGCCACAGACGCGCGATCTGCTCGACGTTCGTGGAAACGAGAACGTCGTCATCGTCTGCCCGGCGAGACAGCACCAACGCTTCAACACCTATTCCGTCCCGCTCGGCAGCCTCGATGGTCAGCAACGAATGATTGATCGTCCCAAGACCCGCGCGCGCGACTACGACGAGCCGCAATCCAGAGCGGCGCGCGAGCCCTCCCATGTCCACACCGTCGGTCACTGGTACTCGCCATCCTCCAGCTCCTTCCATCAGCACCACATCCGCGTCCCGGGCCCCGCGTGCGAGCACGCTAGACACCCGCTCCAGGTCGACGATCTCCCCTTCCGAAGTCGCAGCCACGAGCGGCGCGGCCGGCATCCGGAACCGGTACACGCCCCCCAGCTCGCCCGTCTGCCAATTCCCAGCCGCATCGACCAACAATGCTTGGTCCTCTCCAACCAAGCCGTCGTTTCCCACTACGCATCCAGTCTCGATCGGCTTGAAAGCGAACACGCGCTGCCCCCACTCGCGGGCGCGCCGCGTGAGCGCGCACGTTACGAAGGTCTTGCCTACCCCAGTGCCTGTGCCGGTAACGAAGAAGCCATTCATCGGGTCAACAATGGCAGGAAATCCGATTGAAGGTGTGCCACGTGGAACGATCGAGCTGACGCGATAAGGTCACACGATGTTGGGTGTGGTGGTGGCAATCGCGATTGTCGTCCTGTTGCCGCTCGGCCTCGCACTGGTGGAGCGCCGGCGGATCACGACGCCGCTCGTGTTCCAGTGCCGCCGCTGCGGAGCGCATTTCGAGCAAGCCCCGCACGTCGCGTATCCGCGGGCATGCGCCAAGTGTGGCGCGCCCGACTGGGCGACCTGAACGCTCAGAGCAGCGCCGGATCAGCCGAGGGCTTCGCGAAGCGCGGCGGAGGTCGCGCGCTCGAGGAGCGCGATCTCGTCCTCGGTGATCGTCAGCGGTGGCATCCAGATCACGACGTCGCCGAGGGGACGGAGGATCACGTCGTGTGCCCGGGCGCGATCACAGACCTCGGAAGCGAGGAAGCGCGCGTCGATCGGCGCGAGCTCGATGCCAGCCATGAGCCCCCTCCGGCGGACCTCTTTCACGCCGGGTAGCGCGGACACACGCGCGAGCGCCGCAGTGAACGAGGGGATCCGAGTCTGCGCATTGGGGAGCGTCGATTCGCGGAGGAGAGCGAGCGATTCGAGACCCACGGCGCACGCGAGCGGGTTCGCCGTGTACGTGTGCCCGTGGAAGAAGTGCTTGAGCTCGGAGCGGCGTCCCAGAAACGCGGCGTAGATCTCCTCGGTCGAAAGCGTCGCGGCGAGCGGCAGATAGCCGCCCGAGATGCCCTTGGCGAGGCACATGAAGTCGGGCGTGACCGACTCCTGCTCGCACGCGAACATCGTCCCGGTACGGCCGAAGCCGGTGGCGACCTCGTCGACGATGAGGTGCACGCGATAACGCCGGCACAGCTCGGCGGCCTTGGCGAGGAAGCCATCCGGGTGGACGAGCATGCCCGCCGCGCCCTGGACGAGGGGTTCCACGACCAACGCTGCGATCTCGTACGCGCGCAGCTCGAGCTCGAGCTCGAGGCGAGTCAGCGCCGTGTTGAGATCCGTGAGCGCGGGCGAAGGAATCGGGATGCTGTGCACGAGCAGCGGACCGAACACGCGATGGAACAGGTCGATGCCTCCGACGCCCACCGCGCCGAGCGTGTCGCCGTGATAGGCCTCGCCGAGCCGGAGGAACTTCTGCTTCGCAGCGTGGCCCGTCAGCTGCCAGTACTGGAACGACTGCTTGAGCGCGATCTCGACCGAGGTCGAGCCAGCGTCTGAATAGAACACGCGCGTCAGCCCACGCGGCGCGACCTCGACGAGAGCAGCCGCGAGCCGCACACCCGGCTCGTGCGTCAGTCCGAGGAACGTCGAGTGCGCGATGCGATCGAGCTGCTCGCGAAGTGCGCGGTCGAGTCGCGGGTGGCGATGCCCGTGCACGTTGCACCAGAGCGAGCTGACGCCGTCGAGATACCTGCGGCCGCGATCGTCGATGAGCCAGTTCCCCTCGCCGCTCGCGATCACGAGCGGCTCCCACTCGGCCATCTGGGTGAACGGGTGCCACGTAACGTTGCGGTCGAGGTCGCGTAGATCAGTCATGTGCATGCCCTCGTGCGATGCCGTGCTGCTTGGTCAGGTGCGGTGCGGTGCGGTGCGGTCGAGGATCAGTCATGTGCATCCGCGTTGACGCGTTGCGTCATTCATCACGAGTCCTGATGTTTCGAGCTGTTGCGTCGAGAGCCCAGCACACAGGCTCACCCGCAGCCGCGCGGTTCCCGCTGGCACCGTGGGTGGCCGAATCCCCTGCACGAACACGCCGCGCTCGAGCAACCGCGCGGTCGTCTGCATCACCTCGCGGTCATCGCCGATCGCGAGCGGTGCGATCGCACTCTCTGCTGCTCCGCCTAGACACGGCACGAGCTCGCGCAGCCTGCGCGCATGTCCGGCGAGCGCCCGACGACGAGCGCGCCCTTCGTCGCTCCGCACGACCTCGATCGCCGCGAGCGTCGCGGCCGGAATGCTCGGCGGCAGCGCCGTCGAGAACACGAGCGAGCGCGCACGATTCCACAGCAGCTCCGCGATCGGCGCCGTCGTCGCCGCGAACGCTCCATACGTCCCGAGCGCCTTGCCGAAGGTCCCGATCAGCACGTCGGGCGTGACCGCGACGTCTGCCGCGAGCCCCCTGCCCTCCGGCCCGTGCACGCCGACCGCGTGCGCTTCGTCGACGACGAGCGCCGCCTCGTGCTTCGCACACAGCCGAGAGATCGCCGCGAGATCCGCGAGGTCGCCATCCATCGAGAACAGCGACTCCGTCACCACGAGGCGTCGACGATGCCCGCCTCGCCTCGCGAGCACTTCCTCGAGCGCACGCAGATCACCATGCGGATACACGACGACCTCCGCGCGCGACAGCCGGCAGCCATCGATGATGCTCGCGTGGTTCAGCTCGTCGGAGAACACCACATCCCCGGGCCCCGCCAGCGTCGACAGCACGCCCGTGTTCGCCGCGTATCCCGAGTTGAACAAGCGAACACCGCCCACGCGCATCCAGTCCGCCACCGCGCGCTCCACCGCCACGTGCAGCCGATGTGTCCCCG